>CAZLMO010000040.1:0-8349 GCA_964560915.1 uncultured Oscillospiraceae bacterium
GCGTCGTCATCAGGATCGGGCGCAGGCGGATCTGGCCGCTCTTAATGAGGGCCTGCTCTACCGGCATATTGATTTTAAGCTGGTTCGCGGTATCGACAAACAGGATGCCGTTGTTGACGACCGTGCCCACCAGCGTCAAAAAGCCCATCAGCGAAATCATGCTGAAGGTGGTCTGCATAAGGAACATGACCAGGAAGGATCCGATCAGGCAAAACGGGATGCTGACCATGACCATCAGCGAGAAGCGCGGCGACTCAAACTGGATCGCCATCACGAGAAAGACCAGGAAGACGCCGAACGCGATGGCGGCCAGCATGCTGTACAGTTCCTCGTACATGGTTTCATCCATGTCGCTCTCCACGATCTCGACGCCGTCCGGCAGCTCGATCCCATCCAGCGACGCATAGATTTTATCGCTGGCGGTCCAGCGGGCGGATTCCGCCGGCGTCACGGTCAGGGCGATCTGATAGTTTCCATCCTTGCGGACCCGGGTCTCCAGCTCCTCGCCGTAGGTGAGCTCGGCGATCTCGCTGAGCGCGACCGACGTGCCGTATGGGGTGGAGATGGTCTTATCCATCAGGCCGTTGACATTGTCGTACCTGCCCTCCGGATATTCAAGGCGGATGGAATACTCCTCGTTGTCGACCACCATGGTGGAGGCCTCGATGCCGCTGACGGAGGAATAGAGATCCATGGCGACCTGAGCGGGCGTCAGACCGACGGCCATGGCTTTTTGCGGGTCGATCCGGATGCCGGCCTGCGTCGATGCCTGCTCGGCGTCGGAATCGACCTTGAGGACGCCCGGGACCTTCTGTATGACGGCCTTGATCTCTTTCGCGGCCGCCTTCAGGTCGTCGATGTCGCTGCCCTGAAGATCAACGACAATATCGGCGCTTAAATAAGAAGTAAATGCGGACATGATCCCGCCGCCCGTACCGGAGATGGTGAGATCCATGTTCGTCATATCTTTAAAAAGATCGGTATAATATTCGACCGCCGCTTCCGAACTGCGTTCGCAGCCCTTTGCGCTGTAGGCGGTGAGGGTGGCGGTGTTGCCCGTCATATTCTCTCCGGAGACGGAGAGGCTCACCTCGTCGAAATTTTTATCCGCAAGAAGGGCCTCTTCGATTGGACGGATCTGCTCGTCGATGGAGGTGATCTGCGTGCCCGGGCGGAAATCGGCGGTCACGGAGATGCTTCCGTCGTAAGAAATCGGGATCAGCTCCAGATGAAGCGTGAAGGCAAGGGCAACCGCGCCTACGAAAAGACCGACCGCCGTCAGAATTCCCGCAGCCTTATGGCGGAAAAGCTTCGGCAGAAAGCGGGCGTACGCATCGGTTGTCTTTTTGAGAAAGCGATTGACGGGAAGATCCTCCCGCGGCTTCGGCTGCAGCTTCAGGAAGGCGAGCGGCACGATGGTGACGGCGCTCAGCAGGGAGCTGCTCAAAACGAAAATGATCGTCCAGCCGAATTCAATAAACATCTGCCCGGTCAGGCCCTTCATGAAGGTCAGCGGCAGATAGACGACGATGGTGGTCAGCGTGGAGGCCACGATGGACATCATGACGGATTTGCTGCCGGTAAGCGCGGCCTCCCGGTAACTTGCGCCCTCCTCTCTCATGCGGAAACAGCTCTCCAGCACGACAATGGAGTTATCGACGATCATGCCGATGGCAATGATCAGCGACCCAGCGGTCAGCAGGTTCAGCGTGTACCCCAAAAGGCGCATGCAGCACAGCGCCATCAGCACCGAAAACGGCATCGACGCGCCAACGATCAGGCTGGCTTTCAGATCTCCGGTGAAGAATAAAAGTACCAGCATGCAGCAGGCGACGCCGATTAAAAGCGTCTCGCCGATGGTGGAAAGGGCGCTCACAATGTATTCTCCGGCGTTGTAAATCATCTGGAAGCTCATATCCGGATTTTTTGCCTGAAACCCCTCAATGAGATTCACGACCTTGTTTGCGGCCGTGACGGAGCCCGCGGATTGGTTCTTTGTGACCGCGAGAATGATGCTCTCATCCCCGTTGTAGCGGCTGAGGCTGTCCGTGGATTTGGTGTTCATGGAGACCTGCGCCACATCGCCCAGCGTGATCTGGCTGCCCGTGGCGGTGATCAGGGGAACATCCTGCAGCCCCCGGAGGGATGTGAGATTCGAGGAGGCCACCACGCCGATATCCTGCGTACCGGCCTGGACGCTGCCCGCCGGGACGTTGAAATCCGCGGCTGTGATGAACCCGGCGATCGAATTGATCGAAAGCCCATACTGGTTCATCAGCTCCTCATTGAGCAGCACGCAGACATAGTTTTCCTGGCCTCCGTAGAGATCAACCTTGGCGACCTCGTTCAGCGCCTCGATATCCGGCACGATGTTGTCCTCCACATAGGAGAGCAGGTTCTCGGCGTTCGGCGCCTCGATGGAGACTTCGATGGTCGGCATGGCGTTCAGCGAGAGCTCCATGATGATCGGCTCCTGCGCCTCATCCGGGAACGTCACGCCGTCCAGCGCAATGGAGAGGTCGGAATAGCACTCGTTGATGTCCACCCCGTAATTGTAGGTAAATAAGACCAGAGAGTAATTTTCATAGGAATAGGAGGTCACGCTGTCGATGCCGGAAAGTGCGCCGCCCGCATCTTCCACACCTTTCGTGACGAGCTTTTCCACGCTGTTCGGCGCGGCGCCGGGATAGACCGTCATCACGATCAGCATCGGCATTTCCATCTCCGGCATCAGCTCCATACGCAGACCGAATATGGAATAGAGACCGAACACGGCGACGGCAAGAATTACCAGCAGCGCAGAAACCGGCCGCCTCAGCACAAGTTTTGTCATGTTGTCTTTTCCTCGCAGTTCTGAAAAATGAAAACAGGTGCATCGTACACCCCGTGCACAATGCAGACAAATTTATTATATTGGGTTTTCCGTCCGTGTCAACCATGCGGAATAAAAAAACAGGCGCCGGGGAAGGCGCCCATCGGAAAAATTATATGTTTTATAAAAAGGATTTATTAAAGGAAGCCATATTCCGGATGATAAGGGCACCACGGGCGGATCTCGACGATCTCTTTGCAGGCGGAGTCTTTTGCGCGGACATAATAACTGTTGACCCAGCCCTGCAGATCCGGCCGATCCTCCGTGCAGTAGGCGTGGACGACATAATACCCGTTGTCGTCGCGGTAGGCGCCGTCCTCGATCATGTTAAAAATTCTTCCGCCATAGACGATCTCTGTACGCATTGTGCATCCTCCCGTTTGATATTCCGAGTTTCAGTATAGCTCATCTTTTATTTAAAATCAATATCCCGTCCTCCTTTTTCCGCGGCAGCGGTTTCCAAAAATTTTTCTTTATCCCCTCACGAAAATATGTTATATTGAAAAGGCAATTTCACCGGAAGGGAAGTGCGGTATGGATATATTTTCGATTTTTACCCTGCTGGGCGGCGTGGCGTTCTTTTTATTCGGTATGAACACCATGTCCAACGGGCTGGAGAAGATGGCGGGCTGCAAGCTGAAAAAAGCCCTCAGAGAGATGACCTGCAGCAAGTGGAAAAGCCTGCTCATCGGCGCCGGCATCACCATCGCTATCCAGTCTTCTTCCGCGCTGACCGTCATGCTGGTCGGATTCGTCAATTCGGGCATCATGGAAGTCAGCCAGACCATCGGCATCATCATGGGGTCCAACATCGGCACCACGCTGACCGCGTGGCTGCTCTCCATGGTCGGCATCGAAAGCAACAACTTCTTCCTTCGCCTGCTGAAACCGGAATCCTTTTCACCGCTTGCCGCCATCTTCGGAATCTTGCTCACCCTGAGCAAGAGCCGTAAGAAAAAGCAGCTCGGCGAAATCCTGCTCGGATTCGGTGTGCTGATGTTTGGCATGGAGCTGATGAGCGACGCGGTCGCCCCGCTTTCCGATATGCCGGAATTCAGCCGCGTGTTCACCACTTTCAGCAATCCGGTGCTGGGCATTCTTACCGGTACGGTGATCACCGCGATCATCCAGAGCTCCGCCGCTTCCGTAGGCATGCTGCAGGCGCTCTCCCTGACGGGCAGCGTGACCTTCGGCGCCGCGATCCCGATTATTCTCGGCCAGAATATCGGCACCTGCGCAACCGCGCTGATCTCCAGCATCGGCGTCAACCGCAATGCCAAGCGCGTCTCCGCGATCCATATTTTGTTTAACGTCGTCGGTACGACTTTGTTCTGTGCTGTTTTTTATACATTTAATGCAATTTTCAAATTTACGTTCCTCGATGACGCCATCACGCCTTTCCAGATCGCGCTGTTCCACACGCTGTTTAACGTCCTCACCACTGCAGTCCTGCTTCCTTTCACTAAGCAGCTCGAGAAGCTGGCCTGCCGCATTGTGAAAGAGAAAAAGAAAGGCTGCGACTTTGCCTATCTGGATGTGCACCTGCTGTCGACGCCGACCCTTGCGATCGGGGAGTGCACGCAGATGACCACAAAAATGGGCGAATACTCCAGGGATTTTCTGCGGAATACCCTCGACCTGCTTTTTCACTACAGCGAAAAACGTGCGGATGAGATGATCGAGGATGAGAAAAAGCTCTATACTTACCGGGATAGTCTGATGCCGTTTTTGATTCAGCTATGCGGAAACGACCTCTCCTCCGAGGATAGCCGGGAGGTCACACGCCTGCTCCACGCGGTCAGCGACTTTCGCCGAATCGGCGACCACTGCATCAATATCATCAACTGCGCCGCGGAACTGAGCGAAAAGGAAACTCCGCTTCCGGAAAAAGAAAAAGAGGATCTCCGCGAATGCGCGAAGCTGCTCAACCGTCTGTCCGACGCCGCGACCGTGCTGTTTGAAGAAAACGACCCCTTTCTTGCGCAGGATATTTACTCCCTCGAGCACGCGCTGACGAGCCAGACCTCCGCCGCGAAGGACGGCTATATTCAGAGTCTCAAAGACGGCACCTGCACGCTGGAAAACGGCATCCTGTTTAACGACCTGCTCCACAACATCGAGCGTGTCTCAAGCCACCACTGTTCCATCGCCGCGACCGTATTGCAGGTCTCCCGCAACGGGCTGTAAAAAAGCCAATCCCCGGCAATAAAAAAACGCCGGCCCCTTTTCGCAGCGGGACCGAAGTTTTTGTTTTATTAAAGAATTGGCAGGTATCATTTAAAAATATAATAATTCAGAATATATTCCTTTATAGACTTTTTTCATTTTCGCATGAGGAAGCCGTCTATTTTCTATGAGCGGCAAGCGGATAAATCAAGGGCACTCCTGCCGGACGGCGGGGGCGTCTTATTTTTTTCACTTTTCCGGCCTGCGGGAGACCCCTCTCTCATCGGCCGCCGCTTGCAGGGAGACATCCGTCCCGTCCACCGGCAGGTCCTCCGTCTTTTGAAAGCCATATCCGGCAGCGGCGGTAAATGCATTTTCACATCGCGGGAGATAGCGGTCATAGTAGCCCTTTCCGCGCCCGAGGCGGCGGCAATCCGGGCTGAAGGCGACACAGGGCACGATCACGGCGTCGAGCTCCTCCGGCGGAATCCGCCTCGCGCGGCCGGGATCCGGCTCCGGGATGCCGTGAAGCCCGGTGACAAGCGTGCCCGGCGTTTCGGGGACATAGGCTTCCATCCCGCCGTCGCTCCCGCAGACCGGGAACGCGACGGCCGCCCCCCGCTTTTGAAGGAACTCGTTCAGGGCGCTCACATCCGCTTCCCCGCCGACGGGAAAGTAGGAAAGCACCGTCTTCGCCGCGGCGATCTCCGGCAGGGCCTCCATGTTTTTGCAGATCGCTTCGGAGAGCCGACGGCGTTCCTGCTCCGGAAGGGATCCCCTCTGCCGGAGCATCCGTTCACGAAGCTGTTTTTTTCGGCTGAAAACGTCCATACTTTTCCCTCAGATTCCTCATCACCGGCGCGGCGAGCAAAAGCCGCAGCACGGTGTACTGCACGGCAAACATCACGATACTTTCCATGGCCCGCGCGGCAAAAAGCTGCCGGAATGGAACGTCATAGAGGAAATGGATAAACAGGGTGTTAAGGCAGAGCGTAACCAGCGTCAGGTTTGCCAGAGAGGCCGTTGCGATCTCTTTTCCCGTGATTTCTTTTTTATGCAAAAACGAGCCCCAGATCGCCCCGGAGAGCGCGGCCGAAGCCGTAAACAGCGGGCTGTATGCGGCGACCGGAAAAAGCAGCGCGCCGACCAGATCCCCGATTCCCGCGCAGGCCGCCGCCCAGAACGGCCCGAATAAAATGCCGCAGACCGCGGTCGGAATAAATCCGAAACCGATCTTGACGCTGAGCGTATTGACCGAGCAAAAGCGGGTCAATACGACATCCAGCGCCGCCAGCACCGCCGTCAGAACCACCGTTTGAACGTCATACTTTCTCATGGCGGCACCCCCTTTTCACGAATTTTTTGTTTTCCGCATGCAGTCAAACCTGCCGAGCACGTCGGAATCCATTTATCTTAATTTTTTATTTCTGCATGCTCCCGTTTTGGATGGGCGATCATATCCCGAAGCAGGAGCGGATATCTCTTGCTATAAAAAGCAAACCCGCCGCGTACTGCGGCATCCTCTCACTCAAGCATCTTTTTCTCCGCCGGAAGGTTTATTTTCCGAAGCAGGCGCGGATATCCCCCGCCATAAAAAGCGAGCCCGCCGCGCAGATAACGCCGTTTGTTCCCGCTTTTTGCAGGGCAAGCGCTACCGCCTGCCGGACCTCCGGCACCGCGGCCGCGGGTTTGCCGCTGCGGGAGAGAAACGCCGCGAGCTCTTTCGCCGACAGGCGCCGGGCGTTATCCGGCTCGACGGCGATGTACTCGGACGCAAACGGATCAACGGGGGAAAACATGTTTTCCCAGTCTTTGTCCTCCATCACGCCGACAAGGAAGATGGCTTTCCTGCCGCCGAGCGTCTCCCCGAGGCAAGCGGCAAGCGCCTCCATGCACTGGGGATTGTGCCCGCCGTCCAGAATGAAGAGCGGCGCCCGCGAAAGAATCTCAAACCGTGCGGGCCACCGGGCCTGTGCCATTCCTCTGCGGACGTCCTCTTCGGGAAGATGCCAGCCTTTCCGGCGCAGGATGCCGATCGTCTCGAGCACCACGGCCGCGTTCCGGCGCTGATGCTCACCGAGAAGGGCGATGCGGATGCCGGTCTCTTCCCCGTAGTCAAAGGTCTGGCCGTCGAGCGTGGAAGAGCAAAGACGCAGCTTGGAAAAATCCGCCTCCGTAAAATCCACGCCGGTTTCGGCGCAGCGCGCCTCCAGAACCGCCCGGACGGACGGCTGCTGCACGTAGCTCACCGCCGAACAACCGGGTTTGATGATTTTTGATTTTGTTGCGGCGATCGCTTCCACCGTGCCGCCGAGAACCTGCATATGGTCGAGGCCGATATTGGTGAAAACGGCGGCCTCCGGAGGCAAAATGACGTTGGTCGCATCCAGTTCGCCGCCCATGCCGACCTCCAGCACAACGATTTCACAGTTCTGCTCCGTAAAATATAAGAAACCGAGCGCCGTCACCATCTCGAACGTGGTCGGGTGGTCCGGCATGAAATCCGCCGCGGCGCGGACCTGCTCCGTCAGACGGCAGAGTGCCTCGTCCGGAATATTCTCTCCCATGACGCGGATGCGCTCGGCAAAGGAGTCTATGTACGGCGAAGTATAAAGCCCGGTTTTGTAGCCGGCGGCCCGCAGAACCGATTCCAGCATGGCGGCCGTGCTGCCCTTGCCGTTGGTGCCGGTGATATGAATATATCTGAGGTTTTGTTGGGGATCTCCGAGTTTCGTCAGCAGGGCGGCCATCCGTTCCAGTCCGAGCCTGCTGCCGTGCCAGTCAATACTGTTGAGATAAGAAATACTCTGGTTTACGTCCAATAAAAGATCTCCTTAGTTTTATAATCCGTCCCGCAGTTCTCTGCACTGTGCGGCCCGCTATGTGCTGCACCATACGCTTGCGATTCTCTCGCGGCACGCCCGCGGTATCTCCGGAGAGGCCCCTCCCGCAAATATATCGGCAGATACGACCTCGGCAAAAAACGGGGCGTTTTTAAAAAAATCTCCGGCCTTACCGCTCGTCCCGTGTCCCCCGCACGGCCTGTTCCGCCGCCCGCACAACATGGTCCACCAGCACCGCGGAAGTGACGGCCCCCACGCCGCCCGGCACGGGGCTGACCGCCGAGACGGCCTTCTCCGCGGCCTCAAAATCCACGTCGCCGCAGACGGAGCCGTCTTCCCGCGTATGGATGCCGGCAGATTCCGTCCCGATAAAATATGATTATTTTAAAGAACCGAAGGCTTTCCCTTCAGTTCCCCGCACGGCCTGTTCCGCCGCCCGCACAACATGGTCCACCAGCACCGCGGAAG
>CAZLMO010000040.1:8449-14141 GCA_964560915.1 uncultured Oscillospiraceae bacterium
TGACGGCCCCCACGCCGCCCGGCACGGGGCTGACCGCCGAGACGACCTTCTCCGCGGCCTCAAAATTCACATCGCCGCAGACCGTACCGTCCTCCCTCACGTTGACGCCGACGTCAAGCACCGTCTGTCCTTCGGTGAAGCAGTCCTTCCCGAGAAGACCCGGCCGCCCCGCGGCCGCAACGAGGATCTCCGAGCGGGCGCAGACCTCCGCAAGATCCTTTGTCTTTGTGTGGCAGAGGGTAACTGTGGCGTTGCGGCCGGTCAGCAGCATGGCAAGGGGCTTCCCCACCACAAGGCTCCGTCCGACGACCGCGGCGCTTTTGCCGCAGAGCTCCACCCCGCAGCCCTCCAAAAGGCGGATGCACGCCTCGGCCGTGCAGGGGGCAAAGCCCCTGCCGCTCCCGGTAAAGACCCCGGCGAGGGAGGCATCCGTCACACCGTCCACGTCCTTTTCCGACGGGATGGCGGCGCGGATTTTTTCATCGGAAACCTGAGCCGGCAGTGGGCGAAAGACCATCAGGCCGTGAACCGCCGGGTCCTTTGCGAATTTCTCCACAGCGGAGAGCACCTCGCCTTCGGGGGCCTCCGCCGGGAATTCCCCTTTGACAACGGAAATACCGGCCTTCTCACAGCGCCTGCAGATGCCTCGCTCATAGACTTCGTCGCCGCCGTTCTCCCCCACCCGGATGAGCGCAAGCGTCGGAACAATCCTTTTTTTTCGCAGTGCGGCGGCCCTTTTTGCGGTCTCCTCCGCGAGGGAAACGGCGATTTCTTTTCCGTAAAGAATTTTTGCCATGGTTAGCCCTCCTTCTTTGCGGTCAGCCGCGCGGCGACGGACTCATAGACCCGCTCCGCCCGCGGGATAAACTCCGCGAGCATCTCGTCGGCTTTTGCCTCCAATGCGGCGGCCTTTTCCCGGTTCGCCATATATTTTGTATTGATAAAGACATTGAGGGAAGCGCCCCTGATCGCCGCGGAACACAGCGCCGCGCCGACCCCGGCATCCGATACGGCGAGCGTGCTGCCCTTTTCCGCATAAATTTCCAGCAGCTCCACCACCCGGCAGGCGGCCTCCATGATCTCCATCGGCACCGCGCATGCCGCATCCAGCGCCGATTCCATGGCCCCTGCGCGGGCAGCCTGCTCCTCCGGCGTATCCTTCGGCATGGAATAGACCGCCGACAGCGGAAGAAACGCCTCGGCGTCTGCATCCGCGAGGGTGAGCAGCTTTTCGCGCAGTGGCTCCGCGTGCTCGTTCAGCGCAAGGATCTCCGCCTCCACGTCGGCGTATTTTTTCTTTCCCAGGGTCAGGTTTCCGACCATGCTGCCGAGAGCGGCCCCCAGCGCTCCGGCCAGCGCGGACGCTCCGCCGCCGCCGGGCACCGCCTGTTTGGAGGAAAGCTCCTCCAGAAATCTGCCGCAGCTCATTTCTCCATAGCGCATCGCGGCGCCTCCTTTCCGTCTTTTAGGGTCTCCGTCCGACCGATTGTCATCAAATTTGTATTATAGCACAGGGCGCGGCAACAATAAATGCCGCAGAGAAAACCTTTATACCGCTTCCGCCTTCCGTCTCTTTTTTGCGCAAAACCAGACGATGAAGAGCAGCGCGGCGGCCGAAACCGCCTCCGCGGCACGCCAGGATACCGGCTCGCAGAAATCGACCGTGACCGTCCCGACAAAATTCGGCGGAACCGTCATCGTCAGCACGTTATTTCCACCGGCATAGCAGGTCAAACTGCTCCCGGAATCCGTCTTTGCGGAATAATAGCGGTAATAAAGAAGCGGGATCGTGATCGCCGCGTTGCCGTCGGTTTCGTTTTCGCAGAAAAACGTCACGCGGATACCGTTTTTCTCGTAATCCGAAATCGTAACGCCCTCCCTCGCTTCGGGCTTCCCGGCATCGAGCAGATCCGCATCCGTGCCCTCCGGCAGATACTCGCCGCCGCCGATGCTGAAGGTGCCAATCGAGCCCCCGTCATAATAACGGTAGGCCCCGTGCTCGTTGAGCACGTCGTAATAGGTCCACGAGGCGGTGACGAATACCGCCGCCGCCAGTACGCCGGCCAAAACCACTTCCGCCGTTCTCCCGTAAGCATGGTGGAAGATGAGCATCGCCGCACAGGAGACGCCCACGAGCATCAGCCCGGCGATTCCGAGGTAGCGCCACGGGAACTGAATGTTGGAGACCACCAACGCGGCGAGATCCCCCATGCGGGAGATCCGGTCCCATGGGAAATAGATCATGCAAAGCCAGCAGGCGATCCCGGAAAGCAGAAGCAGCACGGCGCCCTTTTTCCTGTCGGCGGCCGGAGTGCCTTCTTTTTTTACCATACAGCCCCAGAGAAAGGCCGCCGCGCCGATCATCAGCGCCGCGCCGAGGCAGAGCGGCATCTCTCCGATCATGCCGCCGATGCCGGATTGGCTGTTCCCGATGCCGTTCTGGAAAAGCGAGAACATCTGCGCCGGATAGACGCCGTCGGTCTGGATCAGGTTGTCCAGACGGGAGGCTCCGTTAAAAACGAACGCGTCCTTCCGGTAGCTGAGAAACGGCACCGCGTAGGAAGCACAGAGCAGAATGGCGGCGAGAACGGTTTTGCACAGGGCAAAAAAGCGCTCCGCCCGGAATACGCGCTTACAAAACACAATCAGCCCAAGAACCAGGAAAGCGCCCGCCGTGACGCAGGAGATCACATGGCTGTAGCCGATTCCGGCAATCGCGAGCGCGGGCGCAACCCATGCTTTTCGGTAGTCGGGGTGCTCCGTATCGTCGAATAAGATGCCATAGACACCCGCCAGCAGCACCGGAAGGAACATCATCGCGCAGAATTCGCCGACCGCGCTCCGCACATAGAGATCGGTCAGCCGGTAAGCGGAAAGCGTATAGAGCGCCGAACCGAGCAGCCCCGCGTTCTCATCCCGAAAGATTTTTTTGAAGCTCCAGTAGGCGAGCAGGCACGTCGCCGCGTTGACGAAAAACAAAAACGTGTTGTACGCGCCCTGCACGGTCAAGCCCACGATCCGCAGCAGCGCCGGAAAATAAAGAAATAGATCGCCGTAAAAGACCGAAGCCGCATAGCCGTAGCCGTTCAGCCAGTAAGGCTGGATCCGCACCGGGAACTGCCCGGAGACGAGCCCTTCCTGAAGGCCTTCGATCCGCATCAGATGGAAGCGGATGTCGTGCCCCTGCATCACATAATCCGCGCCGAGCGGCACCGAGGCCGCGAGGATGATCGCCGCGAAGATCAATAGGCGCTTCCCCTGCGCCTCCGTCAGAACGTTTTTCTTCCAGAGAAGCCAGAGCAGCGCCGCGCCGTTCAGAAGCAGGAACACCCAGAGCAGCTTAAACGCGCGGAAAAGGCCCGCCTGCGGGCATTCCTCAACCGTGAAGCCTTTTACCACGAAGGTCCCCGTGCCGCAGTAATCGGTCTGAAGCTCAAAATTATCGATGTCGGCGGAAAGCCAGATCCGGAAGGTGACCGTGTCCTCTCCGGGCGCGAGGAAAATGGCATCCTCCTTCAATGCGCCATAGGGGATATCCGCAGCGAAGGCATTGCAGGTGTTGCCGCTGGTGTCCGCATAATAACGGAGCGTGATATCGTAGATGCCGGCGGAAAGCGGAAGATACGGCCCATAGGTGAAATTCCCGTTTTCCTCATAGCCGAACGTGCCGTCGATCCAAATGCCTTCCCAGTACTCCGAATATATCCCCCTCGTCATCGAAAGGGCATCCGTTCCCTCTTCACGGAAATAGAGCTCCCGGCCGGAAAGCTGCCTGCCCAGCGCGCAGAGCAACAGAATGATCCCCTCCGCCGCAAGCACCAGCGCGATGCGCCTTCTGTTTTCCGCAACAATTTTTCTCATGATGGCCTCCACATATTTAATGTACATATAATATATAATTTTTACCTTTTTTTCAAGGGAAGATCGACCCTTTCGGCAGAAAGCACACTTTCTGTCAAGAAAGTGCGCTGTTCTTCAGAAATGCATGCTTCACTTGAGGAAAACGGCGCTTTTCCTTGACTTGAAAGCCATCGGAGCATATAATTTCCACGGGTATTTCCCAAGGACAAATCAGAAAGAGGACGAAACATGAAATTCATATTGGCCGTTTTTTTCTGCCGGGCACTTTATTTTGTCGGCAGAATGGTTCATAAAGGCACCGCGAAGCCGGGTGAGTGGGCGCTCCGGCTCTGCCCGGATGCCCTTGCGCGGCTCCGGTTCGACGGAAAAGTGATCTGCGTCACCGGGACGAACGGTAAAACCACCACTTCCAACCTGATTACCCACATCTTTCGGGAAAGCGGCCGCACCGTCATCAACAATTCCAAGGGCTCCAACATGCTCGGCGGTGTCACGACCCTGCTGCTCAACCACTGCACGCTAGGCGGCAGAGTAAAAGCCGACCGCGTCGTGCTCGAGGTCGACGAACGGTACATGCGCTTTCTCGTCAAATCCATTCATCCGGACTATTTCCTCGTCAACAACCTGCTCCGGGATCAAATCGCCCGCAACTGCTGCCCGGAGATCGTATTCGATAAAATCAAAATGGCCATCGTGCCGGGCACCACGCTGATCCTCAACGCAAACGACCCGATCTCCCAGCGCCTTTCCTACGGAGTGGACAACCCGGTCGTTCTGTTCGGCATGGATCGCACCTCCCGCTCCACCGAAACCTGCAGGAACGGCACCGACGACGGCAAGGTATGCCCGAAGTGCTTCCATCCGCTCGAATACGAGTACCGCCACTACAACCACATCGGCAAATTTTGCTGCCCAAACTGCGGATTCTCCACCCCTGAGGCGGATTTCTTCGGCACGGATTTTGATTTTGACGATTTCAGCTATACGCTCCGCGGCGCGAGGGTAAAGGCGACCTACGGCGCCACCTATTACCTTTTCAACACCATCGCCGCCATCGCCGTCACCGTCACCGCAGGGATTCCCTTTGAAGAAGCGGTGAAAGCGGTCGGCACCTTCACCGTCCACGCCACCCGCTATCAGGAATTCCCCATCCGCGGCAGAAGGGCGCAGCTTATCCTGACCAAGCAGAACCCCGCCTCCATCGACCAGTCCGTGGATTATGTCGTGGAACAGCAGGGTGAGCGCACCGCCATTATCCTTGCCAGCAACATGCTGCATTCCCACAACAAGGATGTGCTTTACATGTACGACGTCGGCTTCGAGCGCATGGTCGACACCGTCAACCATATCATTTGCGCCGGAGACCGCTGCTATGACCTCGCCGTCCGCTTAAAGCTCGCCGGCGTGGATATGAGCCGCGTACTCATCGCGGACGGGCTCGATAAAATTCCCGCCGCCGTCGATGCAACCGCCGGCGATATCTATATTCTCTCCGCTTATGCCCTCGAAAACGAGACAAAGTTTCTGGAGGTGCTGAAATCCCTATGAAAAATGTGAATATCCTGCATCTTTACTCCAAAACGCTCGACCTCACCGGAGACTTCAAAAACCTGGATGCTCTGTGTATGCGGATTAGAGAATGTGGCTGCAAATATGCAGTTTCCCGTGTGGAATATGGCGAAAAAATCCCACTTGAGGACTATGATTTCGTCTATATCGGACATGGTAAATGCCGAAATCTGTCCGCGGTAAGCGAACACATCGTGTCGTATCGGGAGGAATTTGTACGGGCTGTCGAAGGCGGTACGGTCTTTCTTGTCACCGGAAGCGC
>CAZLMO010000041.1:0-14091 GCA_964560915.1 uncultured Oscillospiraceae bacterium
TAACGAGGATATGGATGTGAAACTCTGCAAGATTTATCACGGAGGCGTGTTTGACGAGATCGGTTTTGCGAAAGAAAAACTGTATAAGATCGTCGGCGACATTAAGTGGACCTATTGGGCGCTCTATCAGAGCATGAGCTCCGACGTCGCTTTCGACTATATGAACTGGTATGGCCAGAAAGTTGCGCGCCTCCAGTACATGTGGGAGGATCCGCGTGTGGATATCTGGCTCAACATGCTCAACGGCAAACCGGTTTTCAGAACAAAGTAAAGTAATTTCGTAGATAAAGAGCACATCAGGCAAAAACCGGATGTGCTCTTTTTGCGCGAACAGAAACATATTTTGCAAGACTTGGATATCAAACAAGCAAATCGGCTGTAAAAAGGTACTTTTTTTAAAAAGGTGCAATAAATTGTGCAAATCAGACAAAGAAGAAAGAGATAATTTGTGGATCTCTATAAAATGAAGTTGAGGAATATAATTTTACCAGACTGACGATTAAAAGTCAACCCAAAACGTAAAAAAGTTTAGCGGCGTTATACACTGCTGAAGCAAAGCAAGATGATCGGGAAAACGAGCACGGCAAAAGCATTGTCGTAGGCGCTTAAAAGCAAAATGGCTTACGGGCCGCGCGGCGAGCTTGTAAGGAGGAAACGGATAAGGGACCGTGTTTTCATCGACAGGCTCGGCCGGGCCACGGCGCTCCGACCCATCGACCGAAGACGGCATGCCGGCCATCTTGTCGGAGGAAAAGAGAGCCGGATAAGGGGATATTCACCAGTGACAACGTTACCGCCGCAGAGAAAGCAGCGTGGAAGAAGCACTCATCGAGATGTACCTGGCTGGGAAAGCCTACGTCCATATTGAGGACTGGGGGAACCGGCAATCACAGGGCGGGTCGGCCTTCGAATGTTAATTGAATGCATTGACATTCACATTGCTTGCCGGTTATCCCTAAATACCGTTGCAGAAGTCACGGCGCTTGCCCTTAACGGGATCTAGTCGGGAATATATACAGCTATTTTATGTAACGGACATTTTAAGATTTTACACAGCATATCCAGCGTATTCGCTTATCGGCAAGTGTGGCATCGTCGGTGTTTATAACGAGAAATACACGCCGGCTTGCTATATGGAGCGTAACCGTAAAAATGGTATCCATTTCTCAACGGGTCATCGCGGTTTATGACGGACGGAAAAAAGGCGGTTTGCCGTTACGCTCTTTTTGGAGGTGGATCCGGGCTGACTTTTAAGTTATAAAAAACATGAGTGACCGTTTTTAAACGGTCACTCATGTTTTGGCGGAGAAGGGGGGACTCGAACCCCCGCGACCCTTTCGAGCCCTACGCCCTTAGCAGGGGCGCCTCGTCACCACTTGAGTACTTCTCCATGGCAGCGTTCTCGCTTTGATATTCACCTTGAAAAGGTGTTGGCGGAGAGGGCGGGATTCGAACCCGCGGTCCCTTTTAAGAGATCACTGGTTTTCAGGACCAGCTCCTTAAGCCGCTCGGACACCTCTCCACGGTTTGGTCGAATAATAATATATCACAATCCCGGCTTCAATGTCAACGGATTTTTCGGGAAAGGAAAAGGATTCTTTTATAATATAAAGATTATAGCCCTGCCCCCGGTGTTTTTATGCGCAGCAGCCTTGCGGACCAGAGCACGGTGATCAGGCAGACGCCCACATCCGCAAATACCGCGAGCCAGACCGGCGAAAGCCCCGCCGCGCCGAGCGCCAGAACAAGCGCCTTGCATCCGAGAATGAACGCCGTATTCTGCCGGACGCAGGCCATGGTTTTCTTGCTGATCCAGACCGCCTTTGCAAGCGCCCCGATTCCGCCGCGCATCAGGACGAGATCGGCGGATTCGATGGCCGCATCGGTGCCCATACCCATGGCGGCGCCGATATCCGCGGCGGCCAGCACGGGCGCATCGTTGATGCCGTCCCCGGCAAAGACCGTGACGCCGTCTTTTTTGAGCTCGTTGACGATGGCCACTTTGTTCTCGGGCATCAGGCCGGACCGGTATTCATCCATTCCGCAGGAAGCGGCGGTGTCGGCGGCGGCTTTTTCGTTATCGCCGGTCAGCATGACGGTGCGCTTGATGCCGAGCTGCCTGAGCATGGCGAGAGCCGCCGCAGAGTTTTCCCGCGGCGTATCGGCCAGCACCAGCGCACCAAGATATTTTTCTTCTGCAAAAAGGTAGATATTCGCCTCCGGGAGAGAATTTTGGAGCTCTTCCGGAGCAAATTTGATATTTCCACAGGCGATTTGCCTGCCGCCGACGGTCACGGTGAGCCCGCGCCCCGCGATCTCGCAGACCTTTTCCGCCTCCGGAATCGCAAGCCCCATGCGGGAGGCCTTTTCCCGGACCGCTTTTGCAAACGGGTGGTCGGAGTAGGTCTCCGCGGCGGCGCAGGTGGCCAAAACCTGATCTTCGGTAAATCCATCCGCCGCATAGATCTTCGTGACGGAAAATTGCCCGGAGGTGATGGTGCCGGTCTTGTCGAAAGCCGTGATTTTTGCCTTGGAGAGAAGCTCCATGTACTGAGAACCCTTAAATAGAGCTCCGGCCTTGGAAGCCGCGCCGATGCCCGCAAAATAGGAGAGCGGGATGGAGATCACCAGCGCACAGGGGCACGAGGCGACCAGAAAAGTCAGAGCCCGGTAGGCGGAATCCGAAAAAAGGAGCCACCCAAAGGCAGGCGGCAGAAAGGCGATCAGCGCGGCGGCCCCGATGGCGCAGGGCGTATAGATGGCCGAGAATTTCGTGATGAATTTTTCCGCTTTGCCCTTGCCGGAGACGCCGTTTTCCACCAGATCCAGAATACGCGCCGCAGCGGAATCGCCGTAGGTCCCCACGGTCCGGCAGCGGACGGGTTTTCCGAGGATGACCGCGCCCGCCGGGATGACCGCGCCCTCCGCGTAATCGACCGGCAGACTTTCCCCGGTCAGGGCAGAGAGATCGGCGGAGGCACTCTCCGAAAGCAGCGCCGCATCGATCGGCATGCGCTCACCGGATTTCACCAAAATTTCGCTCCCGACGGCAACCCCCTCTGCTTTCACGGGGGTGATGCCGTCCGGCGTCACCAAATTGGCGGTATCGGGCCGGATATTGGCGAGCGCCTTGATCTCCCGCTCCGAGCGGCCGACCGCGGCTTCCTCCAGCTTTTCACCCAGCGAAAACAGGACGGCAACCATGGCACCCTCCGTGTATTCCCCAATTGCAAACGCCGCGAGCACCGCAATGGTCATCAAAAGTTCCTCATCGGCGTGCAGATGCAGCAGGCTCCGGAAACCCTCTTTCAGCGTTTCCCAGCCGCAAAGCAAAGCGGCCAGCGCCGCGGGAATCCAGGTGTAATTTTCCGGGATCCCGACGGCGGAGAGGGCAAGCAGCGCCGCGCTTGCGCCGAAGAGAAGAAAGTTGGCTTTGAGAGACCCGCTCTCCTCGTGCTCATTATCACATGCGTTTCCGTGCTCACAGGGCTGCTCTATCCGCCTGCAAACCGCGCAGGAGTTTTCTTCCGCCATATCGGATTCCTCCTTTCGTTACTCTTCTTCCACATGGGAGATTCCCGCGCTCAAAATAGACGCAATATGGACATCATCGAGGGAATAATAAATTTGCTTGCCCTCCCGGCGGTTTTTAATCAGCCGCGCGGATTTGAGGGTGCGGAGCTGATGGGAAACCGCGCTCTGTTCCATGCCGAGCAGGTCGGAGAGGCAGCAGACGCACATCTCTCCCTCCGACAGCGCCGCCAAAATACGGACTCGGGTTCCGTCGCCAAACACTTTAAAAGCATCCGCGGCCGCCTCAAGCGTTTTGTCGGAGGGCATGTTGGCCTTCGCCTGCGCGATGATATGCTGATGTTCCGGGTGAAGCTCCGCCATATCGAAAACCTCCTGAATGTTTAATTATATGATTATATGAACAACCGTTCATGTTTGTGACACCAATATAGCACACGCGGGGGAGGCTGTCAACCTTTTTTCCGACTGCCGGCAAAAGAATCGTGCAAATAGGGTTCCGCCTGTGCGGCGGGTTCCGCTTCCGCGGCGAAGCTCACTTATCTCCGGCCGAGGAAAGATCCCGGTACGTCTGAGGTTTTATTTTTACGGGATATTCCGTCTTTGCCGGATCGCAAAAATTTCCGAAAAAAAAGAAAAATCCGACCCATCTGCCGGGCCGGATTTCCGATGCCTCATAGAACCGGAGTGAGAAATGTGAATAGAAGGGAATACTTAAAAAATGCACCGCTTTTGAACCGTTCCGGGGTACTACGGGAAGCAGGGCTTTTTCTAAGGAACGTTTCGGGCCCCGTTTTTGCGGCGGATGCTTCGGCAGCGGTTTCCGTACCTGCGGATTTTTTGGCCTTTTGCCGGAAAAGCGAGTTTCTCATAGGAAAGTTTTTCGATTACGGAGCGCTCTCCGTTTCCGCGGCGGCCTCCGCCCGCAGGTTCCGGAAGAATTCCGCCAGCAGGGCGGAGGATTCCTCCGCCAGCAGCCCGGGCTCCACGTTGGGATGATAGGCACCGGGCAGGCGGCACAGATCCGTGACGCTCCCGCAGGCGCCGGATTTCGGATCCGCCGCACCGAAGACCACCCGCGGGATGCGCGCATTGACGATTGCGCCGGCGCACATGGGGCAGGGCTCGAGCGTGACATAAAGCGTCGCCTTCCACAGCCGCCAGCCGCCGAGCTTCCGGCAGGCTTCGCCGATTGCGGTAAGCTCCGCATGGGCAAGGGCGTTTTTCTCCGTCTCCCGCCGGTTATAGCCGCGGCCGACGATCTCGTCATCCCAGACGACCACCGCGCCGACCGGCACCTCGCCCAGCGCCGCCGCCTGTTTTGCAAGCTCCAGCGCCTCCCGCATATATTCCTCATCCGATCTTCCCGCCATACGGCACCTCCGCTTTCCATGCTGATTCCGGGATCCGGAGCAGACGCTTCGTTCATCCCGGCGCAGATCCCTTTATCTTTGCGCAAATGAATCTTCGCCCGTTCCTCTCCCGGCGGCGACCCGACGGAACAGGGAGGCGGCAGGGCCCCCGGCAGAGGACGGCGTTCCTCGGTTTCCTGCCACACCGTCTGCGGCTCCGCCTTTCGGCCCAAACCGGCCGAAGAGGGCGGAAAAATCCCCCCCGGGAATCTTCTTTTATGCAGTATACCATAAACCCGGAGAAAATAGGAATATTTTCCGGAAAACAGAGTTTCCCCGGCGGCGACGGTTGCATCAAGGGAAGAAAAACGCTATGATATAAATTATCAATCCTAATTAAATGCCGGAGGACAACATGGAAAGACGCGACAAACAAAATTATTATCTCGATATTGCGGAGACCGTTCTTGAGCGCGGCACCTGTCTGCGCAGGAATTACGGGGCCATCATTGTCAAGAACGATCAGATTGTCTCCACAGGGTATGTCGGCGCGCCGCGGCAGAGGCAAAACTGCAGCGACCTCGGTTTCTGCATGCGGGACAAGCTGAATGTTCCGCGGGGAGAACGCTACGAGCTTTGCCGCTCCGTTCATGCGGAAATGAACGCAATCATCCATGCCTCACGCTCCGAGATGCTGGATTCCACGCTCTATCTGGTCGGCAAGGAGGCCGCCACCGGCGAGTATGTCGCCCACAGCAACCCCTGCGCGATGTGCAAGCGTCTGATCATCAACGCCGGCATCAAAACCGTCGTCATCCGGGACGACAAGGAACATTACCGCGAGGTTGACGTCTATGAAGCATGGGTTCTCGACGACGACTCGCTGACCGGCGCGCTGGGTTACTGAGAAAAAACCGGGGGAGTCGGGCATTTTTTCGCCGATGGAGGTTCTGCGCCGGCCGTGGGCACGGAGGTCTGCGGGGCCGGGCCGTCATGATTCGGGAGAACAATTTCTTTATATTTTATGAGAACCGTTCGGGCGTTTCGTCCGGATATTCTTTTTGCGAAATTTGGGAGGGATCATGTATGTCGAGAGCCGACGAGGGGCTTGCGTTCCTGCTTCAGTTCGAAAATGTTGCGTGGTATGAGGACGGCGCCGTCCGGATTCTGGACCGCCGATGTTACCCCCATCCCGTCTCTTTTGTGACTTGCAGGAGCACGGAGGAGGTGGCGCAGGCAATTAAGGATATGGTCACCCAGAGCGCCGGCCCGTATCTCGCCGCCGGGATGGGCATGGCCCTTGCCGCGAAGGAATCCGAGCGCTTCGGCGGGGATGCCAGAAAAGAGTATCTCACCAAGGCGGCGGATCTGCTGGCCACGGCGCGCCCGACCACGGAGAAGCGCATGCGCATCATCACCGACGGCTGTCTCGACGCGGCCTGCCGGGCTATGGAGTCCGGGGAGGACGCCGCCGGCGCCGTCTTTGAGCACACCGTCGCCGTCACCGAAAAACGCTACCGCAAGATCGAAAAAACCGCGAAATATCTGGTTGATAAATTCCCGGCCCACGGCACAATCATGACGCAGTGCTTTGCCGAGACCATCGTGGGCTTCATGCTCAAGGAGGCGGCCGCCCGGGGCCTTGACATCAAGGTCATCTGCCCGGAGACAAGGCCGTATTTTCAGGGAGCAAGGCTCACGGCCAGCGTCGCTTTCGATCAGGGCTTCGACGTCACCGTCATCACGGACAACATGCCCGGCTGGACGATGAAAGAAAAATCCGTCGATCTCTTCACTTCCGCGGCGGACGCCATCACGATGGACGGCTGGGTGGTCAACAAGATCGGCACGTTTCAGATCGCCCTCTGCGCCAAATACTGGGGCATCCCATATTATGTTACCGGCGCTCCGGATAAATGCCATGCCCGGGCCGAGGAGGTCCATATCGAAGAGCGCAATCCGCGCCTCGTGCTGGAGGCACTCGGCAGCCCGACCGCGAAAGAGGGCGTCAAGGGCTACTATCCGGCATTCGACAAGACGCCGCCGAAGCTTATTACCGGCGTCGTCACCGACCGGGGCATCTTCAGCCCCTACAAGCTCGCGGATTACTATGTCGGCAATTCCGAGGGCGAATACGACGTTGTCGTATAACTATTTATAGAATCAGGAGAACCCATGATTAATCTTACGATAAACTCCGCGCAGCTGGAGCATAATATTGAAGCTGCAAAACGGGAAAATATCGTCCTGCCGACCTTCGTGCAGATGAAGGAACCGGATTCCGTTCCGCAGGAGATCAAAAACCGCCTGCGTACGACCGCAATGGAGGATCTCGATCCGGTCAACCTCTTCCGCATCACCTGGAAGAACATGCCGGTCGAAAGGGGAGGCGTCTACGGCAAGCCAAACTATATCGAGCTGCCCTCCTCCCTCACGGGCGTCAAGGCGAGGATACTCTGCCTTGTGGGGAAATTTTTCCCGACAGGCTGCCACAAGGTCGGGGCCGCATACGGCTGCCTGGTGCCGCGCCTCGTCACCGGCCAGTTCGATATCACCAAAAATAAGGCCGTCTGGCCCTCCACCGGCAACTACTGCCGCGGCGGCGCATTCAACTCCGCGCTGCTGAAATGCCGCTCCGTCGCCGTTCTGCCTGAAAACATGAGCCGGGAACGCTTTGAATGGCTCGAAAAGCTCGGCGCGGAAGTTGTCAAAACGCCGGCCGGAGGCGTTGCGGAGCTGCTGAAGGCGGTGAGCGAACTCCGGAATTCGGGGGAGGACATTCAGGTCTTTAACCAGTTTGAGGAGATGGGCAACCACCTCTGGCACTACGCGGTCACCGGAAGCGCCATGGACGAAATTTTCAAATCCCTCGGCCCGGGCTATCGTTTCGCGGGCGCGGTCTTTTCCTCCGGCTCGGCGGGCACCACCGCCGCCGGAGATAAGCTCAAGGAGCTGTACCCGTGCATCAAGATCGGCGTCGGAGAAGCGGCGCAGTGCCCGACCCTGCTCAACAACGGGTTCGGCGAGCACCATATCGAGGGGATCGGAGACAGCAACGTCCCGTGGATTCACGACTGCCGTCAGACCGACCTCATCATCGATGTCGACGATACGGACTGCCGGAAAGTGCTTCGCCTTTTCAACGAATCCGCCGGGCAGGAGTTCCTGGTTTCGGAGGCCGGCATCACCGATGCGCTGGCCGAGAAGCTGCCGTGGCTCGGGATCTCCGGTATCGCAAACGTCCTTGCCGCCATCAAGCTGGCAAAATATTATGAATTGACCGCAAACGACGTTGTGGAGACGGTTCTGACGGACAGCGCCGCCCTCTACGGCTCCCGGATCGAGGAGATGGCCGTAGAAGACGGCCACTATACCACTGCGGCCGCCGCCGTCGATTTCGCCCGGTATCTTCTAGGCATCGATATCGCGCGTATGGAGGAACTGACCTACTACGGCAAAAAACGCATTCACAATCTCAAATATTTTACCTGGTGCGAGCAGCAGGGTAAGACCAAGGCCGAGATGGACGCCCTCTGGTACGACTGGGAGCACACCTTCGGCGCCGTTCACAAACAGGAGGCCGAGATCGACGCGCTGATCAATGACTTCAACGCGAAAGTCGGCATTCTCGGCTCCGGGCAATAAAAATCAGCGCGGGCGGGGCGGCGGCTTCGCCCGTTTTTTTAAAAAAAATGAGGCAATTTATTTTACGGCCTGTAGAAATCAGTGATTTTTTGCCGAAAAGGAGCGCTTCATGCCGGCACCGGATCATAAATGAAAAAGACGGCGAAAGCTTTTAAGCTCCCGCCGCTTTTTTTATATTTACTGAGTGCGCGGCCCGGAGCCGAAAGGCGTCCGTTTCCGGAGAGCCTTTACAGATCCCGGCAGGCCACGATGTCGATGCCGGTGCCCAGCACATTGGGCAGGAGTACGGCCCCGCATTTGACCGGAGAATGAACGGAGATTTTGTCGATCTCCTTCATCACGTCAAAAATCTTCTCCTTCGGGATGTTGCCGTTCGTTTTGACCGGCAGACGCGGATGCGCGCCGCCGATCAGCCTGACCGTGGAGGAGATGGTGCGCTTCGGGCAGATCAGCTCGTTGATCGCGTATTCCCGGCCCTGCGGGCAGGAGAAACCGGTGACGGTTCCCTCCGGATTATCGGTATCGAGGGTGACGATGCAGCCCTTCGGGCAGCAGATGCAGGTGATCTTCTTCAGCATTTCATTTCACCTCGCTTTTTTCTTTCAAGGCGCTGATCATGATATCCCGGCCGGCCGCCTGATCGAGAATCTTTCTGGGCAGGATGAGTTTCTCCATCTCGGCGGGAAGCATCTGGTCGCGCATTTTCGTCATGAGCACGGTATCGCCCGCCCGGACGACGACGGTCGCATCCTTGAGCACGGCCTTGACGCGGAAAAGCACCTCGATGAACTTATCCACCTTGGAGACCGTGACCTTCTGCGGCACGGTGTAGCCGACGTTGGTGCCGTTCAGGAGCCGGATCGGGGCCTCGGCCGTTTCGCCGCTGCCATTCCGTTTGGCAGTGAGGTAGGCCGCCGCGGCGCGCCCGGCCTTTTCGGACTCGTTGGTCACGAAATCGACGAGGTCATGGACGTGCAGCACGTTGCCGCAGGCAAAGATGCCCTCGACGGAGGTCATCATATTTTCGGAGACGACGGCGCCGCTCGTGCGCGGGTCGATCTCGACTCCGGCGGATTTGGAGAGCTCGTTTTCCGGGATCAGGCCGACCGAGAGCAGCAGGGTATCGACGTCAAACTCCCTCTCTGTACCGGGGATCGGCTCGAAGCCCTTGACTTCGGAGACGATGACCTTGGAGAGACGGTTGTTTTCGCTCTTGATATCGGTGACGGTGTGGCTGAGGTAGAGCGGGATATTGTAATCATCGAGACACTGGGCGATGTTCCGCTTGAGGCCGTTTGAGTAGGGCATCAGCTCGACCACAGCCTTCACCTCGGCGCCCTCGAGCGTCATGCGGCGTGCCATGATGAGGCCGATGTCGCCCGAGCCGAGAATCAGCACCTTTTTGCCGACCATGTAGCCCTCGATGTTGATGTATCTCTGGGCGGTCCCGGCGGTGAAGATGCCGGAGGGACGGTCGCCCGGGATTGCGATGGCACCGCGGGTTCGTTCCCGGCAGCCCATGGCAAGGATGACGGCGCCCGCCAGGATGGCCATATAGCCCTTTTCGGCGCTCATGGCGAAGACGGTCTTATCCGGTGTGATGTTGAGAACCATCGTATCGGTCATGACGTCGATGCCGGTATCCGCGAGGCGGTCGATGAAGCGCTGGGCGTATTCCGGCCCGGTAAGCTGCTCTTTAAAGACGTGCAAGCCGAAGCCGCTGTGAATGCACTGGTTGAGGATGCCGCCGAGTTCCTTGTCGCGCTCGATGATGAGCACGGAACCGGCGCCGTTTTTCTTGGCCTCTTCCGCGGCGGCAAGCCCGGCCGGGCCGCCTCCGATGACAACGAGATCGTACTCCATCAGCGGTCGCCTCCCTTTTGGGTCTTTTCAGTCAGAATGTAGGAGCCGTTCCGGTCGAGAAGGACCTCCTCCGGCTTGATTCCGAGTTCGCGGGAGATGAGCTCCAGCACCCTCGGCCCACAAAATCCGCCCTGGCAGCGGCCCATTCCGGCGTTGCAGCGGCGCTTGATACCGTCAAGCGTCCGCGGCGTGATCGGCGCGTGCAGTGCATCGACGATTTCACCCTCGGTGATGGTCTCACAGCGGCAGATCACGCGGCCGTATGCGGGATTTTCCTTGATGAGGGTGGCTTTTTCCTCTTCCGGCAAGGTTTTACACATAGGCGCCTTGCGGTAAACGACAAAATCCGCTTTTTTCTTCGCGCCGAGCTGTTTCACAAGATAGGCGGCGGCGCCTGCGGCAATGGCCGGGGCGGCGGAGAGGCCCGGAGATTTGATGCCGGCGATGTTATAAAGATGCGGGGTGCTTTCGCTCGGTCCGACGATGAAGTCACCGGTCGAGGGCTGGGCGCGCAGGCCCGCAAAGTTGCGGATATTCTCGCGGAAATTGATGACGGTTGACGTGCGGCGGCTTTCGGCGACGACGTGTTCGAGACCCTTGCGGTCGGTGGCCACGCTGTCGCGGGCGCTGCCGGGGTTGGCGTCCGGCCCGACGATCAGGTTCCCGTGCACGGTCGGGGCAACCAGAATGCCCTTGCCGAGCGGGCCGGGGCACTGGAACAGGACGCGATGAAACAGCGCGCCCTGGGATTTATCGAGCAGATAATACTGGCCCCTGGAGGAGTCGATGGAAAAACTGCGGTCGCCCGCCATTGCGGCGATTTCGTCGCTCTCTATGCCGGCGGCGTTGACGAGGTATTTCGCGCGGAGATCCTCTTTATCGGTGAAGTGGAGGACAAAGCAGTCCCCCTCTTTTTCAACGCCGGAGACCTCATGCTCCAGCAGCAGGTCGACCCCGTTGAGCACGGCATTCTGGGCCAGCAGCAGGGCGAATTCCCACGGGTTGATGATGCCGGCACTCGGCGCCCAAAGCGCCCCGACCACCTCCGGAGAGAGATTCGGCTCCATCTCCCGGACCTTTTCGCCATCCAGAATCTCCATCCCCGGGACGCCGTTTTGGAGGCCGCGGTCGTAAAGCGTGCGGAGCGTCTTCTGATCGTCCTCGCTGAAAGCAAGGACGAAGGAGCCGCAGCGTTCAAACGGAATGTTCAGCTCCGCCGCGATCTCTCCGGCCAGGCGGTTTCCCTCCACGTTGTACTTTGCCATCAGCGTACCGGGTTCCGGGTCGTACCCCGCGTGAATGATTGCGCTGTTTGCACGGGTGGTGCCCATGGCTACGTCGTTTTCCTTTTCGATCAGCGCGACCTTTTTGTCGTAGCGGGAAAGCTCTCTCGCAAGGGAGCAGCCGATGATGCCCGCGCCGATGATTGCTACATCGTAAGCCAAATTATTTTCCCCTTCCTTTCGGGAACAGACCGCTTCATCTCTGCCGCTGTCTATTTCCGAGCAAAATTTCACTTATACAGTATATCATCTGAATTTTTTGGTTCAAGCCAAAATCCGATTTGTTTACGAAAACTTTTCTCCATTTTCAGGGGTTTTTAAAATGAAAACAAAAAAACGCGAAACGGCCGCCTTTTTTCGGCCACAAAACCCATTCTGTTTGCTCCGCGTCCGCCGCGGGAGCATTTCGACGCCGCCGCCGCGTGCGAGGCCGACGCCTCAAAAGGCGCCCCGAAAACAGGAAATTTCCATATGTTTTTTCTTGACAAACCGGAGGTTCTGCATTATGATGGTTTTAGAGTAAGAACATATGTTCCAGCAAAGAGGGAAAGGGAATGAATGTCTACCAGAAGCTCGCAATCCTGACGGAGGCGGCGAAATACGATGTCTCCTGCTCCTCCTCCGGAACATCCGGAAGGAGCGGAGGCAAGCTGGGCTCCGCGCTGCCGGCGGGATGCTGCCACGCATTTGCGGCGGACGGGCGGTGCATCTCGCTGTTAAAAATCCTACTTTCCAACGCCTGTGTCTACGACTGCAAATACTGCCTCAACCGCCGCAGCGCCGATTTTCCGCGGGCGACGTTTGAGCCGCGGGAGCTTGCGGATCTGACGATCGAATTTTACCGCCGCAATTATATCGAGGGGCTTTTTCTCAGCAGCGCCGTCTTCGGAAGCCCGGATCATACCTGCGAGCGGATGATCGAGGTGCTGCGGATCCTTCGGGAGGAATACGGCTTCACCGGCTACATCCACGCGAAGGCGATTCCGGGCGCTAGCGACGGCCTGCTCCAACGTCTCGGCCTGCTGGCGGACAGAATGAGCGTCAACATCGAGCTGCCGTCCCGTCAGAGCCTCGGCCTTCTCGCGCCGGATAAAACCAAGGAATCTATCGTGCGCCCGATGACCTTTCTTCGCAACGGCATCACGGAAAACCGGGAGAATCTCGTCAAATACCGCGCCGCGCCGCAGTTCGTTCCCGCCGGGCAGAGCACGCAGATGATCGTGGGTGCGAGCCCGGAGAGCGATTACCATATTCTGACGCTGTCGGAGAAGCTCTATCAGAATTACCGCCTCAAACGGGTTTATTTTTCCGCCTACACGCCGGTCGTGGAGGACAGCCTGCTGCCCTCCATCGACATGAAGCCGCCGCTCCTGCGGGAGCACCGGCTCTATCAGGCGGACTGGCTTCTGCGCTTCTATGGGTTTCAGGCCGGCGAGATCCTGAGCCCGGAGCGGCCGATGCTCTATTCCGAGATCGATCCCAAGTGCGGCTGGGTGCTCCGGAACATGGATGATTTTCCGGTGGAGGTCAATACCGCCGATTATGAGATGCTGCTGCGCGTGCCGGGCATCGGCGTCACGAGCGCAAAGCGCATTCTCCGGGAGCGGCGCCAGCATAGCCTCGATTTTGAGATGCTCAAGCGAATCGGCGTTGTGCTCAAACGGGCGCGCTTCTTCCTCACCTGCGGCGGCAGGGCCATGCAGACTTTGCCGGAGACGCCGGAGCAGGCGCTGGAGTGGCTGGTGGGGCCGCGAAATTCGCCCTCTCTGCCGGACTATGAGCCCGAGCAGCTTTCGCTGTTTCAGAGCAGCATCCTGCAAGGGGAGGCGGTTCCCTGCCTGCGGGGTGAGTTTTGAGCGGAGGCCGGATTTTTTTCGGAGGGAGGCGGCTTTGTGCCGGAGAAACAGGCGCTGATTTACGAATACGACGGCAGCTACGACGGCCTGATGACGGTCGTATTCGACTGCTTCCGGTATAAAACGGTTCCCTGCGAGATCCGTGTCTCCGGGGAGGGAGAGGAAAGCTTTTATGAAATTCGCTTCGTCGGGACCGATCCATCCCATGCGGGCCGGGTCGAAAACGGGATCAAAAGTAAACTGGGCCCCACCGCGGAGGATATGGTCCGGCGAGGTTTCCTCTACGGGGAGGGCGGCAAGGAGATGGCCATTCTCCGCTTTTTAAAAAAAGCCTTTGCCGTGGGGCCGCGGGCGGCCTCCATGATAGCGGACAGGGAAGTGAATCCCCTGTTTCGGATGGTACGCGCGGTAAACAACGAGGAGCGGATGATGATCCAGTTTGCCCGCTTCAGCGATGTCGGCGGCGCGCTGGTCGCAAAAATCACGCCGAAACACGAGGTTCTGCCCCTGCTGACCGGCCATTTTTGCAGCCGCTACCGAAACGAGAACTTTCTGATCTAC
>CAZLMO010000042.1:0-6318 GCA_964560915.1 uncultured Oscillospiraceae bacterium
GTTTTTTCCGCCGAGGGGATCCCGGCGGTCTCGGTCAAGACGCGCCTCGGCGTCAAAAGCCCGGATGAGTTTATGGGGCTTCTGCAAATTTATAACAAATATCCGATCTCCGGGCTGATCGTTCATGCCCGGACTCTGGAAGAGCTTTACAAGGGTCCGGTCCACCCGGAGGTTTTCGCCGCGGCGCTCGCGGAGACGAAAATCCTGCTTTGTTATAATGGAAATCTTTTTCGCAGGGAGGACCTTATTGCGTTTTCGGAACGTTTTCCGTCCGCGGAAACCGTGATGATCGGACGCGGGCTCGTGGCCAACCCGGCGCTCGTCTCGCCGGAGTTCGTCTCCACGGAGACGAGCGAAAAAGAGCGGATCCGCGCATTTGCCGAAACTTTGCGGGAAGCCTATCTGGAGGCTTTCGGCAGCCGGCAAAATACGATGATGCGCATGAAGGCGATCTGGTTTTACCTGATCCGCCTCTTTGCGGAAAGCGGCGAATATGCTGCGAAGCTCACCCGGGCGAAAGACTGGTCCGAATTTTTTATGCTGACGGACCGGGTCTTCCGGGAGCTCCAAATCGACCCTTCCGGCGTGACCGGCTTCTGAGCGAAGAGCGCGCCCTGCCGGAAGGCAAAACCGAAACGCCTCGTCTTGCAGGCCGGAGGCCGTGCCCTTCCGGCGTCATCGGCTTCTGAGCGGGAAGCGCTCCGGATTTATCTTATTCGATTTATCAAAACAGAATTGGAGATAAGACCATGAATCGGGAAAACCTTGCCGTCACAAAAGAACTGATCGAATTTATTCAAAAAAGCCCAACCGCCTTTCAGGCGGCGGAGACGATCTCCGCCATGCTGAAAGAGGCCGGTTTTACCCGCCTCGCCGAAGGCGGCGAATGGCGGCTCAAGCCCGGCGGCCGCTACTATCTCACCCGAAACCTCTCCTCCGTTGCGGCGTTTTGCATCCCGGAGGAGAGCACCGATTCCTTTATGATCGCCGCCAGCCATACCGACTCGCCGACCTTTAAGCTGAAAAACAACTACGAGGATGAGGCCTGCGGCAAATATCTCCGCCTCAATACCGAGCGCTACGGCAGCACGATTTTTTCCACCTGGTTCGACCGCCCGCTCTCCCTCGCCGGCCGCGTGATCCTTCGGGACGGCGATCGTTTCACGGCGAAATCCGTCGTCGTCGACCGGGATCTTCTGCTGATTCCGAGCGTGGCCATCCATTTTAACCGTCAGGTTAACGAGGGCATGAAGCTCGACCCTGCGGTCGACACGGTTCCACTTTTTTCCGCTTCCGAAGGAAAAGGCTCGCTTCGGCGGATTATCGCCGAGGCGGCCGGGACGACGGAGGATAACCTCGCCGGTATGGATCTTTTTCTCTACAACCGCACGCCGGGGAGCATCTGGGGCGCGGATAACGAATTTTTCTCCTGCCCGCGCATCGACAACCTGATGTGCGCCTTCGGCACGCTCAAAGGGTTCCTCTCCGCAGAAAAGGGAAACGCCGTGCAGGTCTATGTCGCGTTTGACAACGAAGAAACCGGCAGCGACACCAAGCAGGGTGCCGGCTCAATGCTGCTGCGCGACACCCTGGAGCGCATCGCGGAATCGTTCGGCAAAGACCTGCGCAGGATGCTCGCGGCGTCCTTCATGCTCTCCGCGGACAACGGCCACGCCCGCCACCCGAACCATCCGGAACTCTCCGACGCCGAAAACGCGCCCTACATGAACGAGGGCGTCGTCATCAAGACCAATGCGGCGCAGAAATACACGACCGACGGCCTCTCCTCCGCGATTTTTACCGAGATCTGCCGCAGAGCCGGCGTCCCGGTGCAGAATTTTGCCAACCGCAGCGATCTTGTGGGCGGCTCCACGCTCGGCGGCATCTCCAATACGAAGGTTCCGCTCAACACGGTGGACATTGGGCTTGCCCAGCTTGCCATGCACTCGAGCTACGAGACCGCGGGCTGCGCCGACACCGCTTATCTGACCCGGGCCTGCCTGGAATTCTACCGATCTGCGCTGGAGACCTGCGGCGACGGTGAATATGTGCTCAAAAAGGCCCTTTAAAGCTCCAGGCTCACTGTAAGTTTTTCGCCCCGGGGACGGAAGGCAGTGTTGCTCCGACAGGATGCGCGGTTGTTTCGGAAAACGAAGGCAGAGATCCATGCTGTTTTCCACGGAGGATAAAACGGAAAATTTTATTCGGGGAGGGCACCGAAAGCCTTCCGCATATATAAAAACAGGGGGCCGATCCTTTGCGGATCGGTCCCCTGTTTTTATATGAAAGAAATCCTCACGCGCTCTCTTTGGAGGAATGGAACTTGTTCTCGCGGCGGTGAAACACCTCTTCGCTTTTGGGCTGAATGTCGCCGGCCTTCGTCAGTGCGATCTTGGTCATCATCGGACCGGCCAGTTCATAAATCAGCACACCGAACAGCACGATGTTGCGGATCAGTTCGCCCTCGTATTCGCCGAGGGAGGAGGCCGTAATGCACATGCCGAGCGCGACGCCGGCTTGCGGCAGCAGCGTGATACCGAGATATTTCTGAACCTTCGGCTCACACTTCATCATCTTCGCGCTGCCGAAGGCGCCGAAATATTTACCGAAGGAGCGGGCAAGGATATAGACGACGCCGATGCCGATTACGGCCGGATTTTTAAAGACACTCAGCTCCAGCTCCGCACCGCTCTGCACGAAAAACAAGCAGAAGAGCGGCGCCGTCCAGCGATCCGCGCGTTCCATCAGGTCGGAGGAAAGCGGGCAGAGGTTGCAGAAGACCGTACCGAGCATCATGCAGACCAGCAGCGATGAAAATGAAATCAGAACCGGGCCGATCCGAAATTCCTGCATGGAGACCGCAACGGTCAGCAAAACAAACGCGATTGTCAGCGACAGGCGGTTGGAGTTGGAGTAGAAATATTTTTCAAGGAAAGTCAGGATCACACCGAGTATGGAGCCGAGCACGAGCGAAAGAACGATTTCCAGCAGCGGATTCACAAAAACGGAGATCGCATCCAGTTCGCCGTCCTTTAAAGCGCGGGCAACCCCGAAGGAGACCGCGAAAACCACCAGCCCGACCGCGTCGTCGAGGGCGACGATCGGCAGCAAAAGGTCGGTCAGCGGGCCCTTTGCCTTATATTGCCGCACAACCATCAGGGTGGCGGCCGGCGCGGTCGCTGCGGCAATGGAGCCGAGCGTTATGGCGACCGGAATTGAAATCACATCCGGGAAAAGGAGATGCACGCCGATCAGCGCGGCATCAACCATGATGGTCGCGGTCAGCGCCTGGATGATGCCAATGGCTGTGGTCTGCTTGCCGGTGGAACGAAGCTGCGTCAGGCGGAATTCATTGCCGATGGCAAAGGCAATGAAACCGAGAGCCGTGGAAGAGATCATACTTAATTTCTCCACGGCGTCATAGGAGGCAAACCCGATGCCCGAAATTCCGAGGCTCCCGAGAAAATACGGTCCAATCAATACGCCGGCTACCAAGTAGGCGGTGACATCCGGAAAATGAAGTTTCGTCAGTTTGACAACACGAGTCATCATCAGACCCGCGGTAATTGCAACGGCGATGGATAAAAGCTGCGTCATAAAAATAGATCCTTTATTGAAATTTTCGCATAATATACCGAACAGTTTTTTATTGTACGCTTCTCCTGTATGAAATACAAGTACTGGGGGAAAGAAAGTATTGTGCAAAATATACAGTCCGGAGTCATCTTTATTGTTTGGAATGACTTGTCTATTTTGCTCATAGCAAAACTGACGCCGGGTTTTTTTCGGACCGCCAACCGACGTTTTTTTTGCAGGGGCGCGGTTTTTATGGCCTGTGGAGTCTTCCTTCGCCGCGGAAGGTGTGCCTCCTTTTCCGGGTGCCCGACGTTCCCTTTTCCACCCGGCAAAAATTATGAATTTTTTAAAAATTGTTAGCACTCTATATTGACGAGTGCTAAGGCCTGCTATATAATAATCATGTAACCGGGGAAATTCCCGGCATGATCCGGAGGCGTTCTCCCGGAGGGCATAAAAGAAGGGTGTGATAGCATGAACGCACAAAAATTCACTCAGAAATCGCTGATGGCCGTCCAGACCGCTCAGGAACTGGCGCTCGCCCGCGGCAGCATGCAGATTGAAGAGGCCCATCTGCTTTTTGCTTTGCTGGAGGAACCAAACGGCCTCATCTTCCAGATGCTGACCCGCATGGGCGTGGATACCGAGTATTTTACGCAGACGCTCGGGCAGGAGTTGGACCGCATCCCCGCCGTCTCCGGCGCCGGGCGTGAACCCGACAAGATTTATGTCTCGCAGAATGTGGATCAGGTGCTCATCAAGGCCGAGCAGTTCGCCGAATCCATGAAGGACGAGTATGTCTCGGTGGAGCACATCTTCCTCGCGCTGCTCGAGCGGCCGGACGCCACATTAAAGCGTCTGTTCCGCGACTATGGCATCGACAAGGAGAAATTCCTTGCTGCGCTCGCGGCGGTGCGCGGCAACCAGAAGGTGACCTCCGACACGCCGGAGGATACCTATGAAGCGCTGAAAAAATACGGGCAGGATCTCGTGGAGCTTGCGAAGAACCATAAACTTGATCCAGTGATCGGCCGCGACGCCGAGATCCGCAACATCATGATGATCCTCTCCCGCAAAACGAAAAACAACCCGGTGCTCATCGGCGAGCCGGGCGTCGGCAAGACCGCTGTTGTGGAGGGGCTTGCCCAAAGGATCGTCGCCGGTGACGTGCCGACCAATCTCAAGGATCACCACATTTTCTCGCTGGATCTGGGCTCCCTGATCGCCGGCGCGAAGTTTCGCGGCGATTTTGAAGAGAGGCTGAAGGCCGTGCTCGCCGAGATCAAAAAGAGCGAGGGCCAGACGCTGCTCTTTATCGACGAGCTGCACAACATCGTCGGTGCCGGCAAAACCGAAGGCTCGATGGATGCCGGCAACCTGCTCAAACCGATGCTCGCGCGCGGCGAGCTGCACTGCATCGGCGCGACCACGCTCGACGAATACCGCAAATACATTGAAAAGGACGCCGCCCTTGAGCGCCGCTTTCAGCCCGTTCTGGTTGAGGAGCCGACGGTGGAGGATACCATCTCCATCCTCCGCGGGCTCAAGGAACGGTATGAGGTCTTCCACGGCGTCAAAATCGCCGATCAAGCGTTAATCACCGCCGCCGTGCTCTCCGACCGCTACATCAGCGACCGTTTCCTGCCGGATAAAGCCATCGACCTGGTTGACGAGGCCTGTGCCATGGTCCGCACCGAGATGGATTCCCAGCCGACCGAGCTCGACGAGATTTCCCGGAAAATCATGCAGCATGAGATTGAGGAGGCCGCTCTCAAGAAAGAGGACGACCGCCAGTCAAGCCAGCACCTTCAGGAGATTCAGAAGGAGCTTGCCGACATGCGCGCTCAATATAAAGAGATGAAGGCGAAATGGGAAAACGAAAAATCCTCCATCACCGCCGTGCAGCATCTGCGCGAAGAGATTGAAAAGACCGAGGCCGATATTGAGCAGGCCCAACACATCTATGATCTCAACAAGGCCGCCGAGCTCAAATACGGCAGGCTGCCGGAGCTCAAAAAACAGCTCCGTGAGCAGGAGGAGCTTGCGGAACGTACGCAGGGCGCCTCCCGTTACCTGCACGACAAGGTCACCGATGAGGAGATCGCCGAGATCGTCGGCCGCTGGACGCACATCCCGGTCTCGAGGCTGATGGAGGGCGAGCGCGGCAAGCTCCTGCATCTTGATAAGACGCTGCACGAGCGCGTCATCGGGCAGGATGAGGCCGTGCGCAAGGTCTCGGAGGCCATTCTCCGCTCCCGCGCCGGCATCCAGGATCCGGGGCGGCCGATCGGTTCCTTCCTGTTCCTTGGCCCAACCGGTGTGGGCAAGACCGAACTCGCCAAGGCCCTTGCACAGGCGCTGTTTGACGACGAGAAGAATATGGTACGCATCGACATGACGGAATACATGGAGAAATACTCCGTGAGCCGCCTGATCGGAGCGCCGCCCGGCTACGTCGGCTATGAGGAAGGCGGCCAGCTCACCGAAGCCGTCCGCCGGAAACCGTATTCCGTCGTGCTGTTCGACGAGGTGGAAAAAGCGCACCCGGATGTCTTTAACGTCCTGCTTCAGGTGCTCGACGACGGACGTATCACCGACAGCCAAGGCCGTACGGTGGATTTCAAAAATACGATTCTGATTCTGACCTCCAACCTCGGCTCGGATCTCATCCTTGAGGGTATCCATCCGAACAGCGGTGAGATCGCGCCGGAGGCGCGGGCAAAGGTCGACGCGCTGCTGGGG
>CAZLMO010000042.1:6328-13997 GCA_964560915.1 uncultured Oscillospiraceae bacterium
ACTTCAAACCTTTGACCAAAGCGGAGATCCGCTCGGTCGTCGGCCTGATGATCCGGGATCTCGGCCGCCGTCTCGAAGAGCGGGAACTCCGGCTCGAGCTGACCGACGAAGCGAAGGATTTCATCGTCAACGAGGGCTACGACCCCATCTATGGCGCAAGGCCGCTGAAGCGTTACCTCCAGCGCACCGTTGAGACGTCGGTGGCAAGGCTCATTATCGCCGAGGATCCGGCGCCCGGCTCCGCGCTCCGCGTCTCCGTTGAGAACGGAGAGCTGAAAGTCACGCCGGTGCTCAAACCGGAAATTGTAAGATAAAATCATTTTATAAAAGAGGGTACCCGCGCAATACGGGTACCCTCTTTTATTTGCTCGCCGTTTCACCTGTTGAACACGGCGGCCAGCTTCGTGTATTTGGGTGAAAAGTCGATTCGCTTTTCCAGTTCCCTGCCAAACCATCCGATGATATAGCCGTTGAGCACGGCGGCGACTACCGTTCCGACACCGATCCCATTGAGTCTCCCAAAAAAGAAAAAGCTCACCCCGACCGCCGCCACAAGGCTCATGCAGTCGTAGGCCACCTTGAATCGGTTGATATCCTTTCCGAAGCGGGCGGAGACCATCTTGACAAAAAGCTCGTAGACCGCCGGCGGAAAATAGGAGTGAAACATCAGCGACACGCCCAGCGACGAGAGCGGCAGGCCAACAATATAATAGAGAATCTGCAGCGGCAGCACATTTCCTTCCGGAAGCAGAGCGAAAATCCGAACCCATCCGTCAAGCGCCGCGCCGTAAAGCAGAACGGTGAAAAACGTGAAGCAGTAACTTAGGCGAAATTTCCTTAGAACGAGGCACATGGCCACAAAAAGCAGCGCCTGCAGGCAATATTCCGCCGTCCCGAAGGTGAGTGCGTCGAATTTCAGTGAAACAAGATAGGCCGGCGCCACCACCATGGATACGCCAAGATTGGATTTTGCCATCAGCGCCGTACCCATTGAAAGAAGGAGAAGCCCCAGAACGTAGGCGCCCTCCGCGAAGTGAGGAATTTTTTTCATTCACAGCCTCCGGTTTTTATGAAATGCTCTCAAAAAAATGCGGGCTGCACCGTTTATGAATAGAAACGGCGAAAGCTCGCAAGACCGATATGCATTATAGCATCTTTGGGGAAAGGCGTCAATCGTCCGGTACATGTTCCCGGCCAAAGTCCTGACGGAAATATCCGGCAGAACTTTTTTTGCTTTTGCAAAAATCTCCCCAATCGCTGTTAAGCGCGTTCCTCCGGCTTTTGCGGCTCTGCGTGGAGCGGTCTGCCGACGGGCTCCGCGAGGATCGGCTCCATTTTGCGCTTTACAGGCTGTTTTGAAACGGATGGCGCCCGCGTTTTTTTCGCCACGCCGGCTGTCAGGCATGTTTCCCCAGCTCGCAAGCCTGCGCGGGATACTCGGTGCTCTCGATCTCGCCTTTATGAAATACGCCGCCCGCCTTGAGCATGCCGGCAAGATGTGCGTCCGGAAGGCAGCGCAAAAACGCACCAAAGCAGGAAACCGTCTCGTTGAAGGTGTCCGCTCCGTTCTCCTCCGCAGTCATAAGAAGATAATAATCCTTTTTACCAAGCGAGCGGTAGTAAGGGCAGCAGCGGTCAATCAGTGTCTTCATCTGGCCGCACATGCAGTAAAAATAGACTGGCGTCGCCATCACAATCACATCGGCCTCCAACATTTCGGCAATTACGTCCGCGGCATCGTCATGCAGCACACAGCGCGCGTGATCCATGCAGAACTCGCAGCCCGTACAGAAGCCGATCTTTCTTTCGCGCAGAGAGATTTTTTTCACCTCGCTGCCGGCCTCCTCCGCGCCGCGCAGAAATGCGTCGCAGAGCGTGTCGGAATTGCCATGCCGCCGTGGGCTCGCCGAGATCGCAAGCACTTTTTTGCTCATTTAAAAGTCTCCTTTTGTGTTGGTAATAGCAAATTCCCGTCCGAATAGAAACTTGGGTACTTTCTTATCAAGATCCGTCCCCCCACGGAAATCTGATCCCGGCAAAACCGTCGATAGTATAATCTGCCGGAAAAGTTTTATAAATTCCGTTCTCCGGCAAGAGGCCCTTCTTCCGGTACTTCGCTCAAAAACCGTCTCTGCGCCGAGGCTTCCCAGGTTTCGTTCGGCCTTCCGCTTTTCCGGTGTGTGCTTTCTGCCGCGGATTTCGCCCCGGCGCACCGGAGTTGCCGCACCCGGAGCCGGAAAGGGCCTCATGTTCTTTGCTCGTCAAAAATGCGGCGTTTCGGTGATCCAGTCGATCCCTCTTGCCATGCGCGCGGGGATATCGGCAAAATGGCCCCCGGCATTTCGCTCAAAAACCGTCTCTGCGCCAAGGCCTCCCAAGATTCGTTCGGCCTCCCGCGTACGATCCTCCACCGCTGCCATGCGTGAATTTTTGGTGATCCGCTCCCGGTCGCCAAGCGAAAAATAGAAGCGCTCCGGAACTGTCTCCGGCGTACGCTCCCTCATAAAATCAAGGAACCCGTCGTACCACAGCGAGCCGGACATCGACGCGCCCCGAACAAAAGCGGTCGTTTTATACATGGCGTAAATGGTAAACAGACCCGCAAGCGAATATCCGGCGAGCATCCGCCGACTCGGCGCAAAGCCGAGCGCCGCCTCGGTTTCCGGAATGATCCGCTCCGTCAGATCCTCAAGATAGGCATCCGCTCCGCCGGAAAAAACCACCCCGCCCCGAAACGCCCGCTCCGCCGGCCACGGGGAAAGATCTCTCTCCCAACAGATCCCGCCGATTCGGACAAGCACCGCCGGATGCCGCAGCAACTCAGGCACACCGGCGATCTCTTCTTCCGCGGAATGGGTATAGACGATCGGGCAGTTTTCGGCATGTTCCGGCAAAAAAATATCCACTTCGTATTTTCCTACTTCTATTTTCCTTTTTGTAATCATTTTTGACCTCTCACGGTGCCGTGAAGCAGAATAAATTCCGCGGCGGCGGGATTCCGCATACGGCAGCGACGCCTTACGGATTCCGGACCGGCGGATTCCTTCTTTACCTTATTCTATATATTATTGTTCCGGAAGCGGAGGCCAACCCCGAATCTTGTGTGCTGCTCGCGCCCAAAATTCTTTGCTTCCGCAGACCTTCCCCCATGTGCCGCCTGTCCGTGCTCATTTTTTCCCGGCGCTCCGGTTTTAAAACGGAAACAGATAGATGCCGATCTCCCGATAAAATACCAGCACCAATGTAAAGAGGCCCACAAAGATACATCCGGTAATCAACATCCATTTGGAGCCGGCGCCCTTTTTGGCTTGCTCAATGAAATACGCCGTAAAAAAGCCCACCGCCGCCAGAAACGGCGCTCCGAGCAGCATCCACGCAATCAGATATGCGAAATCGAAAAAAAGTGCCATACCCATCTTCCCTTCCCGGATCGTCTTACATAAATTTCGTTCCCAGCCGGATCTCCGTCGGCGGGACGGCGCAGTAACTGCAGGCCATAAAATCTCTCTCCCTTTTATTCCTTATAAAAAATTATAGCACACTTTCCGTTTTTAGGAAAATACCGAAGCCGAAAACGGTCAAAAATTATCCGGGCGTTCCTGAGACTGCCGGGAACCGCCTTCTGTAAAAAATGCGCCGGATATTTTTACTCCCCTCGGACTTTTTCCCGTTCTCGACCTTTCTCTTTTGGAACAGGGTGGAAATTGCCGAATCTGCTTTTGTTTTTCTCTTCGGAGGCCTTCCAAAGCCCGTTCTTTGTTGAAACTGCGTGATTTGTTCAAATTCTATTTGAAAAATTCCGTCGTTTTTGCCTCTTTACTTTAGCTTGCTACCATGGTAATATACTACCATGCTACAAAACAAAAAACAAAACATCGGAGGTACGGACTATGAAGAAAATTTTTGCGTTAATTTTGGCGATGCTGATGGTCGCCGCTTTGTTCAGCGGATGCAGTGAACAGACAAAGGATCCGGCGAAAGACTGGGACAATGTGGAGAAGGCCGGCAAGCTGGTCATTGGGATCACCGATTATCCGCCGGTCAACTATTACGACGATGACGGCACCCTGATCGGTTTCGATACCGAATTTGCCACGGCCGTCTGCGCCTACCTCGACATCGAGCCGGAATTCGTCGAGATCGACTGGGACAACAAGGAAATCGAGCTTAACGGTTACAGCATCGACTGCATCTGGAACGGCATGACCTACACCGAAGAGCGCGACGAGAATATGGATTTCTCCAAGAATTATCTGTATAATAACATCGTGGCGGTCATCCGCACCGCGGATGCCGACAAATACAAGACCGTCGAGGATTTCGCCGCTGCCACTCTTACGGCCGAGGGCGGCTCCACCGGAGAGGCGTGCATCAACGAGTTCTGCCCGAACTGCAACTATGTCGCTTCCGACAGCCTCGCCTCTGCAATGATGGAGGTTGCCTCCTTCTCCGCCGACGCCACCTTCACCGATTCCCTGATTGCGCTGAGCCAGGCCGGAAACGGCGTCTACGCCGACCTGATGGTCGTACCGGATCTGATCCTCTCTCAGGAAGAGCTCGGCATCGGCTTCCGCACCGGCAGCAGCCTGGTCGCGAAGATCAATGAAGCGATCGACGCCATGGTCGCGGATGGCACTTATGCAGCCATCGCCGCGAAATACGGCCAGACCGACAACCTCATCCTCGGCTGATTTTTTCAAAATACATAAAATAAATTTTCAGGACGGCGGGATCTCCTACCGCCCTGATTATGTTGTCAGGTGGAATAAATGATGCAGACTTTTCTGGATGTGACGTCGAATCTGTTGGGCGGCTTTCGGGAGACGCTCATCCTGTTTTTCTACACGCTCGTTTTCTCCCTGCCGCTGGGCCTCGTGGTGGCTTTCGGCTCCATGGCAAAATGGGCGCCTCTGCGCCTTTTGACGAAGACCTTCGTCTGGGTCATCCGCGGCACGCCGCTGATGCTTCAGCTGATTATCGTCTATTACGGGCCGGGGCTCGCGTGGGATATGGCTTTCTGGGGCTCCTCCATCGAGGCCAGAACGACCGCGGCGGTGGCCGCCTTCGTGATTAACTACGCCTGCTATTTTTCGGAGATCTACCGCGGCGGCATCGAGTCTATTTCAAAGGGGCAGTATGAAGCCGGCCAGGTGCTCGGCATGACGAAATCGCAGATTTTCTTCCGCGTCATCCTGCTGCAGGTTGTTCGCAGAATCCTCGCGCCGATGTCAAATGAGGTCATCACGCTTGTCAAGGATACGGCGCTTGCAAGGATCATCGGCGTCGTCGAACTCATCTACATCGGGCAGAGATACATCACCGCTTCTGCGCTGCTCTGGCCGCTCTTCTACACCGGCGTCTTCTATCTGCTCTTCAGCGGGCTGCTGACGCTGCTGTTCCGTCGTTGGGAAAACCGGCTCCGCTATTTTGCGGTCTGAGGGAGGGGTATATATGGCAATTCTGGAAGCGCAAAATATCAGCAAGAGCTTCGACGGCAGCTGCGTCCTTAAGGATATCAATTTCTCTTTGGAAAAGGGCCGCACGCTCTCTATCATCGGCTCCTCCGGCAGCGGCAAGACTACCCTGCTGCGCTGCCTCAATTTTCTTGAGACGCCGGATACGGGTGTCATCTCCGTAAACGGTGAGACGCTCTTCGACGCCGATATCCCGCAGTCCGCGAGCGAAGCCGTGATCCGGCAGAAGCGGCTGCATTTCGGCCTCGTGTTTCAGCAGTTCAATCTGTTCCCACAGTACACGGTGCTCGGGAATGTGATGCTCGCGGTACAGCTTTTCGCTTGCCGGCATCCGGACTATAAAGAAAACAAGAAACAGATTCTCGCGGAGATCGAAGGGGATGCGCGGCAAATCATCGCAAGCGTCGGCCTTTCGGAGAAGCTTCAGAGCTACCCGCACCAGCTCTCCGGCGGCCAGCAGCAGCGCGTGGCAATCGCGCGCGCTCTCGCGATGCACCCGGACATTCTTTGCTTCGACGAGCCGACCTCCGCCCTCGACCCGGAGCTGACCGGCGAAGTTCTTAAGGTCATCCGCGGCCTCGCGGAAAAGGAAACGACGATGATCATCGTCACCCACGAGATGCAATTTGCGCGGGACGTCTCCGACACGGTGCTCTTTATGGATGAAGGCGTTGTCGTTGAGGCGGGGCCTCCGGAGGAAGTCTTCGGCAACCCGAAGGAAGAGCGCACCCGCAAGTTCCTCGAACGCTATAACGAGAACTGACCGTGAAATCCAGGTAAGACGAAGATTTAAGCCGCATGGAGACTTAAGCTCCGTCCCGCGTGCGGACGCCGCTTATAAAATACGCCGCACCGATTTGTTTTAGACAGCTCAACGGAGAAGTCTTCTGCCTCCGGAGCGAAACGATAAGGAGTCGGAATGGAAATTCGATATTGGATCGCGGATCCGAGCGGCAACACGACCGCTCTTGTAAAAGAAGATTTTCCTGCCGGGCTTCGTCGGGAGGCTGCGGCCCTGCTGATGGAGACGGGCGAGGTGGAGCAGGTCGGGTTTCTCTGCGCGCCTCATTTCGGAGAAGCGGCAGGCAGGCTCGAGATGGCGGGCGGTGAATTCTGCGGGAACGCAGCGCTCTCCGCTGCGGTTTTTAAAGCGAAAAACCTCATGCTCATCAGCTTAGCTTGGGAAGATCTGAAGATCGAATGCTCCGGAACGGAGCGCCCTCTTTGCTGTGCCGCATGGAACCTTGGCGGGGCAGACTACGGCGCTGTGGAAATGCCTCTTCCCACCCGCATCTATAAACGCGCCTTTTCCGCGGAGGGACGCACCGAAACCTTTTTTGTCGTGGAGGCGCCCGGCATCACCCATCTGCTCTGGCCGACGGATACGTTCGGCGAGAAGGAGCGGGGTTATGCGCGCTCCGGCATTAAAGACTGGTGCGCAGAACTCGGCGCGGAAGCGCTCGGCGTTATCCTGTGCAGCCGGGACTTCGACTGCATTGCTCCGCTTGTGTTCGTGCCGGAATCAAACACGCTCGTCTGGGAAAACGGCTGCGGAAGCGGCACTGCGGCGCTCGGGGCTTTCCTCGCAAAAGAGGGCGGCTCCCTGGAAAAGGAAGTGCGGCAGCCCGGCGGAACGATCCGGGTTCGCGCGGAATACCGGGAAGGCCTTTTATCTTTTCTCCAAATCTCTGAGGCGGTTACCTTTTCCGAGGAAAGGATTCTACAAGTATAAGCGCATAAAACGAAAATGAGCCAGGGTGGAATATGATTCCATCCCGGCTTTTTTCATGCGCTTTTGTCGGCTTCTGTTTTCCGGCATTCGCATTTTATCAAAATAAATCAGAGGCGAAGATGTGGGCCGGCTTGCACGACTGGGCAAAACGAAATATGACATCGGAGGATACTCATGGCTCCATTCGGCATTACCCTATCCCGTAGCTGCTTTTTTCTGTTTTGGCTGGGAGTGGCGTTGTTCCCGCCCGAAAGACCCTCCGCAAAAGCGGCGTCCCGGGGTATCCGTTGGCCCCGTTAAATTTTCGGCGCAGATGCCCCGACCGGTGAGCAATCCGTCACCCGCGGAGTATGCGGCCGTTTCGGGCCAGCATTCCGGCGGTCCGTACGGCCCCACTATCGCCACTTAAAAAAAGATCCCGCTCAGCAATGAGCGGGATCTTTTGGCTCCTCCTGTCCGGCTC
>CAZLMO010000043.1:0-5841 GCA_964560915.1 uncultured Oscillospiraceae bacterium
TACCTGTTCGGCAAGGAGGAAACCCTCTTTCGCAACCATTTCCCGAATCTGCGCCCGCTGCTCGTCGAACCAGACGCGCGGCGTATCCGGGATCACGCAGGTGTTATCTTTCGGGATCAGGTCGTAGTATTCATTGAGGGAGGCCTCGTTGCCGCAGGCCTTGCAGCGGATCGTGTTGCCGGCGCTCTCCATGCAGAGCATACGGCCGCATTTCGGGCACCGGAAAAGGAGCTGGGAAAGGCTCTTTGCCAGCTCGCCGTGGCCGTCGTATTTTACCCGGGCGGTTTTGTTCCATTCGTAATCGTCGTGCCAGAGCCTGCGATCCATCTCCGCCTGGATCTCGTCGTCGGTCATGGATTGGAGCTGCTCGGGCGTGAAGAGCTGATCCACGACGACCTCCACTTTGCCGGGGCGCTCGTCGAGGCAGTATTTGGTGCTGGTGAGGTAGCCGCCGGAGATTTTGGTATAAAGCACCGGCACGCCGAGGTATTTTAAGAGCTGGCCGCTGCCAACGGCGCAGGGTTGGTTCGCGCCGGAGATGGAGCTCATGCCCTCCGGCATAATGATGATCCGGCCGCCCTCCTTGATGACGCGCGTCATCTGCTTGACCGCGTAGGGGTAGGGGACGAAGTTCTTCTTCGGGATAACCTGAAGCGCCCGCATCAAAAGGGCCAGATGGCTGCGGAAAAACTCGTTGTAGCCGACCACAAAGTTAAATGTGTCCGGGTAGAAGGCCGGCGCGGTGAAGGCGTGGTCAAGCCGGGAGGCGTGGTTGCTCACGACGACATACGGTTTGCCGCGGAACGGCTTCAGATCAATATTATATGTATAGCTGACGCCGCATTTTTTACAATAAAGAAATTTTGAGAGCCGGGACATGAAGCGGAAAAAGAGCGTCGGTGTCCGATGAATTCTGCGTTTTTCGAGTTTTTGCTGCTCGGTCGGTTTTTCATTTTCCATATCGCGCCTCACAGACTTTCGAGCACGCGGCTCAGATCGCCGACGGTGCTGATGCCGGAGAGCGTCTCATCTGGGATTTCTTTTCCGGTCTCATCCTCAAAATCCGTGATGCAGCCGACCATATCGAGGGAGGTCCAGCCGAGATCCACATAAAAATCCGTCTCCGGCGTGATCTCCTCTTTCGCCAAAGGGCAGTCTCTCTCCAGAATTGCGTTTCTGATTCGTTCAAACATCATGAAAGTTCCCTCCTGATTTTTCCGAGTGCCGTTTTGGCAAAAGGTTCCCCGCGCACTTCCACCGCGGCGATCCTCCCGAATGCCGGGAAGCTGCGGTTGGCAAGCTCGGAGGCCTGTTTCAGCTCTTTTTCGAGTTTCGTCGGGTCCGCTTCCTGCCGGTAGCCGACCGCGGTCAAAAGACCGTTTTTCTCCCTGACCAGCAGATCCGTGCCCGCGGGCAGATATTTGGTCAATGCGGCCTCTTTTTCCTCCGGAATGATGTTTTCGCCGTTTGAAAGGACGATCACGTTCTTTTTCCGGCCGGAGATATAGAGATAGCCGTTTCCGTCGAGATACCCGAGGTCGCCGGTGCGAAGCCAGCCGTCCGCCGTAAAGGTGTCGGCGGTTGCTTTTTCGTCATGGTAGTAGCCCGGCATCACGTTCTCTCCGCGGACCTCGATCTCTCCGTCCGCGCCGATCCGGATTTCACAATAAGGCCCCGGCAGGCCGACCGAGCCGCTCCGGCCCTCCACATTGAGCGTCACCAGCGGCGCGCATTCGGAGAGGCCGTACCCAACCATCACCCGGATGCCGCGCATTCCGAAAGCCGCGGCGATCTCCGGGCTGACCGGGGCGCCGCCGCAGACGATGGTTTTAAGATTTTTGGCTTTTTCCAGCTCCGGAGCAAAAAGCGTCAACAGGGCGCCGGCCTGCAGCGGAACCAGATAGACGCTCTCGGCGCCGGATTCCGCAAGGTCCCTTGCGAAACGCAGGCCGGAACTGCCGATCACGACGGTGACGCCCGGCGTCAGCGCGGCCAGTAGATGGCAAACGGCTTCAAATCCATGCGAAAAGGGCAAAACGGAGAGCGTGACATTTCCGATCAGGTAGGGGAAGTCGCTCGCCGCAATGCTCATGATATTCTTTTCCGTGAGCATGACGCCGCGTTTTGCGCCGGTCGTGCCGGAGGTAAACAGAATCTCGCAGAGCCGGTTTGGGTTATCCGGTAGATCCGTATAGGCGGCATCTCCGGCGGCAAGCAGCTCATGGCCGGTTTCCAAAAGGCGGGGCAGTTCGGTATCGAGCCGAAACAGGCGGACATTCGCCGGAAAGAGCGGAGCGGTTTTTTCCGTGACAAAGGCGCAGGTGATTTCACCCTTATCGACGAGCGCGCGCATTTCCTCCGGCGTCTCCTCCGGGGAAACGGGCACCGCGACGCCCGCTCCGCCGAGGATGGTCAGGTAGGCGAGCGCCCATGCGTAGGAGTTGGGGCCGCAGACCGCAAAATGGTTCCCGCCGGTGCCGGCATCCATAAGCGCGGCACCGAGGGCACGGCTCTCCGCCAAAAGCCCCGAAAAGCGGACGGAGCGGGAAATCCCCTCCGCGTCTTTGAAGCGATAGGCATCCCGCTCGCCGAAAAGCAGGGCTGCACGTTCCAGAAGCTGACGGATCGTTTCCGGCCTTTTTGCTTGGGTTTCCGATAATCCCGGCATGATTTTTCGCCCCCTATTCGTAATAGGACTATTTTACAGGATTTTCTGTGAATATTCAATCCGCAATTCCATAGTATTCCGCTTCCCATGGGAATCCTTCAAAAAAAAGGATGCGGTTCCCAAAGGGAGGGAGGCTGCCATGCCGAAAAACGTAAGGAGAAGGGTATCCTCCAAAAGATAAAAACGAGCTTCGGCCCCGGCACCATGGAGACGCTCCGCCGGGCGGCAAAAATAATAAGATGTAAAGCCAAACAGTCTTACATCTTTAATAATCAGCCCATGAGCTTCCCGTGGATGTTTCGGATCGCACCGGCGGGGAGCTTGAGCACCTTGCGGTCGTAGGTCATCAGGCCGTTGAGCTCATCCTCCACGTCACACAGCTGCGTATAGACCGCGGCGGAGAGGCCCCGCTTTTTTGCGGGGATTACCTGCTCCTCGTAGAGCTTTTTATAGGAGCGGCAGAGCTCGGCGAGGGAGGAAATTTTGCGGTATCCGTAGTCTTTTTCATTAAAGCAGTGGCCGTCGATACGGCAGTTGTATCCGCCGAATTCGGAGAGCGCCACCGCGCGGCCGAGCGGATCTTTTTTAAAGAGATAGGGGTAGAGATAGACATGAAAGCTCCGCAGTTCGCCGATCTTCTGGTCATGCCAGCCGCTTGCGTGGTCGATGGTGCGGGTCGGGTCGAGGCTTTCGACCAGCGCGGCGGCGCGCTTCGCGTCGAACTGGCCCCATCCCTCGTTAAAGGGCACCCAGAGCGCGATGCAGGTGCAGTTATAAAGCTGCCGGATCATCTCGGAGAGCTCGTGAGAATATTCAAGGCGGCCCTCCTCGTTTTCCCGGTGAAACAGCACATAATTGCCGTCGTCAAAATGGATACCGGTGAACATCGGCGAAGAAGCCACCAGAAAATCGTACTTTCCGCCGCCGCAGGGCATATCCTGCCAGACCAGCATCCCCAGGCGGTCACAGTGGTAATACCAGCGCAGGGGCTCGACTTTGATGTGCTTTCGCAGCATGTTGAAGCCGAGCGCCTTCATCGTTTCGATATCGTGGATCATGGCCTCGTCGGAGGCCGGCGTATAGAGCCCGTCGCAGTGGTAGCCCTGATCGAGAACGCCGTTGTGAAAATAGGGCTTCCCATTGAGGAAGAGCTGCCTGACGCCGCGCGGCCCCTTTTCCACAGAAAACTTCCGCATGCCGAAGTAGCTCTCCACTCTGTCGTCGCCGAGCTCGACGGAGAATTCATAAAGATAGGGGCTTTCCGGCGACCAAGGGATGAAATCCGGCACCGGAATTTTGGCGGAGCGGTTGGTGACGAAGCCGTACCGGTTCCCGGCAAGCTCCAGCGTGCAGGAGTAGCCCTCTTGGGAGAGGACCTTGACCTTGACGGCGGCCTCGTCAAAGAGGGGCGTAATCTTCAGCTCGTGGATATAAACCTGCGGCACGCTTTCCATCCAGACGGTCTGCCAGATGCCGCTCTGCGCCGTGTACCAGATGCCGCCGCGATCCGTCTTTTGCTTGCCGCGCGGGAAGGCGTTCTCCTCCGTGAAATCACGGACCTTGACGACGAGGTCGTTTTCCTCATTCTCAAGCGGCTTCACTTCGGCGGAAAACGAGGTGTAGCCGCCCGAATGGGAGCAAACTTTTTCCCCGTTCCAAAAGACCTCCGCGAGCTGGTCGACGGCGCCGAAATGAAGCAGCGTGCGCGCCTGCGCAAATCCATCCGGGAGGGAGACCTTCCGATGGTACCAGAGGGCCTCATCCGGCCGGAGTGTTTTGAGCACGCCGCTGAGCACGCATTCCGGAGAATAGGGCACGATGATCGTCCCGCCGTAAATTTCCGGTGAGCGGTCGCCGTTGGTGATCGCATAATCCCATGGCCCATTCAGATTGAACCAGGTTTCCCGCCGCATCTGCGGGCGCGGATATTCGGGCAGGGGATGTTCCTTATCAAAGGTTTCGCCCCAGGGAGAAAGCATATCTGACACCTCCGGCTTTTGTTCTGTCCCGATTATACGCTATCTTTCGGCCCGACGCCACAGAAAATGGAATTTTTCTGCGGGTGCTTTCCTTTCTTGACATATTTTTTCGTTGATATATAATTGGCATATTGCGTTTTCCTTCTCTTGTGGAATTTACATAGAAACGGTGGCCGTAATTTGTCGGATATTTTTCATATCTGTCTGGTGATCTGCCCGCTCGTCTTTTTGGCGGGATTTGTGGATTCGGTGGCCGGCGGCGGGGGCCTGATTTCTCTGCCGGCCTATCTGCTCTGCGGGCTGCCTGTGCATCTGGCCGTGGGGACAAATAAGGTCGTCAACGGGATCGGGACTTTGACGGCAGCCGGTAAGTTCATTCATAACGGGAAGGTTAAACTGAAATACGCCCTGATTGCCGGAGCGGGCGCGATGATCGGTTCCACGGCCGGGACGAGGATCGCCCTTCTGCTCGATGAGCACGCGCTGAAGATCGTGATGCTGTGCGCGCTGCCGCTCGTGGCGGTCGTCCTGTTTCTGAAAAAGGATTTCGGCAAAGAGACCGTCGTACCGGAAAGGGAAGAGAACCCCAAACGGGACAGCATCCTTTCCGTTGCAATCGGGCTCGGCATCGGCTGTTACGACGGCATGGTCGGCCCGGGAACCGGCACCTTCATGATTATGGCCTTCACCGCCTTGATAGGGATGGATCTGCTGACGGCCTCCGGCTGCGCCAAGGTCGGGAACCTCGCCTCCAACATCGCCTCGTCGATCATCTGGCTCATAAGCGGGCAGGTTATGCTGGAGTTGGTGATTCCCGCCGCGGCGTGCAGCATCGTGGGAAACTACCTCGGCGCGTGGTACGCGATCCGGGGCGGCTCCAAGCGGGTGCGCTATATGATCTTCATCGTTCTCGCGCTGCTTTTTGGGAAACTGATCCTTGATTTATGGATATGAATTTTAAAAAAGCCGGTTTTTCCGGCTTTTTTTGTTAAGAAGCAGAGAGAATCCGGGCGGTTCCCTTTTCAAAACCGAAAAAAACACGTATAATCAGAAAAAAGATCGTAAAATCGGGAACCAGCGGAGAGGAGAATTTCATGAAAAAACAAACGGCTTTTTTCCTTGCGTTTCTGCTTTTGTTTTCCCTGTCCGCCTGCGGCAAAGGGGCGGAGGAACCCTCCTCCGGGCAGGAACCGT
>CAZLMO010000043.1:5851-13838 GCA_964560915.1 uncultured Oscillospiraceae bacterium
GAAAAAACAAATGCAAAAAGCATAATGGCGGCTTACTGACCGGAGAATCCAAAACCTTAAAACGCCAAGAAAAAAGCCTCATCCCGCGCTCCCATGTGCAGCGGCCTCCGCATGTGGCAGACGCAGGAACCGTCCATTCAGGCGGTCCCGGACTCAGGTGAGCCGGATTATACGGGCGCCATGGTTTATTCCGAGGCCGGCACCTACTCTGAGGCGGCGACCTACGAAAGAGGCGTCGTCACGGCGGATGGCGTCGTGCTGGAAAACGCGACCTTTACGGACTATTTGTATATTGCCCCGGAAGTCGGGAGCGGGACGGTGCGCCTCAGAGGGGTTTCCGCCGCAAAGCTGATCGTCGCCGGCGGCGGGCAGGATTCCGTCCTCGTGGAGGCCGGGGATTCCGTATCCGGGGAATCGGCCGCGGAGCCCGTATCCGACATGGATACATCCGCGTCTGCCGGCGCGGAACCTCAAACCGCTGCGGCGGAATCCGCGCGCACGGCTGTCGAAAATCAGGCAAAACTCGAGGAACGGATTTCTTCGATGGGATGGGGCGAGGCGGCCGACACGGCCGATCTTGCCGATGCTTCCGACACATCCGGAAGCTCTGAAGCAGAAAACCAAAGCGGCGGCTCCGCGGGGGAAAATCAGAGCGGGGTTTCCGCGGTGGGAAGCCCAAACGACGATTCCTCCCAACCGGGCACGGAGACGGAGCCCGCGGCGGGTGGAAGCGGCATAGAGGAGGCTTTCCTGCTCAGCGACACGCACCTCGTGCTCAAAGTTCCGGTCGGCACGGTCACCGTCTGTGCGGGGAAGCTCGAGCTCTTGAGCGGCGCGGACGCTGTTTTTCTCAAAGCGCCGGATTCGGTGGAGACCCCGGCCGAGCTGAAATGGCAATGGGCGGGGGAGGATGACGCGCTGCCGGAGCTCACGCTCGGCGCCGACGCCTTTCTGCGCCTCCTGGATCTCTCCGGCGGGGATCGGGCCGCGGTCTATCACTCCGGCTGCGTGTTTCAGGTTGAGGTAGGGAGCGGCGGCCTGACGGAAGACGGCCGCAGCATCTATATGAAAAATTCCGGCGCGGTCGGCACGGTGACCGGCGGCGGCTTTACCTATGAGCAGGAGGAGACCGGATATACGCAGTCCCTCAACGTCACAGGGGATTCCATCCTTATCATGAAAGGCCTCGCCGATTCCCTTACGGTAGGGAACGGGGCTTCCGGCTCCCAGCTGGATCTCAGCGGCCTCAAGCTGAACTTTCTCACGCTGCCGGAGGGCATGGAATCCGCCGCGGAGGCGGTCGATTACAAGAGCGCCTCCTATACTGACGAAACGGGCGGCGTCGTCTCCGCAGACAGCGGGGCGGGGGATTCGATAGGCTATTCCTCCTCGGACCCCATGGCCGACCTTGCGAAATGGAAGGCGATCAACGCAGATGTCAAGGCCTGGATCGAGATCCCGGGCACGAATATCAGTTACCCGATCGTCAAGGGCAGGACGAACACGGAATACGGGGAGCTCGATTATTACCGGAATTATAGTAAATCCGGCGTGATCTGGTTCGACTGCAACGTGCGCTTTGACCAGAGCGGCAACCTCGCCTCCAAAAATACGGTGATTTTCGGACATAACTGGACGAATCTCTGGCGGCCGATCCAGTACGGGCGGAGCAGCGACATCAAATTCGCACAGCTTGCCCAGTATGAGAGTGCGTCTTTTGCGGCAAGCAATCCGTATATCTATATCTACACGGTGGGCGGAAAGCAGACCTATCAGGTCTTTGCCGCGTTTTACTGCACGGTAAATACCGGTCTCTCCACGGATTTTCAGTACCTGACCAACGACGGAAGCATGGATGTTCCCGCCATCATCGAGGAAGAGCAGAACCGGAGCCTTTATAGCACCGGCGTATCCGTCGCCTCCGACGACCAGATTCTCACGCTCCAGACCTGCACCCGCGTCCTCGGGAACTCTCTGGGCGAGAACCAGAAGTTCATTGTCTGCGCCAAGCTGGTTGCCGCCTCCGGCACGGAATCGGAGGCCGTCGTCGACGCGGAGGAAGTCACGCCGAGGGAGCTCACCACCTCCGTCAAGCTGGCGGCCAAATCGGTCGATACGGTGGAGGGCGCCCCGGATCATTCCCTTTGCATCAAGGTCTATGTCGATGAAAACTCCATCTCCGGCATCAAGATCACGGATTTCGAGCTGATTGACGTGGAAGTCCTTTCCGGAAGCGCGGAGGTTGGCATCGTGGACGACAGCCACATCTATATTCTTCCGACCGCGGCCGGAAAGGTGAGCGTCTCCTACACGGCGCTTGTCTCCTATGAGGGCGCCGGCGGCTCCGCCGACTCGCAGGAGGTGAGCGGCAGCATCAGCTTTACGGTCAACGCCGGCTGAGGCGCGGAAGAAATCGGGCTGCCCAAGCATCGAACCATAAAAAGCTCCCCTGAGCGTTTTGCTCAGGGGAGCTTTTTTGCCGGTCTTTAGGGCGCTTCGTTCTCTTTGGAATACCGTTTGATCGTCATGCGGAACTCCTTTCGCGGGAATGACCACGTCCGTAAATCCATCCTGCCATTTTCAGAAAGGCGTGCCGTTTCAGGCAAGCCCGGTCACATTAGGTGCAGAGGATCATGTTCAGAACCTTACTCAAAATAAAATAAATCCTCAAATTTCATATCCAGCGCAATACACAGAATCAGAGCTAATTTGGCGGTCGGATTAAATTGCCCCGTTTCGATGGAGCTGATCGTATTCCGGGAGACACCAACCATTTCAGCAAGCTGTGTCTGGGAAAGATTTTTCTCTGCCCTTGCTTCTTTCAGATAATTTTTCAGAACAAGTTCATGATTCATATTTGTGTTCCCTTAATAGATGCCGGATGAAGTGACGAGCTGATAGATATGAGCGGCTGAAACAGCCAGCGTTAACAGAGCATAAAAGATCGCCACCGCAATCTCATGCTTGCGTTTCAGACGGACAGCCTTAACAATAAACCGAGAAGTGGGAACCGAGAAGACGACGGCATAAAGGCCGTAATTCATTCCTTCCCCTAAGAGTATCTGAATCACAAAAAAAATCGTTGCCAAAGCAGCGGCCGTTGCTGCACCGACATTGCCGCCCTCTTTCACCACTTCCTTCTCGTAAACATCCTGATTCTTGTTTTCCATACGGCTCTTTTCCAAGATTTCTTCTTTTTTCATGAGAACACCTCCAGTTAATATTGCCAAGTTTTATTTGCGACTTTATTATATGGCTGCAAAGCGTACTTGTCAATAGATATTGCAAAGTTTTCCGTGCAAAAAAAACGACAGCTCAAATAGCCTTGAGTTGACGCTGAAATTCTCATTATAAAAATAGCCTTTAAATACGCCTCCGATTAAAAGAAAACGCCAAGCAGAGCCGACAGTTTACCTTTAAGAAACATAAACGGAAAAAGGGGATTATCCCCGGAAAAGACGGATGCCGAGCGGTAAAACCCGCTCGGCATGTGACATGGATAGCGTGGGCACATGGAATGCAAAAGAGCATGCTCGCAATCATTCAAAAAAAACAAAAATCACAAGATGTTCAGAGTGGTCATTGTGGCCACGATTTCCGCAGTGTGATTTTCCTCTGTTTCAACAAGGGGACCTCCGCAGACGGGGCACTTTGTCTCTTCGGTATCGAATTCCCGATCGCAGTTTTCACAGTATTTCATTGCGCTTCTCCTTTAAAATTCGATTGGAACTTATTTGGATGATATAGCTGGTTTTGTATTTTCATTTTTTGAGTATTCTCTTTAAGTATTCAACATCCAACAACAAATTCACCGTCTCAAAGTTTCCTTTATAAAATACACCCCAGTTATTGAAAACACAAGGCAATTCCTTCGCTTTTTGCAGCGTATCCACTTGAATGAAAGTCACAGGAACATCATTCGCTTCGCAATACTGTTTTAACATCTCGATGTTTTGATAGACGTAAGGGCATTGCATATCATAAAAAATCGTCAGCTCTTTGCTTTCAATCTTTTGGGTTTTCGCATTTTGTGCGAATCTTGGCGTTGTTCCGTCAAAAGAGAGCGCAAGCAATTCATATCCGTTATCGGTCGTATCAACAACCTCAAAACCGAACTTCTTCGCAAATGATTGGTCAGAAAGCCAGGATTTTTGTTTTTTTGCTCCGAGCATACAAATGCCGGATTTACCTTTTTCTTTGGCATCCGCCAAACAATACTCCATCAGCGATTTCCCATACCCCTTTCCTTTGCAATCACCGGAAACCCATAGACAATAAATATAAACGTAGTTGTCGCCGGTGATGGGAACCCAAGCAGTTTCAAGAGGAGCATATTCAATAAAAACCGTAGCCTTTGCATTGAGCTTCCGAAAGACGTGCCCTTCCTTTAGCCGGTCGGAAAGCCATTGCCGCTTCGCCTCAACACCAAGATGGGGCTTTTTACTGCGGATGATGCAACATAGATGCTCATCGGCAAGATTGTCTGTTGTTAAGTTTATGAAATCAGCGTTCAAATTTTCCATCCGGCCGCCCCACAATCATTCCAAATTTGGTTTATCTGTTGGTAGGATTATAAAATCCTCTGCATGATATCTATTTTATCACGCAAGCGCACAAAAAGAAACCTGACAGGTGAAAACCTGTCAGGTTTATGGCAAATGTAACACTACTCGATACAATGCACCACATATTAGGCGTGTGGTGCATTTTTCGGGCAAGAGAATTTTCAATTTCAATCCAACTTTCTTTCAAACAAGAGCATTTTCACCCGTCCCCTGCTAGTCAGTGGCGGCGACGATTGCCGGAACGACCGCCTTTGATAGTGCAGATAGTGGAGCGGTGTGTGGAAACTTTTTTGGGAGTGCAGTTGAAGGTGGGAGCCATGTTAGGTACGGTCCAAGCGCATTCCTTTTCGGGAATGGATTTTTGAATGAGCTTTTCGATGTTCCGTAAGTTGCTCAGTTCGTCGCTGCAGCAAAAACTGATGGCAACACCAACTGCGCCGGCGCGACCGGTACGACCGATGCGGTGGATGTAGGTCTCCGCTTCTTCGGAAATGTTGTAGTTGATGACGAAAGGAAGCTCGGAAATGTCGATACCGCGCGCGGCAATATCGGTTGCAACTAATACACTGATTTTTCCGGTTTTAAAGGCGTTGAGCGCACTTTGGCGCGCACCCTGACTTTTATTGCCGTGGATTGCCATAGCTTTGATACCGTGCTTTTCCAAGTGGTGCACCACTTGGTCGGCACCGTGCTTGGTGCGGGTGAACACCAACGCGGAGGACACGCCCTGGTTGTTGAGCAAATCCAGCAGTAGATCGTTCTTGTTGGACTTGTCCACCAGATATACACACTGATCGATGCGGTTAACGGTGCTGGTGGGTGGGTCGATTTTGACCGTTTCCGGGTTTTTGAGCAGCCCCATGGCGAGACTCTCTACCTCGATGGGCATGGTTGCTGAGAAAAACAGCGTCTGCTTCTGGCGGGGAAGCAGAGCGATGATACGCTTGACATCGTGGATGAATCCCATGTCGAGCATACGGTCTGCCTCATCCAGAACGAAAATTTCAATGGCGTTTAGTTTGATAAAGCCCTGATTGATGAGGTCACATAACCGTCCGGGTGTGGCAACAAGAATGTCTACGCCACCTTTAAGTACCTTGATCTGGTTGACCTGACTCACCCCGCCGAAAATGACAGCGGTACGCAGGGGCAGGTTTTTTCCATATTGCTGGAGATTTTCATAGGTCTGCATGGCAAGCTCGCGGGTGGGGGCGAGAATGAGCGAGCGAATGGGGCGCAGGGCGTTTGGGGATCGGCCAGCAGGGGTGCTGTTGTTGAGCAGCTGTAAAATGGGCAGAGAAAACGCCGCAGTTTTGCCCGTGCCGGTCTGTGCGCAGCCCAGTACATCCTTACCAGACAGCACCAGCGGAATGGCGGATTCCTGAATGGGGGTGGGGGTTTCGTAACCCACTGCGCGGACAGCATCCAGCAGGGGGGCGATGAGGTTCATATTTATAAATTGCATTAATTTTTTCCAATTCGTTTTATTTGTTCGGTGTGGTAATAGCTGTATCAAAAGCGCAATGCGCGAATGGTCATACAAAAGACATCATAAAAATTTATTATATCACAAAAATATTGCAATTGCAAGAAAATAAGCGGACTGTCCGCCACATTAATCGTGCTTTGAGAATATAGAGGGGCTTGAGGAGTTGACAGAAGCGATAGACAAGTTTATATAGGCCAAATGTACCATGATTTGAAACAAACACCGCAAACCCTACGAATTGGTTTTGCGGTATTTATCTATAAGCGGGATTATCACTGCTGTATGCTTGCCTTTATCCAGCGTACTTCATCCAGTATTTTGACCCTACGAATTCTGCCTCTGCGCGTGAAAATATAATTCTTCTGTCGCAAGGGCCATTTTTGTTACGGAAAAATCTTCACCATGCGGGTAGATATAGTATGTATCGATAAGTGTGTTAAGGTCTATACAATCTCCAAAACGGCCAAGATAATTATATTCTATATGGCAGGAGTACATAGAGCTGACAGACTTCTCCATTTTGAACGGATCACCATTTGTGCCGATACCGCTAACTGCAAAGCCGTCCATATCGTGCTTCAGTATCCCGTCGCCGAGCCTAATAAAACCCTCTGAGTTGGGTAATGAGTCCACATGGCAAGGAGCGGAGAAGCTGTAGACACCAGTCTCAACCTCATGCCGGACATTTTGCCGCTCCCACTCGTACCAGTCTGGAATATGTGAAAACTCTGTCTCACCGCTCTCGGCCTCAAGCTCTCCTAGCTCGCTCATGCGGTAGAGCTTGCCGCAAGCCTCGCAAAAAAGCTCGTTCTTATCGGAACGCATACGGTATTCCACACCGCAGTGTGGGCACTGATAAAGAACCTTGTGTAAGCCCTCCGCCCGCCACGGTACATCGACGAGAACGCCTTTCTGCTTCTGCCACTTATAATCATCATACTGAAATTCCTTGCGAATGGCGTCATTTATCTCCTCTGCGGACGATGCGGCAGCTTCCTCAGCTGTAAAAAGCTGCTTCATCACCGCTTCCGTATGCGTCACTTTTCTGGGACGGAGATTCCAGAACGGGGAGTCGATATGGTGGCCGTGGGTAATAAATGTTACGACAGGCACACGCATCAACTTACACAGCTTCCCAAGAGAATCTGGAAGCACAGCCTGAGTGCCGCACAGCGAATACCTCGCTTCGGGATAAATAACCATCACATCGCCGTTATCCAGCACTTTTTTAATTTGCCGCACTAACTGCACGTCCGATGTGAACTTCCTTTTGCAGACGCCGCCGACTGCCCGCAGCAGAGCCTCCCTTTTCAAAAAACCATCGATAGCGATCACATAGTTTGCCCTCCACGGAAATAGGGCAGCCGTGGCCACCTTAAAGTCAAAAAAAGCGTTGTGATTTCCCAGAAAAATGAAGGGCGGTTTCAGGCCTTCACAGTGAATCTTTGTTATCTCGGCTTTGTGAGACCAGACAGCCGGAAAGCTGATCAGCCATGTCAAGCCCTGCAAATACCATTTTTGCCGCATAGGCGGCGATTTCATATCAAAGCGTGCGGTCATATCCATATGCTGTTCCTCTCCGTCGGCTTTATGCCAATACACAGAAAGTATATCAGCCCAGTGTTAATGAGTCAAATAAAAGATAGGTTCGTGCCGGATATTGCCGCATTTTAGTGCACGATTAAATGATTCAATTTCCCGGTTTTTGACTCTTCATCCTCAATAACATCATCAAAATTGGCGATGTTAATATAAAAATGTAATCCCTCAAGCCTTTCCGTATCAAAATGATGTCATAGTCCCGCCGAAATCCGTCAAAATCACTCCTGGGCAGGACTTAAACCATCGATTATACCTGTAAAGCATTAGTTTTCCGGACATAAAAAGAAGTTACCGTTGCTGATATTGTATCAACAACGGTAACTGATTTGGT
>CAZLMO010000044.1:0-13618 GCA_964560915.1 uncultured Oscillospiraceae bacterium
CCGAAGAGGTAGATCTCAAGGCCGCCGATGACCGCGAGCGGGATGCCGTAGATTGTGCGGATCAGGGGCGTGAAGCAGGACATGACCATTGCGATGACGGAGGCCGCCATCAGAACCGGCACGCTGAAGACGCGGGAGATTGCCATGGTGCTGATGTTTTCGCCATAGTTTGTACCCGCCGGTCCTCCGATGAAGCCCGCAATCATGTCGCAGAGACCGTCGCCGATCAGGTTCTTATGCAGCAAGCCGACCATGTCATATTTCTTTTTGGAGCCTTTTTCGCGGGCAACGTCGTTGACGTAGATATCAAGCTGGTAGACATGGGCCGTGGATTCCGGGATGGTCGCGATGGCGATCGGCATGATCGCAGCCACGGCCGCCAGAGAGACTTTCGGGAGGGAAAAGGCCGGCAGAGCAAAGAAGCTGCCGTTGCCAAGTTTCCAGGTGGAGGCCGCAAGCACCTCGGCGGGCAACTCCCGGAAGAGGTTCATGCTTTCGCCGCCGACAAGGTAGAACAACAGGGCGGTGAGGCACCCGACGCCCGCTCCCAGAAGGAGAGGAAGCTGGCCAAGGAAGCCTTTCAAGTATCTGGAGAAGAGAACCGTGGAGAGCAGGGTGGCAAGGGAGACGATCCAGATGAGCTGGGACTGGCCTTCCTTCGGGGCTGCGTCGGAGAGAGCGCCTCCGGCGAGCGTCAGGCCGATGATCATAGCGACCGGACCGGTGACGGACGGCGGGAGGATTTTTTCAACAACCTGCCTTCCGGCAAAGCGAACCAAAAGGCCTGCGGCTATGGAGACAAGACCGGACATGACGATACCGAACTGGGCAATCTGGATAGCTTCCGTCGGCAGGATGCCGTTGACGGTGGCGTATCCCTGCGCGGCGGCGAGCCCGGAAATCGCGGAGAGGTAAGCAAAGCTCGAGCCGTAATAAAGAGGCAGCTTTTTGCCGGTGATCAGCGCGAAGCAGAGCGTTGCAAGGCCGCTGGCAAAGATCGTGGTGGAGACCTGGAATCCGGTGATCAGCGCGACGGTAACCGTCGCAGGGAACATGACGATGACTTGCTGAAGAGCATAGAGCAGGAGTTTTCCGACTGGAGGGGTCTCGTCCGGCAAGTAGCCGTAATTCCGTTTGTCCATAGTATGATTCTCCTTCTTTTTTATATTAGGAAAGCGCTTTCTCTCCTAAATCCATAAGACATACGCGGGTTTCTCGTTCAAACTGCAGCGCACGCACTCGATCATTTCTCCGCGCAAAACGACAAGCACTTCTCCGTGGTGCCGGATCCCGACGAAACAGAGGTCCCGGATGCCTTGGCTTCCGCTCGATGATCTCATGGGCGATTCTTGTGAGCGCACGCCGTGCGGCATCCCCATCCATCGGTTCCGTCTGAAGTTCCATAACATGCCCTTTTTTCCATAAAAAATGCCTCGCCGGAAATCCGGCAAGGCACTGAATCTTTACAGCAGGGTATGACTGCATTCAGGCGTTTTGCCGGTATCTCATGTACCGAATTAAAAAACCTTTTCTTGCTACAAAAGATACTCGATAAAGCAGGCACTGTCAAGCTCTTCGGGGTTAAGAAGCGGTAAAAAAGATAAAATGTTTTTAAGAGGAACCTGAAATTTATAAAAAAGGCCGCGCCTTTTTAAAGCACAGCCTTTCAGTCATCAGGTATTCAGCAACAGCTTCATGTCGTCGTCGACCGTGCCGATGCCTGCGATTCCGAATTTCTCAACAAGGATCTTTGTAACATTTGGGGAGAGAAAGCCCGGAAGCGTCGGCCCGAGATGGATGTTTTTTATGCCCAGATAGAGAAGTGCCAGCAGGACGATCACGGCTTTTTGCTCGTACCAGGCGATGTTGTAGACAATCGGCAGTTTGTTGATGTCGTCGAGACCGAACACTTCTTTCAGCTTGAGCGCGATCACCGCGAGCGAGTAGGAGTCGTTGCACTGGCCGGCATCCAGCACCCTCGGGATGCCGCCGATGTCGCCAAGATTAAGCTTGTTGTAGCGGTATTTTGCACAGCCGGCGGTGAGGATCACGGTATCCTTCGGAAGTTTTTCGGCAAACTCGGTATAGTATTCCCTCGAACGCATGCGCCCGTCGCAGCCGGCCATTACGACAAATTTGCGGATGGCGCCGGATTTGACGGCGGCGACGATCTTATCGGCCAGCGCGAGCACCTGGTTATGGGCAAAGCCGCCGACGATGCTTCCTGTCTCGATCTCCTCCGGCGCGGGAAGGGTCTTTGCGAGCGCAATGATCCCGGAGAAATCCTTTTTACCGGACTCATCCGCTTCGATGTATTTGCAGCCGGGGTAGCCTGTGGAGCCGGTGGTGAAGATCCTGCTGCGGACCTCCTCGCTTCTGGGCGGCACGATGCAGTTTGTGGAAAAAAGGATGGGGCCGCGGAAGGAGACAAATTCGTCGAGCTGCTTCCACCAGGCATTGCCATAGTTGCCGGCGAAGTTCTCATATTTTTTGAACGCGGGGTAATAATGGGCGGGGAGCATCTCACTGTGGGTGTAGACATCTACGCCGGTGCCCTTTGTCTGTTCCAAAAGCTGCTCCAGATCGGTCAGGTCATGGCCGGAGACCAGGATGGCCGAATTCTTCCGAACGCCGATGTCAACTTGGGTGATTTCGGGGCTGCCGAATCTCGACGTATTTGCCTCGTCGAGCAGCGCCATGGCTTTTACGCCGTATTCGCCCGTCCGGAGCGTCAGCGCAACGAGATCGTCCGCAGTGAGCGAATCGTCGAGCGTCGCGGCGAGGGCCTCATAGATGAAGGCGTTTACAGAGAGATCCTCTTTGCCGATGTTATTTGCATGCTCCGTGTAGGCCGCCATGCCTTTAAGACCATAGGTAATCATCTCCCGCAGGGAACGCACGTCTTCATCCGCAGTCGTCAGAACTCCGACGGAGGTGGATTTTTCCGAAAAGGAGTCGGCGGAGAATATGGGGAAGGTCGCCGCATCGTGAAGGCCGGCGGAGACGGATTTCCGGAGCTCATTCCGAATGGAGATCATTTTCATGATCTGCCCTTTGATGGCGGCGCCGTCGAAATTCGCGTTGGTGATGGTCATAAAGAGGCTGTTGAGCACCTCATGGTTCGCGTTGCCGAGCGAAGCTATATCGAGCTTCCCCTTGACGATGATCTCCGCAATGCCTTTCAGCGTGTAGATCAGGAGATCCTGCAAATGCGCCACCTCCTCGGTTTTGCCGCAGACGCCGCGCACCGTGCAGCCCTTTCCTCCGGCGGTCTCCTGACACTGGAAACAAAACATACCCATTTTACGTGTTCCTCCTTTTCAGATCCCGCCTTCGACGGGCTCAAAATCTTCCTTGCCTACAAAGCAGATCGGGCACGGCCAATCGTCGGGCAGGTCCTCAAAAGCCGTACCGGGCGCGATGTCGGCGTCGGGGTCGCCGAGCGCGGGATCATAGACATACCCGCAGACCACACATCTGTACCGTTTCATTCGATCTTCCTCCTTTTTCACTTTCAATCCTTCGGAGCGGGCGCCTTTACGACGAAAAGCTCCAAAGTTTCCGCATGCAGGTTTCTGACGTCCATTCTTGTTCGATGGGGGATCTTCAGAAGGGTTCCGACCTCGTATTCGTGGGCCTCCTGCTCGTTGAGGGTGATGGAGAGCGTTCCGCGCACGACGGTCATATACACGTTTGCATTGGTGACGTGCTCGGGCAGCCGCTCGCCCTGATTGAGCACCATGTGAAGATAGTGCAGGTTTTCGTCGAGCAGCACTTTTTCGATAATCTTTTCGTTGGTTATGGAAAATTTATACTCTTTTTCTACCATATTTCTTTCCTCCTGTCAATCAAGAATTCTGCCGTCGGTGGAGATGGTTACGACCTGCCAGGGGATAAATTTGCCGCTATCCCGGAGAGCCGTTTTCATGGCATTTTCGATCCCGCCGCAGCAGGGGACTTCCATCCGTACCACAGTGACACTTTTAATGGAGTTATTTTTTATGATGGCGGTCAGTTTTTCGCTGTAATCCACGCCGTCGAGCTTGGGGCAGCCGATCAGGGTCACCCGGTTCCGGATGAACCTGTCGTGGAATTCGCCGCAGGCGTACGCCGTGCAGTCGGCCGCGACCAGAAGGTTTGCGTCCATGAAATACGGCGCGTTGACCGGAGCAAGCTTGATTTGGATGGGCCACTGGGAGAGCCGGCTTTTGGTTTCACCGGAGCCACAACAGGCGCTTTCACAGCCGTCTTCCCGGCAGATGTTTTTTGACTGCGTGCCGGAGCATCCACAGGGCAGGGGAGTTTTTGCACTTTTCTGCCGGTGTTCCCGCACGGCCGCCTCGTCGTATTCAGCCGCCTCCCGTTCCACGAAGCGGATGGAGCCCGTCGGGCAGACCGGCAGGCAGTCGCCCAGACCGTCGCAATAATCGTCGCGGAGAAGTTTCGCCTTCCCGTTTACCATGCCGATCGCCCCTTCGTGGCAGGCCGATGCGCATAATCCGCAGCCGTTGCAGGTTTCTCCATCAATCTCGATGATTTTCCGGTTCAATCCGGTCACCTCTTTCTTAATATTACAGATTATTTTCATTCTTCTCTTGACTTTCCAGCTTTAGTTTACTATGCTTAAGAAAATAGGTATGTTGGAATTCCAACAAAATACAATTTCGGGATTTTTTTGTTGTTTTCAATCTCCTTGGAAGAAGGAGATTGTTGTGCGTGCCGCCGCGGCCTGCTTTTGCAGCTTGAATTTCCATTGACTTTACGGTTTCAGTTTACGATATTCGAAAGGATCGGTATGTTGGAATTCAAACGAAAGAGGAGCCTATGGAAAAGAATCTGGAGATCCTGAAATCGGCGAATTTGTTTCAAGGCATTGAGGAATCGGATCTGCCGCCGCTTTTGTCCTGTCTTTCCGCGAAAACCGCGCACTACGATAAGGGGCAGACCGTGTTTTTCGGCGGGGAAAGCCCAAAGCGGTTCGGCGTCGTGCTCTCCGGGGAGGTGCAGATCGTCCAGGACGATTATTACGGAAACCGGAGTATCCTTGCCAGGATCGGCCCAGGAAACCTGTTTGGGGAATCTTTTGCCTGCACGGAGATCGGGTCGCTTCCGGTCGGCGTGATTGCGACGGCCGACAGCGAGCTTTTGTTTATCGACTGCCGCAGGCTTGCCACGCCATGCGCCAAAGCATGCGCGTTTCACGGCCGACTGATTCAAAACATGCTCAATATCGTGGCCATGAAGAATATCGCGCTGACACAGAAAATCGAGTTTATCTCGAAACGTACCACACGGGAGAAACTGCTCGCCTACCTCTCCGCCGAGGCAAAGAGGGCGGGGAGCGGTCGTTTTTGTATCCCGTTTAGCCGCCAGGAGCTCGCGGATTATCTCTCCGTCGAGCGCAGCGCCATGTCGGCGGAGCTCTCCCGGCTCCGGGATGACGGCATGCTGACGTTTCACAAAAATGAGTTTGAGCTACTGGGATCCGATCATCGAAAAAATCGCTTTTGAAACCGATCCCCAAAGCAGGTTGTGGATGAATGCCCGGCCTCCGGGAGGCCGTTCGTCCCCGTTTCAAAGGTTCCAATCTCGTTGGTGGAGCCGAGGCGGTTCTTCACGAGCGGATCAGAAAGAAAACTCGTAGTTTATACGGCCGCGGACATCCCATAAATAAAAAAGACCGGCACTCCATATAAGGAACACCGGCGGAAAGAGGCGCGCAATGAAATTGTATATTCGTCAAAAGATATTTTCATGGGTGGATAAATTCACTGTAAAAGAAGAATCCGGGGAGGATAAATATTTTGTGGAGGGTGAATTCTTCTCGTGGGGCAAGAAACTGCACGTCAACGACCGTGCGGGAAATGAGGCCGCCTTCATCCAACAGAAAGTGTGGAGCCTTCTGCCGAAATTTTTGGTATTTGTGGAGGGCAGGCAGGTCGCCGAAATCGTGAAGGAATTTACTTTCCTGCGTCCGAAGTATCGCATTGATGGGCTCGGCTGGGAGATCGACGGCAGCTTTATGGCCCATGACTATGAAATCACACAGCAGGGGCGCCCCATCGTGACGATCCATAAAGAATGGATGACCTGGGGTGACTGCTATGAGCTGGATATCGACGATGTGGGAGAAGAGATCGTTGCTTTGGCGGTGGTGCTGGCCATCGACTGCGTCATGGCTGCCGCGGCGGCCGGCGCAGCCTCAGCCGGTGCCAACTGAAGAAGGCAAACGCAAAAAGAGGCAGTATCCATCCATCCGGATACCGCCCTTTTTAACATGAAAAATCACAAAAAACAGACCGCTCAACGCAAGTCTCTGTCCCTTCTCAGGGTTGTTTTGATAGCCTCCAACATGTCCTTGATGATGCGGATCTCGTAATTATCGCAATCCGATAAAAGCATCCCGATATCTTTTTCAAACTGCACCTTTGATTGGATCACGCTGTCACAGAGCAGATCGTCCACCGTGACCGACAGAGCGTTCGAGAGCTTGACGAGGGTTGGCAGACTGACTTTGGTTGAGCCGGTTTCTATATTGCTCAGATGGGTGGGCGATAAATCCACAATTTCCGCCAGGTGTTCCTGTGTGAGATCCGCCCGGATGCGGGCAATTTTGAGCCGTTTTCCGACCGCTTTATAGTTAATATTCATAATATCCTCTTTTCCCCCCAAAAATTCACACAATTGTATTGTAACTACGGAAGTAACTTATTATAATTAGCTATATAGAAGATATACGCATTTACCGCAATTTTTCCCAAAATTTAGGCCACACCCGTCCGCGTGAGCCATACCGTTCGGCGACGCGGCCGCCGAGGGGTGAAATAGACCATATTTTCCGCAAGGGGCGCAGGACGGCAATGACGAAAAATATAGCTCAGATAAAAAACGGATTCCTCGGATTTGTATTTCAACATAACAGGAGGGCACACATGGTAAATTTTCGGGAAGCAAAGAGAGAGGAAAGGAACAACCTCCAGATTGTTCGGAATCTGATTACCCGTTTCCCGTTGGGATGTGTGTGTTATCAGGTCGTTTTTGATGAAACCGGGAAAATCTGCGATTACGTTATCATGGGCATGAATCCGCTCTTTGAAGCAATCAGCGGGCTTAAAAAGGAAGACGTGCTCGGAAAAAAAATCACCGAAACCCTCATCCACCTGAAACCACAAACGATTGACCGGATCCTGCAAATAGGCAACAAGGCCCTTTCCACGAAAGAAAAAGCGGTGGAAGTCAATGTCTGTATTTTTCACCATGCTTACAGGGCCTCTTTTTTCTATGTGAGCGACGACCTGTTGTTTGGGATTTATGAGGACATCCAATCTCCGGTCTATCGGAGGTACTTTCAGCGCTCGATCCCTCAGGCGGTGATTGCGCGGAGCATCTCCGAAAAAGCGGTCGCTCCAATCGATCCACCGGACTGGATAAACCTCTGCGAAATGCGGAACAGGCAATGGGAGGAGGACGACGATCCGCTCAAGTTTTTCCCGGAGACCTGCGATTTCCATGAGCAGACCGACGCTGTCTTTCGTGATTCGCTGACGGGCCTGTACGACCGTCTTTTTGCCATGGAAACGCTGAAGATGTATGTTGAGCAGAAAATAACCCCTTTCTCCATCGTACTGGGTGACATCAACGGGCTTAAAATGATCAATGAGGCCAAGGGTTACGATGCGGGCGATGAGATCCTCATCAAAATCGCCGGAATTCTTCAGGAACAGTGTCACGAGAAGGATATTGCCGCGCGCTGGAGCGACGATGAATTCTTTCTTCTGTTTCCATATACCACCGAAGAAGAGACGCGGATGATCCTGGATCGGCTTCGGGAAGCCTTGGGCGAAATATCCGAAGAGACCGGAGGCAGCATCATGACGTTCGGCTATGCGACAAGCGACGCCGATATCCGGGAGGCGGAGGAACTCATCAGGGAAGCCGAAAAATGGATGTACCGCAAGAAGATGCTGGTCAGCCAGAGCTACCGGGGCAGCATCCTGAGGATGCTTTTATCGGCCTTACATGAAAAAAGCCCGGAGACGCAGCAGCATTCCAACCGCATGGCGGACTACTGCCGGTGGATCTCCGAGAAACTCCGCCTTTCCGATGAAATGGTCAATGACCTTGTTCTCACGGCGATGCTGCATGATATCGGGAAAATCGGGGTGAATCACAAAATTCTCAGGAAACCCGGCCCGTTGTTTGCCCAGGAGCGCCGGGAAATTGAGCAGCATCCGGAGATCGGATATCGGATCACGCAGAACATCCCGGAACTTTCCCGGGTATCCCGGTATATTCTGGCGCACCACGAGCGGTGGGATGGCACCGGCTACCCGAACAAGCTGCGCGGGGAGGAGATCCCGCTTGCCAGCAGGATCATCGCCGTGGTCGACGCGTATGATGTCATGATTTCCGGCAGGGTTTACCGGCCGGCCCGCAGTGCGGAGGAGGCCCTTGCTGAACTGAAGCAGTGCTCGGGAACGCAATTCGATCCTTTTGTTGTAAATGCGTTCGTGGATTTAATCACGGAGAGAATTCTCCATCATGATTCCGTAAAGACGAAGTCAAAGTAAGAAAAGGTTTCACGCATGAAATCGTGAGAGCCGCTTGCCATTTCACGGCCAAAACCATAATAAGGCAAAAATCATCCGCATAGATAAGCGTGAAAACAGCATGTCTATGCGGATATTCAATTTATTAACTTAATTTTGATACGGACCACGGGCGCGGACGCCTAAAGCTGAAAAAGAAAAAGAGTCCGAACGCAAACCGCGTCCAGACTCAGTCTGGTGGTGGAGACAACAGGACTTGAACCTGTGACCCCCTGCTTGTAAGGCAGGTGCTCTAACCAGCTGAGCTATGCCTCCGTACGACTTTATTACTATATAATATTGCAGAAAAAAAGTCAATAAAGAAAAAAAGAGACTTCCATTTTTGCTGAAAAAGTGTATGATATTTCTATTATTTATCGGGAGGTGCCGACATGGCCGATTATGAAACCATCAGCCTGCTGCTCCAGCAGGGAAGAAAAGCGAAAGTTGTTGAAGCAGTGCAAGCCGCGGTTGAAGAGGGTGCTCCGGCGCAGGAGATCCTTGACGAGGGCTTGATTGCCGGCATGAACGCGGTGGGGGAGCGCTTCAAAAACAATGAGGTATTCGTGCCGGAAGTGCTGATCTCCGCCCGCGCAATGAACGCCGGTGTGGAGGTTCTGAAACCCGCACTGACGGAAGCCGGCGTCGCCTCCAAGGGGACCGCGGTCATCGGCACGGTGGAGGGCGATATGCACGATATCGGCAAGAATCTGGTCCGCATGATGCTGGAAGGCAAGGGGCTCAAGGTCGTCGATCTCGGCGTGGATGTCTCCCCGGAGCGTTTTGTGGAGGCCGCGTTGGAAAACGATGCGGATGTGATCTGCTGCTCCGCGCTGCTTACGACGACAATGGGCGTGATGGCGGATGTGGTGAAGCTCGCGAGGGAGAAAGGGCTCCGCGCGAAGATTCTGGTCGGAGGCTCTCCGGTCACGCAGACCTACTGTGATGCCATCGGCGCGGATGGGTATTCTCCGGATGCGGCTTCCGCCTCCGATATGGCACTTTCCTTTTGTAATTAGATAAGGTTTTTCCTGAGAAGCTCCGGATTTGCGTCCGGAGCTTCTTTTTATCTTGACGTGCCGCCGCGGGCGTATCGCCGCAGGCGTATCGCCGCGGGCGTATCGCCGCGGGCGTGTCTCCGAAGGAGTGTCGCCACTGGCGTGTCGCCGTTTGCATTTTTTGGGAAAAAAGGTTCGCCTTCCTTCGCTATTTATGATAAAATGTGTATAGGGATTTCGGCAGCCGCGTATGATTCTCCGACTGGATACTGCGTTTGGAAAGGGATTATATGGAGAATTATGCGCTGCGGCTGCTCGGAGCTTTGCTGCCGTTTTTACTTGTGCTGACCATCGCGAATATAACCGGGGAGCACGTCCCCGCTTCGGCGGAGGCGTCCTTTCCGGAAGACGGACCGGTCGTCATCGTGGATGCCGGGCATGGCGGAGAGGATGGCGGCGCCGTCGGGATCGGCGGCGTTCAGGAAAAGGATATTAACCTCTTGGTCGCCCTCAAAACGGCGGATCAGCTCCGTTTCCTCGGTTATGAGGTGGTCATGACGAGGACGGCGGATGTGATGACCTGCGACGACGGGCTTTCCACGCTGCGGCAGAGGAAGAAGAGCGACATCCAAAACCGCCTCGCGCTGCTGGAGGAGACTGAAAATGCCTTTCTGGTTTCCATTCATCAGAATTACTTCGGCGGATACGCGAAGGGTGCCCAGATCTTTTACAGCGGAAACAACCCGGAGGGCAAGACGATCGCGCAGGTCATGCAGAACGCCTTTGCCTCGATGCTCCAGCCGGAAAACGAGCGTCTCCCCAAAAAGGCCACAACGGATATTTATTTGCTTTATAAAGCGACCCGGCCGGCGGTCATGGCGGAATGCGGGTTTCTCTCCAACGGCGCGGATATCGCAAACCTTACGGATCCCGGATACCAAAGCCGGATTGCGTTCGTGATTTCGTGTGCGCTGACGGATTATTTCGGCGGCGGGCAGGCCATACAAGATGTTACATAAAAAAGGATGATTCGGAATGGGAAAGTTCAAAACGATCTATGTCTGCACCTCCTGCGGCTATGAGTCGCCGAAGTGGTATGGCAAGTGCCCGGACTGCGGCGAATGGAACAGCATGACCGAAGAAGTTCGGGAAGAGGAGACGCCCTCCAAACAAAAGACGGTCGAAATAGGGGAGCCTGCGCCGGAGACGGTCTCCACGATTTCGGAGGTCTCCGCGGAGGAGGAGGAGCGTTACGTCACCCATATCGACGAGCTGGACCGCGTGCTCGGCGGCGGCATTGTCAAAGGCTCCGTCGTGCTGCTCGGCGGGGATCCCGGCATCGGCAAATCCACGATGCTGCTGCAGATATGCGGCAAGCTCTGCGACCGGCTGAAAATCCTGTATGTCTCCGGCGAGGAGAGCAAGGCCCAGCTCAAACTCCGCGCCCGGAGGCTCGGCATCGACAGCCCCAACCTGCTGATCGCGCCGTATACGGATATCGGGCACGTGATCAACGCCGTCGCGTCTGTAGAGCCGGATATGGTGATGATCGATTCGATCCAGACCATGAATTTTCCGGCGCTCGCCTCCTCGAGCGGCAGCGTCTCACAGGTGCGCGAGTGTACGGCAATCCTGACAAGGACCGCCAAAAAGACCGGAATCCCGTTTATCATCGTCGGGCACGTCAACAAAGACGGCGCAATCGCCGGCCCGAAGGTGATGGAGCATATCGTCGATACGGTTCTCTATTTTGAAGGCGAAAAGACGATGAATTACCGGATCCTCCGCGCCGTAAAAAATCGTTTCGGCTCAACCAACGAGATCGGGATCTTCGAGATGGGGACGAACGGCCTCTCCGAGGTCGAGAATCCCTCCCAAATGCTGCTTTCGGAACGACCGGAGAATGTGTCGGGTACCTGCGTTGCCTGTGTTATGGAGGGCTCCAGGCCGATCTTTGCCGAAGTGCAGGCGCTCGTCTCCAAAACCGGGTTCGGGATGCCGCGGCGCACCTCGACGGGGTTTGATATCAACCGCACGACGCTGCTTTTGGCCGTGCTCGAAAAGCGCGCCGGTTATTTCTTCGGCAGCATGGATACCTATATCAATGTGGTCGGCGGCCTCTGGTTGGACGAGCCGTCGGCAGATCTACCGGTTGCGGTCGCGCTGATTTCGAGCCTGACGGATATGCCGGTCGCGAGCGGGATCGTCGCCTTCGGCGAAATCGGTCTTGCGGGCGAGATTCGCAGCGTAGGCAATATCGAGAGCCGGATCCATGAGGCGGAAAAGCTCGGTTTTACAACCTGCATCCTGCCGAAACCCTGCCTGAAAAACCTCAATATGAAGGATTATAAAATTGGGCTCATCGGTGTCCACTCGGTCGGAGAGGCCTTCCGGGTCGTCCGGGAGGCGGCCGAAAAAGAAAACGCCGGGAAGAAGAACGCGGCGGAATCATGAATTTTGTGGAATCTCCAAACTTGCCGGAGGGGGAGGCCTGTTTCGCCGCCGTCTCCGCCGGGGAGCAGGATATCATCCGTTATCTCCAAAGCTGCGGGATCGAAACCGTGCCGGTTTTGCCCTGCGAGAAGCTGCCGCAGGGGCTTCAGACCCATCCGGATTTACAGCTGCTGCATCTCGGCGGAAACGAACTTCTGGCGGCCTCGTGCTCAGAGTTTGTCCGCACGGTGCTCAAGCAGGCCGGCTTTTGCTTTCTGAAAGAGGATATCGCCCTCGGCGCCCGCTATCCGGAGGATTGCCGGCTTAACGCGGCCATTTTTGGCGGGAAAATCATCTGCAATCCGAAAACAGTCGATGCCGCAGTCGTGGAATTTGTCGAAAAAAAGAATATCAGGGAAATTCCCGTCAAACAGGGGTACGCAAAATGCTCGGTCTTTGTTGCGGCGCCGGATGCGATCGTCACGGGGGATCCGGGCATCGCTGAGGCGGCCGAGAGGGAAGGGGCGGAGGTTTTGCGGATTCGGCATTCGGAGGATATTTTTCTCGAAGGATTCGATCATGGCTTTATCGGTGGCTGCTGCGGGCTTTTGGGTAAAAAACTTGCGTTTTGTGCGGGCAACATCAAACAGCTGCGCGACGGCGAAAATATTTTGGCTTTTTTACGCAACCACCAAATTTATATCGAGTCCGTATGCCGCGGCGCGCCGAAGGATATCGGCGGAATTTTGGTGCTCGGAGAAAGAAAAGCATAGCCAAGATGCCTTTTCGAACCGGCTTAGCCGTCGAAGTCGGAGAAAAAAAACAGGGAAAAATCAGGCAATGGTACGCTCCGAAAAGATTTCCGAGCGGGGTTCTCTTATAAAATATCTGAACGCCTCCGCCCGAAAGATTCGTATGATCAAAGGGTTGCTTGAAGCTTCTGTGGCGCACATTTAAACCGGGGAAAAACCGAGCGATTGCCCGGAGTGCTTTCGGGGGAGTTCCTGTATTCCATGATGACGATCAAGGGCAATCAGGAAAAAATTATCTCCAACGATAAAAACGGTTGCTTCGTTCCGGCTTGTCAAACCGGAGCAGATTCGTTTTTTTCGGCCTCACATTTTGGAGCGGGGACCCCAGGCCAGGCCCGGTGATGATTGCAAATTTGATTTCGCCCGGGAATTTTCCGGCGCTTGCGGGATTTGTTACTTTTATATATTCGATATCGAACTACTTATTTGCCGATTGCGCCGCAAATCGGATATCAGGCATATCGTTCATACCGTTGTTGAGAGGTTGGCGCAACCGAGGATCTTCGCGCAGCAAGAATTTTTGTGTGGGCGGCTTGACAAGGGGAAACGACCATGATACTCTTTTCATAGAACATAAATTTCGCTAAATAAGCCATGGTTTAGCGGCGAAGCGTAAAATGCGAGTTTACGAGCATTTTGCTAAACCCGTATTTAGCGAAATTTTGATCATCACAAACTAGCAGTGCAGCACCAATTCGAAATATAACACTTCTAGAAACATGCAGTTCTTTAGCTAAATCATCTATTTGTTGCATATTACTGTCTATGTATTTATTTTCTTTATTAA
>CAZLMO010000045.1:0-13379 GCA_964560915.1 uncultured Oscillospiraceae bacterium
ACAAGTTTGAAAGACTTCGGAGGGGTGGCCCCTTAATTTTTATGCGACCGGTTCTATACGAAAAAACATGGTTCCGGTTCCGTCAGCGGATCTGCCCGTTACCATATATTACATATTTAATGGAAGTCAGCTCTTCGAGCCCCATCGGGCCCCTGGCATGAAGCTTCTGGGTGGAGATACCGATCTCCGCGCCGAAGCCGAAGACGCCCCCGTCGGTGAAGCGGGTGGAGGCGTTGACATAGACGGCGGCGGCATCCACCAGCCGGATGAATTCCTGCGCGGCGGTGTAGTTTTCGGTCACGATGGCCTCGGAATGCTTGGTCGAATACCGGTAGATATGATCCGCCGCATCCTGCAAAGAGTCCACGACCCGGCAGGAGATGGCGTAATCCAGAAACTCCTTGGCGTATTCCTCGTCTCCGGCCGGCAGCACCGATTCACCCAGAATCCGGCGGGTCTCCTCGCAGCCGTACCAGACGACGCCCTTGGTGTCGAGCTTCTGTTTCGCGAGGGGCAAGAACCGTTCCGCGATTTCCCGGTGCACAAGCAGGCTTTCGGCCGCGTTGCATACCGAGGGGCGGGAGGTTTTGGCATTGAACAGAATCTCCACGCCTTTGTTCATGTCCGCGTCCTTGTCGATATAGATATGGCAGTTGCCGGTTCCGGTTTCGATGACGGGTACGGTGGCGTTTTCCACCACCGATCGGATCAGCCCGGCTCCGCCGCGTGGGATCAGCACATCCAGATAGCCATTGAGTTTCATCATCTGCGCGGCGGATTCCCGGGAGGGATCCTCGACGAGGCAGATGAGGTTGGGGTCCAAACCCTGTTTTTCAAGCACTTCCCGCAGGAGGTTCACAAGAGAGATGTTGGAGCGAATGGCCTCCTTGCCGCCGCGAAGCAGCACGGCGTTGCCCGATTTGAAGCAGAGCACGGCGGCATCCACCGTCACATTGGGCCTCGCCTCGTAAATAATGCCGCAGACGCCGAGCGGGACCCGGACCTTATAAATCTGCAGACCGTTCGCGGTCACGAAGCCCCGGTCCACCTTGCCGATCGGATCCTCCAGCGCAGCCACCTGCAGGACGGAGGAGGCCATATCTTCAACACGGCTTTCCGAAAGGGCCAGACGATCCAGCAGGCTCTCAGAAAGCCCCGCGGCTCGGCCCTCCTGAATATCCTGCGCGTTGGCAGAAAGGATCTCCTGCTTTTTCTGTAAAAGCGCTTCCGCCATGGCGGCGAGCGCCGCGTTTTTTTGTGTTTGCGTCAGAATGGCGGCCTGACGGGATGCCTGTTTGACCGCTTTCCCGAGTTCCAATACCGTTTTCACCGATGCTTCCTCCCTCCGTGAAGATAAAAAAGTCACTTCTGTTCGGGGAAAAAATGTGTGCCGACGGATTCCCCGTCAAATAATCGATAAAGGTCAAGGGGCTCCGAGCCGTTCATGATCACCATGTGGATCCCCTCTCCACAGGCAATCTGTGCCGCGTGAATTTTGGTGATCATGCCGCCGGTTCCGCGGGAGGAACCGGCTCCTCCGGCCAGAGCCAGAATATGGTCATCCACATGATACACTTCGTCGATCAATTTTGCGGTCGGATTCTGCCGGGGGTCGCCGTCGTAGAGCCCGTCGATATCCGACAGGATGACCAGCGCGTCGGCCCCGCACAGCACCGCCACGATGGCCGAGAGGGTATCGTTGTCGCCGAATTCAATCTCTTCCACGGCGGTGGTGTCATTTTCGTTGACGATGGGGATGGAGTCAAGCTCCAGGAGTTTTTGAAAGGTGTTGACCACGTTCCGCTTGCGCTCCTCCCCCTCGAGGATGTCGCGGGTCAGCAGCACCTGGGAGACGATGTGATTATATTCCCCAAAAAGTTTGTCATAAAGATACATCAGCTCGCATTGCCCGATGGCGGCGACGGCCTGTTTGGAGGGAGTGTCGGCGGGCTTTTGCTGGAGGTGCAGTTTGCCTACGCCCACGGCGATGGCGCCGGAGGAGACCAGGATGACCTCTCGGCCGGAATTTCGGATGTCCGCCAGCACCTTAACCAATTTTTCGATCCGGCGGATATGGATCTGCCCCGATTCGTGAGTCAGCGTAGAGGTGCCCACCTTGATCACGACCCGTTTCGCGTTGACGAAAGCCTCCAAAGAAACACACCCCTTTGATTCTGTATTTTAGAATTTATTGGAACTTCATGTCCGTTCGGAAAAAAACGGAGAAATCGATGGATTTGTGCTGATTATATCATAAAAGGGTGGAATCCGCCAATAGCGGGCAAACGGATTTTTTTCGTTTTATTCCGCAAAAGCGGCGCCGCCGCCGATACCGATAGAAAAGGAAAAAGCCAAACATCGCTTAACTGTGCGATGTTTGGCTTTTCTGCTGGCGCGCCACGAGGGACTCGAACCCACGGCCTACTGGTTCGTAGCCAGTCACTCTATCCAGCTGAGCTAGTGGCGCATCTGCGGCCTTTTCAGACCGCTAAAACATCATAGCACAACGTTTTTTGTCTGTCAAGAAAGAATTCCCGGGTCGGCACCCTTTTTTGAGGGGAGGGATCAGAACAGGTTCCTGCGGAACTTTTTCCACTTCCGGCGGGAGACGACGCAGAGCACGGAGGCGATCACGGAGAGTGCGGCCCAGACCGTCATCGTGAATTCCCAACCGAGATGTTCGACCAGAATACCGGTTAGCAGACTCATCATGGCGGTACTGAAATAGGCACTCGCGTTGAGAATCCCGGTCACGCCCGCGACACGGCCGACATTGAGAAAATACATGGGAATGGTACCGATGAGCAGCATATTTTGACCCAGTGAGCAGGCATAAGTCAGCGCGAGGCAAATTACGGCGATTCCCAGCGAATACTTGCCGAGCAGCACGAGTAAAACCAAAGCGCCGGAGGAGACGACGAACAGCCAGAAGATGGAAGAAAACTCGTCGTTGACCCTGTGCATGATCCGGTTCGCCATGTACGGCCCCAGCAAGCCGAAAATCGGCATCAGCGTTCCGAAGAGGATTGAGGTCACGGAACCCAGATGATAAGTATCGATCAAAAAGGTCGGCGTCCAAGTGGTCACACAGTCCTTGAGGATCGACAGGACCCCGGCGACCACGGTCATGGTCAGAAGCCCGGAGACGGCAAGCAGCGGAAACAGTTTGGTCGGAACCTTGTCATGCGGAACTTCTTCCTCGCCGTCCGCCGCTTCCCGGCAGGACGGAATTTCGTCGATCCCGGTCTGATCCGCGTTCCTCTCGATTTTTGTTATCAGAAAGATCCAAAAAAAAGCAACGGCTGCCGCAATCGCAGCGGGGATGTAGAACGAGGCGTTCCAGCCGAGCGTCTCGATCAGCGCTGCACAGAGAAGATAAGAGATCAGGGTGCCGGCGGCCATCGTCGTCGCGAGGGCGGTGCAGGCCTTGCCGCGCCGTTTGACCGACACACGGTCGGAGACCAGTTTGACAAGGGGCGCCCAGAGCAGCGAAAGGGAGAGACCGTTGAGGCTCCAGAGCGTGGCCAGCAGCCAGAGCGGCGGCTCCAGGGAGATACAAAAATTGCAGACGGCGGAGAGCAAAAGCCCGATAAAAATTAAAAAGCGCGGTCTGAATCGATCTCCCAGCCAGCCGCTGAGAAACTGCCCGCTGCCGTAACAGAGGAAATATCCGGTGGTGACGGCGCCTGCCTGGGATTTCAGGAATACGCCGTCCGCGACCATGTCGGACATGGAGGCGGAGAGGTTTAGCCTTCCTATGTAGGAACAGGAATAGGTAAGCCAACAAAGTGCAATAAAGAGGATCGTCTCTTTCTTCCCGGCGATCTTCCTTTTTATGACCGTACCCATTGGTGGACCCTCTTTCCGTATGCTCCTAATATAAAAATATAGTATATCATATCTTCTCTTTTATTACAATGTGACCGTCCGCTATTGAAAGATAAGAAAAAGCCGGAAGAAAATCTTCTTCCGGCAGAAAACGGAATACTCAGTTTTTGTAGATACTTGGATAGGCGGGAGAGAGCGGCTCCAAAGCAGGGTAGGCATCCGGCAGAACCGTGGCCAGCATCGTCTCCAGCACATCCAGCGAGCGCAGCGATCCGCGGGAGAGCAGGTCCAGATCCACGGCGTAGATCTTATCCCCCTTTACAGCGGTTTTCTTCTTGTAGAGATCGCTTGTCTCGAGGTCGGCGATGTGGATGCCCTCGTTCACAAACAGCAGATCCGGGTCGACGGCCGCGATGCCATCCTCGCCGATATCCCAATCCGTATATTCCGCGGCGGCATTTGTGAGGCCGGCGGTTTCCAGATATTCGTTGGCCAGCGTGTCCCCGGTCGCGTAGGTGGAATTGAGAACGCGCAGGCAGGCGACGCGAACCGAGGCACCGTTCGTTTTGAGATACTCGGCGGCGGGGGAGGTCACAGCCTGAAGCCGGGCCTCGTATTCCGTGACAAAGTTTGCCGCGGCGGCGACGCCGCTTTCTTTTCCGAGAAAGAATATCGCCAGCTCTTTCATCAGGGCTTCCTGCCCGGCCAAATCCTGCGGAGCGGAAAATACGATCACTTCCGTATTCATCTGCTGCAGGGCCAGAAGGTCGCTTTCGGAGAACTGCGCCATCGTCAGAATGTAATCCGGCCCGATCTCCGCGACGGCGGTGAGATCCGGCAATATGACGGTGCCGACTTTCGGCAGGCCGGGATCGTTCCCATCTTTATCCGTACAGTAATTGCTGACGGCCGCGAGTTTATCCCCGAGATCCATGTCGTACAGTAACTCCGTCAGGATCGGCGACATGGAGATCACCGTTTCGGGCGCCGTTTCGAGGGTGATGCCGGACACCTCCGCCGGCCAGTTCGGATCGGGTTCCGCCTCCGGCTCCGAGGAGATGCCGGAGGATTCCCCGCTGCTTTCCGGCTCTCCGCCGAAGAATTCTTTGATTTTCTCCATGCCGGAGCAGCCGCTCAGCATCAGGAGCGCCGCCAGCAGGAACGGCAGGATTTTTTTCATGGCCAAAGCCTCCTTCCCTTCCATAACAGGTATATCTTACTCAAAACCACGAAAACTGTCAAATGCAATATTTACAATCCTCCGGAACCGTTTCGCCGGAGAAAGACGGGCGCGGCCGAATCTTCCGCCAATATGCAGGGGAAGAGGATTCCCCCATTGATTTCTTGTCGGAATTACGTTAGAATATCATGTATATTGCGTTTGGGGGTGCTGTCGTTGCGAACCGGGAACAAGACGAGACTGATTGCCGTACAGGCGCTGATTGCAGCGGTTTATGCGGCGATGTCGCTTGCGCTGCCGATGCTTTCCTACGGGGCCGTACAGGTGCGATTCTCCGAGGCGCTGACGCTGCTGCCGGTTTTTTCACCGCAGTGCATCTTGGGCGTCGCCGTGGGCTGTTTTCTTGCCAACCTGATCGGCGCGTTTCTGGGTGTCAACACCCTTGGTTTTCTTGATGTTCTGGTCGGCACCGCCGCCACGTTGATCGCCGCGTTTCTGACCGCCGCGCTGGGGCGTATCCGGTTCCGGAAGCTTCCGGTGCTGGCCTCCCTGCCGCCGGTTATCGTGAACGGGCTGGTGATCGGCGCGGAGATCATGTATGTCACCGCAGGCCGACTGGACCTGCGCATGTTTTTTCTCTCCGGGCTTTCCGTCGCGGCGGGGGAACTGGTTGCCTGCTGCGGATTCGGCCTGACGATGGTCTGGTTCCTCGAAAAGCGCGGCCTTGCGGGAAAATTTGTCGTAAAATGACGCGGACTTCCGCGGAAGCAAAAAAATGGGGAACCGGGTTCCGGTTTCTGGGAAGAAGAGGGCAAAAAGATGTTTCCTGTGAGCATGATTGCGGGCGAGCCGATCTGGGATTCCCTCCCGGCGGCCAAAATTATCAATTATCCGCTCGAAAAGGCGGATTATAAACCCTACGCGCAGGCAAAGGTCTGCTTCTCTCCGGATGATCTCCATATCCGAATCTACTGCTTTGAAAATAACCCCTCCGAGCATAGCCTTGCGGCGGCGGCGATCTCCCTGTTTCCGGAGGAGGACGGCGGAAGGCGCTATTTCTGGTTTTCCGCCAACCGCTCCGGAAAAGTGATCTGCAAATTCATTGACGAAGTGAACGGCACGGAGAAGGATCTCTCCCGCCGCGCCTCCCACCGCATCTTCTCCGGCGAGGATCTGCAGGGCATCTACTGGTGCGTCGATTTCACGCTGCCGCTTGCCGTGGCCGAAAAGCTCTGCGGAAAAAACTATATCGAAAAAGGGCACCGGATGAAGGGCAATTTCTACAAAATCAGCGACGACCCGGCGCGCCCACATTACGGCAGCTATTATCCCGCGGATTTCACCGCGGCCAATCCCTACGGAAGCGTCTTTTTTGGAGATCTGGCCGCCGAGGAATATTGATAATTGATCGGAAACGAGAGTGAGAAAATGAAATTATTCCGAGACGTCCTTGTGTTGACGCTGGTTCTGCTTCTGTTGGCAGGCTGCGGCGACAAGGAGGAATCCTCCTCCGGAGAAGGGACGCTGAGCGGCGAGATGGAGATCTCCCAAAACACATCGGAGATGCCGGAGCTTTCCTCAAAAACGGAGGCACCGGAATCCTCGGGCGAAATGGAACCGCAGAGCTCTGCGGCAGGCGAGGTATCCGAGGCGGTGAGCGGGGGCAGCATCCCGGTTTCCGCGTCGGGCGATTCCGACAACCTGCTGATCCTGGTCAACCCGTGGAACTACATCCCGGATGACTATACGCTGGATCTCGAAACCGTGCAGGGCGATTACAAGATGAATAAACTGGCCGCGACCGCTGCAAAGGACCTGATCGCCGCGGCTGCGGCGGACGGTTATTCCCTGCGCGTCTGCTCCGGCTACCGTACGGTGGAAAAATCCCGAACCCTTTACGAAAGAAAAGTGCAGCAGTACCTCGACGCGGGCTACAGCGAGGCGGACGCAAAGACCGAAGCGGCCAAATGGGTCGCGCCTCCAGGCACCAGCGAGCATCATACCGGGCTGGCCATGGATATCGTCTCCGCCGACTATTTCGATTATTATTCCGACCTTGAGCACGATTTCGACAAATTCGACGAATTCGACTGGCTGATCGCCCACTGCGCGGAATATGGCTTCATCCTCCGCTATCCGGAGGGCAAGGAGGATATCACCGGCATCACCTACGAGCCTTGGCATTACCGCTACGTCGGCAAGGAGGCCGCGGAGGTCATCATGTCTAAAGGAATCTGTTTGGAGGAATATCTGGAGCAGTACGGCTCGTGAATGCGAAAAAGCCTGTTTCCTGTGGAGAACTTCTTGACACGGCATCCTCATGGAATTATACTTTGCCTATTATTTATAAAAGAGACGCCGTGAGCGCCGCAGCATCCGCTTTGAGCACGACATTTCATCTTTGAGCACAGGAGGAACAAACAGCATGAAAAACCAGTTGGCGTTGATCCTCGATTTCGGGGGCCAATATAAAGAGCTGATTGCCCGCAAGGTTCGGGAATGCGGCGTGTATTCCGAAATTTGGCCCTGCACTTCGAGCATCGAAGCGATTCGGGAGGCCGCTCCGATCGGCATTATCCTGACCGGGGGGCCGAGCAGCGTCTACGCGCCGAACGCTCCGGCCTGCGATAACGCGATTTTTCAGCTCGGCATTCCGGTGCTCGGCATCTGCTACGGCGCGCAGTATCTCTGCCGGGTGCTCGGCGGTGAAGTCAACGCCGGAGAGAACGGCGAATTTGGCAAAGTGGGGATCTGCTTTGACGCCTCCTCCCCGATTTTTGAAGGAATCGGCGCCTGCGACACCGTTTTGATGAGCCACAACGATCGTATTATGAAGCTTCCGGACGGATTCCGGGCGATCGCCACCTCCGCCGACTGCCCGTATGCTGCCGCTTCCGATGAAGAAAAGAAATACTACTGCTTACAGTTCCATCCGGAAACGGATGCCACCGATTCCGGCACCGAGATGATCCGAAACTTTCTTTTCGGGGTCTGCGGCGCGGTCGGCGATTATTCCGTCGATGATTTTATCGAAAAACAGATCCATGCCATCCGTGCGCAGGTGGGGGATGAGAAGGTTCTGCTCGGCCTTTCCGGGGGCGTCGATTCCGCCGTCGCGGCCGCTCTGTTGAGCAAAGCCATCCCCGGCCAGGTCGTCTGCATCTTTGTCGACCACGGCCTGATGCGCAAGAACGAGGGCGACGAGGTGGAAGCCGCCTTTTGTGTGAGAAACCTGACGTTCATCCGCGTCAACGCGGAGGAACGTTTTCTCCGTGAGCTTAAAGGCGTCACCGAGCCGGAGGAGAAGCGCAAGATCATCGGCCGCTGCTTTGTGGAGGTTTTCGACGAGGAATCCGCGAGATTCGGCGACGTCAAATACCTCGCCCAGGGCACGATCTACCCGGACATTGTCGAATCGGGCGTCAACGGCTCCGCGAAGATCAAAAGCCATCACAACGTCGGCGGACTGCCGGAGACCATGCGGTTTATCGGCTTGGTCGAGCCGCTCAGAAGCCTGTTTAAGGACGAGGTTCGCGCCGTCGGCAGAAAGCTTGGCCTTCCGCCCGTTATCACCGAGCGCCAGCCGTTCCCGGGCCCGGGTCTCGGCGTCCGCTGTATCGGCGACTTGACGAAAGAGAAGCTGGAAATCCTCCGCGGCGCCGATGCGATCTGGCGCGAGGAGGTAGAGAAATGCCCGGTCCGCCCGGCACAGTATTTTGCCGTGCTGACCGACATGCGCTCCGTGGGCGTGATGGGCGATGAGCGCACCTATGATTACATGGTTGCTCTCCGCGCGGTTGTCACAAGGGATTTTATGACCGCCGAGGTTGCGCCGATCCCGATGGAGACGCTGCTCTGCGCCTCCCGCCGCATCACCAACGAGATCCGGGGCGTCAACCGGGTGGTCTACGATATCACCAGCAAGCCGCCGGCAACCATCGAGTGGGAATAAGTATTTTATGTCCAAAACCCGAAAAAACCGGCTGTAGAGCCGGGAAAATAGCTGTTTTCATGGCAACGCTCACTTGAATGATCGCAGTTTGATAGCAGATGCAAGACCGGATTTCCTTTTTTTGCTCCGCGTTGCGGTGGGTTTGCAGGTGATCCGATTTATATCAGTTCCAATTTTATATAAGGATATAAGCCAAACGGCTCTGCTGATTTTCCGTAAGGAAGTCTGCGGAGCCGCTTTTTTGTCAACGCCGGAATGAAAATGACAGAAACGCCGGTCAAAAAATGATTCAAACGCCGAGACCCTAAAATGCCGGTTTCCTTCTGCGAAAAACAATTTTGAGACTCAAATTTTGCCGATTGAAAAAACGGAAAATTTCAATGAAAACAGGCAAATTCCACAAAAAACATAAAATTGTCAAATAAGTCTTAATTATAGTCGCTATGTGTCGAATTACCTTACAAGGGGTTAGAATATATAACGCTGAAAAAGAGGAAATGCAAAATGAAAACTATAAAAGCAACAAAACAACAGGGTAGCCAAAAAATAAAAAATAGCGTAGGGATAAAATCATTAAAATATGAGGTATTGCTGTTTTTGCTTCCTATTGTATTGTTGGTCATGATTTTTCTGTCGTTTTTAAGCTACAGCACCGCGAAGGATATTATCCAGGAGAAGGTTAACCATGAGATGGAACTGGATCTTTCCGGGGCTGTAACAAAAATTGAAAAATCCCTTTCCCAGAATCGTATGGTTGCCGAAGCTCTGGCCCGGGCGGTGGAAGCCAATGAGGACATCATGGAGACCGCGAATTATCGAAAACTGCTCCCCGCCACGGTTGAAACGAATGATGAAACCTTCGGGGGCGGCATCTGGTTTGAACCGTATGCGCATGATACAGGAGAAAAGTATTTTTCCCCGTACTGTATGCGGGAAGACGGGGAAATGCAGTATGTCGACAACTACTCGTTAGGGGACGGCGTGTATTATACGGATCAGGACTGGTATACCAGCGTCAAAGATACAGATCAAAGCGCGGTTTGGAGCGCTCCGTATTATGACGATTTTGTTAAAATTTCAATGGTGACGGCCTCCGCGCCTTTCTATAATACCTCCGGAAAATTTATCGGGGTTACGACCGCCGATATCGACCTGACAAGCATGCAGCAAATGGTGCTGGCCTTACAGACCAATAAAGATGATAAAGCCTTTCTGGTGGATGCCAGCGGAACTTATATTGCGGATGAAGACAGCGAAAAACTTCTGAATGCCAACATTACCGAGGAGAGCAATGCCTCTCTGGCCGCATTGGGGCAGACCATCGTTTCCGAAAAACAGGGGACGGGAACTTTTGAGGAAAACGATCAGGAATACTCCGTATGGTATGCGGAAGTTCCGGAATCCGGCTGGATCATTGCGCTTGCCAGTACGAATGCCCAGATATTCAGCAGCGTGAATGCGCTGGGACAGACCCTGGTGATTCTCTGCGCCGCCTTGGCCCTCTTTACAAGTGTGGTTTTGGTTTTTTATATGGAAAGAAGATTTGTTAAGCCGCTGGAGGGGCTTGCGAATGTAACCAGTCAAATCGCGGACGGGAATTTGTCCGTTCAGATTAACAACCGGCTGAAAAATGAAATCGGAGTCGTCTTTAATTCCGTAAAGAAAACAACGGAACGCTTACACGATTACAGCGGATATATAGACGAACTTTCCGCTATTTTAAATCAGATTTCAAACGGAAACCTGAATTTTACTTTGCAGCTGGATTATACGGGGGAGTTTGGAAAGCTGAAGGCTTCCTTGGAAAACATACGCGAATCGCTGACGCAAACCTTGTTTGCCATCGGCACTTCAGCGGAGCAGGTGGATATCGGATCCTCCCAGGTTTCAAGCGGAGCTCAGGCTTTGGCCGCGGGCTCCACACAGCAGGCGGCTACGGTAGAGGAATTGACCGCATCCATCTCACAGGTCTCCGAGCAGGCACAGAAAAACCTTGAAAACGTAAAAAAGGCGACCGATTATGTAAAACTGGCCAACGATGAAATCCGCACCGGAAACGAACAGATGAGAAGCCTTACGGATGCCATGAAAAATATCAATTCCGCCTCCGAACAAATTGCCAGTATTACAAAGACCATTGAGGATATCGCCTTCCAGACGAATATCCTGGCCCTTAATGCGGCGGTTGAAGCGGCCCATGCAGGGGCGGCCGGAAAGGGCTTTTCCGTCGTAGCGGACGAGGTGCGGAACCTTGCCGCCAAATCCGCCAAAGCAGCCGAGCAGACCACACAGCTGATTGAACATTCCGTGAAGACGGCGGCCGAGGGCACCCAGATGACGGCGAAGGCCGCCGAGACCCTGCAGAATGCGCAGGAGAAAGCAGCATCGGCCAATGAGAGCATTGCGGAAATAGAACAGGCCTCCTGCGAGCAAACCAGCGCCATCCACCAGATCGGAGAGGGGATCAAGCAGGTTTCCGCCGTCGTACAGGCCAACGCCGCCACCGCGGAAGAAAACTCTGCGACCAGCGACGAATTGTCTACCCAAGCCTCTCTGCTGCGGAAGGAACTTGCGCGTTTTCAGCTGCCTGAACCGAAAGCGTGAAAAAGAAGAAAAGGCAGGGCGACCGAATGATTACCTGAAGCCGCCTTACCGCGATCGGATAAAAATGACGGAGAGAGATTCGGAAAGCCTTGAGAATACCGGATTTCTCCCCCGGTGATATTTCATTTTGATAGCAGGCACGAGACCGGACTTACCATATTTCCTTCCAGCTCGCAGTGGCTTGCAGAAAGTCTGAATCTCACCGGACCCAATCCTATAGGGATGAGCCAAACGGCTCTGCTGATTTTCCGTAAGAAAGTCGGCAGAGCCGTTTTTTACTTATTCGGATTTTTGACCGTCCAATCCCTCGATTTCTGCGACGGGACTTGAATCCACTTTTGCGCGGTATCGAATTCGGGGTATCTGCAGCACCGTGGATTTGAGGCTTTCCGTGTAATTGGCAGTCAGAGGTGTGAGCCGCACGGCAATTTCTCCGATCTCCTCCTGATAGAAGATAACCTTGATGTTTTCTTCTGTCGCCAGATCAATCATATCCCGAAGGCGCGGTGCCGCCACCGCTTTTCTTTCTTCCTCCAACGCATATAAAGAAAGACGGAAAAGCGGCAGAACCGAAATTGCATATACTTGCATTTTTTTTGCCGGAGCAATATAATGGTTGCAGATTTTTTTGCGAAAGGGGGATCCTTATGCCGAGAAGCGAGAGCTACAACACAAAAGCAAGAGGAGAGATCATGAAGTATCTGGAAAGCTGCCGGGCCAATACCGTCAGCGCCGCCGATATTCTTCAGTATTTGCAGGAAAACGGAATGTCGGTCAATCCGACAACGGTATATCGATATCTGGATAAGCTTTGTTCCGACCATGTGCTCATCAAGTATGTGGCCAGTAAGGGCGAGAAAGCTGTATACCAGTTTATTGGGCAGGGACAGTGCTGCACGGAGCACCTGCACCTGAAATGTATAAAGTGCGGCAGCATCATCCATCTGGACTGCGGGTTTATGGAGGAATTCAAAGAGCACCTGCAGATCCAGCACGGCTTTCAGCTGCGGTGCGAGGGCAGCATGCTTTACGGAATTTGCAGCAAGTGTGCCGCTGCGGAGGAAAAAGAGTAAACCCGCACGATCTCAAGCGGATGGGCGGAGCGTATATCCGCGGGGATCCGTCTCCGGCCGTTTCGGGTACGGACGGCGGACCAGAGAGAATCCACCGTCACGGGATTTCTTGTAAAGCTGCTTTTTCTATGGTATAATTAACTAAATAAGAGCTTTTCAGTAAGGATCGTGTTTGCGTGTCGGGGGGCGATATCGCCCGGGAAACGCGTGGCCGGCATCAGGACCGGGCGGGGATCCGCCAGGGATAAAACGGCCCAAACGCCGTCTTTCTTTTCCGGGCGGGAATAGAGCACGGAACTATCAAGAGGAGAGCCTCATATAACGGATTATGCTTCCGCTTCGGGCGGCGTGGTCTTCGGCCCGGAAAAGGGCATGGCTGCGGCATTTCAGGCAGGCCGCCATGGCAGGGGGAGCCGGGAGTGTGCCGCCGAAACGGGATTTTTATTATCAGAAAAGACGGCTGCGGCCGGCGCGGGATCCGGAGCGAAAGCCCCGGCGCGGCCGTGTCGGCGCGGCCGTACCGGCACAACCGTGCCGAAGAGCGGAAAGGGGATATCGGAAATGTGTGGAATCATCGGCTTTACCGGCGCGAGAGAAGCTGCGCCGGTGCTGTTGGAAGGCCTTAAAAGGCTTGAATACCGCGGATATGACTCCGCAGGGATCGCCGTGCAGAGCGACGGAAAGATAGATATGGTCAAGATATCCGGCGTCATCAAAAACCTCTGCGAAAAGACGAACGACG
>CAZLMO010000046.1:0-13375 GCA_964560915.1 uncultured Oscillospiraceae bacterium
AAAGATTGATGAATATGAGCATATCGTTTTGATGCGGGATGGTAGTAAAATTCCAGTCGACGATATCATTGAAATCAACGGTGATTTATTCACACTATTTGAAAATTCGCTCTAAAAGGAGCTGAACAGGCTTCTGAAGGTTGAAAAATCCTCGAAATCCCTTGTTTCAAGCCTTTTTCGGCCTATGATGCAAGAGAAGACTTTTTATTTTTGTATCAAAGACGGTAAGAACATAGATCCGGCATGCAATACTGGTATACACTCATGAAGATCTCTTTTACGCCCTCTCGCTGGGTCCTGCACCCCCTCGCCCAAAATGTGCCCCTTACAATGGGGGGTGTGCATTTAGTTTAGTGAAATCTTTTAAGTGCGACACCATTTTCAAAGATCGAAGTCCAAATACGGGCTCATAGAAGAAATGAAAATAGCCGAAAAGCCCTGTGCTATCAGGGTTTTCCGGCTTCTTTGCATAAAAATAAGGACAGCACCTTTGTATCAAAGATACCGTCCTTATTTGTTTAATAAAAGCGATTTTGATACAGTACATACGCATCCCGAAATACATGACGGATGCGCAGCCCGAAGCGACGTTTAAAAGCGAGGCGGAACGCCCTTTTCTGCGATACAAATTTTCTTAAATTTAATGTAAGACTTCAAAAAACTTTTAATAAGTAGTCCAGCCGCCATCGGCGACTAAAACCGCGCCGTTGATGAAGCTGGAATCGTCGCTCGCGAGGAAGAGGGCGACCGCGGCGATCTCTTCGGGCTGGCCGGTGCGCAAATTGAGCGCCATACCAGGCATCCCTCTCTCCATACCGGCTTTGTTAATGGCGCCCATCGAGGCGGCAATGTTCGTCTCGACCGCTCCCGGGGCAATCGCATTGCAACGAATACCTTCCTTGCCGTACTGGAAAGCGGTATTTTTGGTAAATCCGATGACCGCATGCTTGGAGGCGGTATATGCTGCTCCTGCCCGCGCACCCTGCAGGCCGCCGATCGAGGCCACGTTGATAATAACCCCGCTTTTCTTAGGCAAAAAGACACTGAGCGCCTTTCGGGTGGCGCGCATCACGCCGGTGGAATTGACCGCGAAGACCCGCTCCCATCGTGTATCGGTGACGTCGGCGGCGGGGGAAAAATCATCCATAATGCCGGCATTATTGATCAGGATATCGAGTGTGCCGTAATTGGCTACGGCGGCGTCAATCATGGCGGATACGTCATCCTCCTTGGATACATCGACCGCGACGGCCAAAGCCTTTCCACCCGCGGCAACGATCTCCTCGGCCGTGGCTTTTGCCCCTTCAAAATTGAGGTCGGCCGCGACCACCTTCGCGCCCTCCTTGGCGAAGAGTTCGGCAATTGCCTTCCCCATGCCTGAGGCCGCCCCTGTTATGACGGCAACTTGATTCTGTAATTTCATGTCGTTCCCTTCTTTCTTATTGGTAATCATTATGTATTAGGAATCGATATCATTTCTACAACATGATTGTAACATCGCGCTTTTGGAATTGCAAGCCAAAAACCGGATGATTTTCGTTTTTGCCGTAAATTTTTCTTTCTAAACTCAAACGATGCCGCCTGCGCCAAGTCAGATCGATTTTGATTTTTCGTCCAGATAGGCCTTGAGCACGGCCGCTTGGTTGATTATTGGGTCTTTTGCCCCATACAGCAGGGTGACCGTCATTTGCCCGCTTTGAAGAAGGATCCGTCGGATCGCCGCCTGCGCCTCGGCGCTCGCTTCCATCTCGGCGCGATACCGCGCGGAGAACTCCGCAAAAAGCTCCGCTCTATGCCCAAACCACATCCGGAGCTGGCGGCTGGGAGCCAATTCTTTAAGCCATCCATCAAGGTGCGCGTTTTCTTTAGAAATCCCCCGCGGCCACAGGCGGTCCACCAGCAAACGGACCCCGTCGCTTTCCTCAAAAGGATCATAGATTCGTTTTATTTGAAGCGCCATAATGAGTCATTCCCCTCAATCTATTCTACGCAATGCCCACCAAGATGCCGAGCGGCTATTCCATTTCATCGAACGCCTCGGGGCGTAAAATGCGGATCCGTTTGCCGCTTCGCTCCAAAAGGCCTTCTTCCTCAAGTTTCCCCATCCTGCGGGACAGCGTCTCGGGGGTCGTCCCCAAAAACGCGGCCAGTTCTTTCATGGAGAGCGGAAGCGTCACTTCGTTCGACTCGGCCACCTTCCTCAAATCCAGCAGATACCCGGCCAGGCGGGACGCGACGGGTTCGGTCGCCGTGCTGGTGACAAGGCGCTCCGCCGCGACCAGACGCCGGTTGTATTCCTCCAGCAGTTTGATGCTGATCGACGGATACTGCGCCAAAAGATTCATGAAATCTTCCCGCCCGATGGCACAGACTTCCAGATCCGCCAGCGCCTCACCGAAATCGGCCGGATTTACAGCGCCGAACAGGGTCTCTTCCCCAAAGAAGTCGCCCGGCTCCAAAACGCGCAGGAGCTGCTCTTTTCCCGAGCCGGAAAGCTGATAGACCTTGACCCTGCCGCGGGAAAGAATGATCAGCCCGCTTTGCCGGCCCGGCGAAAACACCGTCTCTCCCCGGCGGAAATGCCGGTGCTGCGTGATTTCGCTGATTTTCACCAAGCTCTCATGGTCGAGATGATTAAAAATGGGCACCAATTCCGCGCAGACGTGACCTGTGCAGACGTGATCTGGCATGACGTTTTCCCCCCCTGATGATATGGCGTCGAGCGGCCGGCAAACCGGCGTTCGCCGGCCGTTTATCTTCTCATTCCGTTACCGAGCGGATGCCGGCGTCGATCTGCGAGAGCAGACGGCATTCCTTTTGGTAGCCGCCGCAGGCGTCGGCAGGGATGGCGTATCCGCCGGTAACCTTGCGAAGCTCGTCGAGAATTCCGCGCAGCTCGCCGCGGCCGGCTCCTTCGGATAGCCCCGTTTTAAGCTCTCCGACCAGCCGGCCGACCTCTTCGAGCTCGGGATGCGCGTCCCCGTGCACGCGCCGTACCACCGGCAGAACGACCTCCAGCTCATAAAAAGCGGCGCGAACGGATGGCGGATAAGTATCAAAAGTATCTTTTTTGTCAGACATGATTCTTTCTCCTCTTTTCCTTATATCAGTTTCAGCACATCGTAACCGAGATTGCGCACCACCGCGGCAAGTGCATCCGGCTCCGTCGTCTCTTCATCGTATTGCACTTTCGCCTTACTGGAATTAAACAGAACGGCGACCGATTCCACGCCGGGCGCGTTTTTCAAGGCGGTCTCAATCTTCTGGGCGCAAGTGGGGCAAACGAGCTGCTCCAACTGCATCGTCACTTTTTTCATGATGGTTCCTCCCTCTCTTTCAGAGTACAATGTCATTCTATCATCATTTTAAGCAATTTCCTTGACCCGCGTCAAGTTTTTGGATCTATATTATCTTTTTGCGCGGAACGCAGCAGACGCATGGCGTTAAGAATCACGACAAGGACGCTCGCCTCGTGGACAAACATGCCGCTCGCCATATGAATGTAGCCCGCAAAGAGGCCCGCGAGCAGCAAAAGCACCGTGCCGACCGCGATGACGATATTCTGGCGCGTGAGCCCCACGGTGCGCTTGGCAAGCCGCAGCGCGGCCGGGATGCTCTCGAGATTCGACCGGATCAGCACCACATCGGAGGTCTCCACGGCCACGTCCGTGCCTCCGCCCATGGCGATTCCGATATCCGCGGCGGCCAGCGCGGGGCTGTCGTTGATGCCGTCGCCCACAAAAGCCACGATATGCCCTTCCCGCTGCATTGCCTTCACCGCGGCCAGCTTATCCTGCGGCAACAGCTCCGCCCGCACCTCGCCTAGCCCGATCTGCGCCGCCACCGCCTCGGCGGTTTTACGGTTGTCTCCGGTGAGCATCACCGTGCGCCTGACGCCGAGCTTATGGAGATCGGAGACCATCTGCGCCGCGCCCGGTTTTATCGCGTCGGATATCGCGAACAGCAGGAGGATTTCTCCATTTACGGCCAGCAAAACCGTACTGGCGCCGCGGGTCTGCGCCTCCTCAAGGTCCCGGCGCTGCCCTTCCGTAAGCGGAATCCCGTTCTCCCCCATCATTCGGGCGCTGCCCGCCAGCACCAACCTGCCGTCTACCTTGGCACGAAGCCCAAGCCCCTTAACCGCTTCGCTGTGTATGGTTACCGAAGGTGCCGCGCCCCGAGCCTTTGCGTAGCTTACGATGGCGGCGCCGAGCGGGTGGCCGCTCGTGCTTTCCATGGCCGCCGCAAGCTCCAGCGCTTCTTGAATATGATCCGTATAGGAATAGAGCGTTGTCACGCCGGGGTGACCCGCCGTCAGCGTCCCGGTCTTATCAAAGACCATCGTGTCCACTTTAGCAAATGTATGAACGCTGTCGCCGCCCTTGAGCAGTGTGCCGTTCCGGGCGCCGCGCCCGATCCCCGCCACATTGGCTACGGGAGCGCCGATCACCAGAGCGCCGGGGCAGGCCAGCACCAGAACCGTAATCGCCGTGTCAAGGCTCCGGGTGATCAGCCACGTGATGGCCGCGAGAACCACCACCGCAGGCGTATACCATCTCGCGAAGCGGTCAATGAACCGTTCCGCGGGAGATTTCGCGTCCTGCGCTTCCTCCACCAGCGCGATGATTTTTGCAAAGGTGGTGTCCTCTCCGACCTTGGTCGCGCGCATCTCCAGCGTGCCGCCATCCAAAATCGTGCCCGCAAAGACCGGGTCACCGAGGCCCTTATGCGCGGGGGTGGATTCGCCGTTGATGCTGGATTCATCGAGATACCCCCCTCCCGACTCGATCACGCCGTCTACCGCGACTTTCCCTCCCGTCTTCACCAGCAGCCGGTCGCCCTCCTCCACTTCGTCTGCGGGAATTTCCACGGCGCCGGAAGAATCGAGCCGCCAGGCGGTGGCCGGAGCCATCTCGGTAAGCGCCCGGATGGCGCTTTTCGTCTTGTTGAGGGTTCGCTGCTCAAGATAGGAGCCGAACTGGAACAGGAACGTCACGATTGCCGCCTCGCTGTATTCCCCGATATATAACGCGCCGATGACCGCTACGCTCAGCAAAAGCTCAATGCCCACCGCTTTCACCCGGAGCCCTGTGAGAGCCCGAAATAGGATCGGCAGACCCGCCAAAACCGTAGCCGCAAGATACGCCGTAAGGACGAGCACGCTCCAATCGGTGAGCCTTTCGGCGGCATACCCGATGATCGTCAGCGCCCCGGCGGCAAAGGTAAGCGGCGCGGCGTAGCGTTTCGTCAGGGTGAGAAGCTTTCTTTCAAATTGTTTCATTTTTATCGCCTCCATTCTTTCTTTCAACCTAATTATGCCTTCAAAGGACCGAAAGAAAATTGACGCAGGTCAAGAATCCAAAGTATTTTTCGGCGTGTAGAACCGTGCCCGCAAGCTCATAGGGGTATTGAGAAGCGGTTGGGGCTCCGAACGCCCGGTTTTGAATGGCAAGCGATCGGCCCGGCGGCCGAAATATAAAAAGAGAGGGTTTCCGGGAGCATGGATAAAAAAAGACGCTGCCTTTCTATCAAAGACAGCGTTTTTTCACGCGTGCGTTTCTAAACTCGGATACCCGCATGAAAGATGGTCTTTCGCTTATTCTTTCGGTTTGCTTGGATCTTTTAAACCGAAAACAGCCCTTGCGCTTTCCGCGCTCGGGTCGTGCTTAATATGCTTGGAACGAAACGAATGATCCTTGTTTTTGCCGTTTTCCGTACTTTTCATCTTATTGTCATTTCCCATGGAAATCCCCTACTCATAAATAATTTTGAATCCGGTGTTCTCGATACAGGTTTTCAGCTCGTTTTCGGTTGCGGGGGGATTGTACTCAATCTCTATTATGCCTGTAGTGCCCCGTCTATCTTATTTAACGCGTTTTTAATCTGCGTCTTATTTATTTTGAATGTCCGAAACGCTGCAAATCATCGTATTCATCCCTTACTTTCCATCCTTTTTCCCCGTCCGCCGTTGTACTGCGACGTCTTTCTGCCCTCGATCATACCGACGTCCGCATTCTGCTTGGGCTTCATTTTTCTGAGTTCCGGGCTGCTCTTGGGTCTATCTTTCATCCTGTTTTTGTTGTTGTCCATAAACTACCTCTCATTGCGCATCTGCGAATTAAAAATTAGTTTGATATTATTATTACTTCTACAAGTTTTTAATATTCAACGCCTTTGAGCCGATTCAAAAGAGCCGGGCCGACTTGTCCGGCCACCCGTAGGCGGGAACCTTTGCATATCTTGTCAAAAATTGTTAATTTTTCGCCATAAGATGGGGTATATTAATATTATTAATAAAATTGATCTTATTGTATATAAGAAACAACCGGCTTGTACAAAGATCTGCTCCTTCCAATCAGCAAAGATACATAGGGAAAAACCAATATCGTAGATTGTAAAGCGGCATACGGCATTCTCCGCAACGATTTTGACTTGCAGAATGGGAAAAGGGATGTGAATATGGCAGCCGGCAACAAATCAAAAAGTGAGGAAATCGGAGAGAACAATTCTACGGTTCACGGGGTTCCTTTCCGGGATTCGGATTACATTATAGATATGTGTTCAAAGCAAACTCCTCGCTATGGCAAAGCAAGCGATACCGCTAAGCCATACATGTGGGCGGTAAGCATGATGTTGTGAAGATTTATTATCTTAAACAAGTGTTGTATTAAATGTTCGCCGGGCTATTCTATTGCTTCGGAGCCGCGTACAGCTCGTCTATGCTCATGCCGAAGCGTTCCTGAACGTATTGCTCGAAATGCGCCAGCGCCGGATAGTACAATTCCTTGCCCTGTGAATCAAATGCGTTGCCGAACATCCGATGCACAGTCTCAATATCGGGATACTCCCAGCCGAATTCATCCTTGTCGGGATAGCAGTCGTAAGCGCAGCTTTTGCCGTCCTTGTCCACCGATATGTGATACCTGCCATCGTCGGCGTGATAAATGATGCGCAGACTGTAGCCGTTTATATCGGTATCCATGAATTCGATGTTCCAGTCCTCAGGAAACTCGCCCCATTCCGGTCTTGCAATAGCGACGGACTTGTAATGCGGCTCGTGTTCTTCATACACGCCGCACGTTCCGGCATCGTCAAAGCCGAAGCCAAGCGCGGCCAAGGAGCCTTCGGAATAGTTTTCCTCGCTCGAAGTGGCGTCAAGCATTTTATTCTCCTGCTCGACCGTTATAGCACCGGCGTCGGTGTTTATGATGAGCTTATATCCTATATTGTCGTTATACGATATCCATGTTTCCATATTGCCATACCATTCCCACCAGTCGCTTTTTATGTTTGCGGCAATGTTTTCCCTTACCGCCTCAGCATCAGAAACATAATAGGTAATGGAGGTTCTGGCTACGTTTTTATGAAGATTCACGCAGATACTGCTTTCGCTGAAATCTGTCTCGACATCCATGTATTCCGCGATGGCGGTCAATGCGTCGATGCTGTAATTATCTTGTACAAGCTCCGTGTATTTTTCGACATCCGCCTCGTCCACATAGAAAGTAATGTCGATGACGCAGCCGCCGCCCGATGCTCCGTGGCTGCCATCAGCCTCTACATATTCATACCGGTCATCGTTGGGGTCGGCCCGCTTGATGGTAACGATACGCCCGTCTTCCCCCTCGAACTCACAAAAACCGCCATTTTCAAGATACTCATTCAAAAGTGCGAATTTACCGTCCTCGTCAAGCCCAAGCCCCGCGACATCCGCTTGATAGGCGATGCAGGCGTACATATTCCCCTCGCCGGTCATGGAAAGCGTAAAGGGACATTTACCATCGAGCTTATTTGAGCCTTTGCTGAAGGACGCTTCAAACACTGTGCCCGGCCAATCCATGCCGCATGGGTTGAACTCCGCGTCAAAAATATCCATTGCCGAATAAGGTTCTCGCTCCGTCGTGGATTCCGGCGGCGTACTGTTGTCCGGCGTAACCGCAGGGTCAGACGTCGCCGGGGGCGATGCCGTCGGCTCTGTCGGTTCGACAGGCTGATTCGAGCAGGCCGCAAGCGATACGAGGAGCAGGACGATGAATTAAGTTGATACGATCCGCTTCATGTTCATTCCTCCGTTATTTAGTTGTCTGAAGGCGTTGGAAACACGCTAACGCCTCCATGTTCATGCTCACTTACCCATCGCTGGGCAAAACTGTCGTCATAAACGGTGATACTTTCGATTTCCTCAAATTCAAGGCCAGTGTTGAGTATTTCGCTGACACTGGCCGAGATGACAAGCTCTGTCGGCAATCTGTCAACGGTCAGATTGATCTTATTGATGGTGTCGGGCAAAGTGACCTTACTGCCGGAGCAGTGACGGGCGGTGGCTCCTTTGTGGAACAGCACCGCGCTGTGGTTCTCCAGCCACAGGTCGCCCAAGAGCCGCATCAGAGCATTTTCCATCACCGAGTTCTCCACTGGGTCGCCATAGTAATACATCGGGATACTATCTTCAGGCACAATGATGGATTGCGGCAGGGATGGCCCCTGAGTGGAGTACAGCGTTTCCATTATCTCGCCGGTAGCCGCATCTTCAAGAACGATGACCGCTGTGCGGCGCATACCCTGTACGCCATGCTCGTATGTAGCTTCCCGTTCTGCTTCGCCGTCCGTTACTCTGATGATATACTCCACTTCGGCAAGGCTGTGGGGCCTGTATTCGGGCGGGAGGAGCGCCGTGTAATCGTAATTTGGCGCGCCTTTATCGGCAGTGCTGTATACATGGTGATTATAGTCGTAATCCCATGCGACGAGGTATTTTCCCTCCGGGGCGGTGCCAATGAGAGCCTGGATGTCATCGGCAGGCAGGGATACACCGGCGTTGTTCATCTCAACGCAGGCCGTCCCATCGGCGTCAATGTATCGGAAGCTCTGCCAATCGTCCAGATACGCCATGATCTCATCCGGCGTTTGCGGGTCATAAACATTGACCTCGCAGCTTGCTTCCATGCCGCCACAGGAGGCCGTAACAACGGCGCGTCCGGTTCCAACAGCTACCAATCCGTATATATTGCAATGGGAGTTGAACATCAAATTCTCAGGGCGTTCAAGCGTGATAACCGTTTCGTCTGAGCTGCTCCACTCGATTTGGTGGTTATTCGGTAACTCGACAGAGGCTTCAGTGGTGAGAATATCCTCCTGGCCGATCAACAACATGGCTTTGCTTTTATCCAATAACAGCTCATCCAACTCTACCGGCACAGTAATCTTGAAATACTCGAAATACTCGGTTCCCTTATACGTCAGCGTGGCGTTTACATAGGATTCACCCATCTCGTTTGCCTGTATCAGACCGCTTTCACCCACCGACAGACCCGGTCCACAATTCCATTTATAATCCGACGCCGTTTTCCCTTGCGGGATTTTATCAAGCACGAGTTGGACGCTTTCCCCTAATTTTAAAGAGACTTCGTGATTGGCAACCTCCCGCCCGTGGTTGCAAGCGCATAGAGCAACTGAAATCATCAGCGCTGCTATTAACAGTATCGCAGTTCTTTGCCTGTTCATATCGCTTTCCCTCCAAAGCGGTTATCTTTTTTGACGTGAATAACACCTCTCTATTTGCTTCCCGTGCCGCCGCAGGTGGGGCAGGTGGAGCGTCCGCTACCGCCGCAGCGGGAGCAAAATGCATGGTTGCTCTGCATGGTGTAGCTGCCGGTTATGGGGTCGCGCACCTGAATATACTGCGTTGTGCCGCCTGTGCCGGAGCAGGTGGTTCAGGGCCTGTTAAGCCACACTTTTCCTGCTTCTCCTTCAAAAGCTGCTGTAAAGCTCATAGCATTCTCCCAATTACTCACCAGTCGCTGCGGACGCCGCCGTTAAAAATACCCTCGTCGACGTTGGCGTCGTATTCTTGCCTCCTTATCTCGGCATCTGTGAGCGGGCTGTTCTTTTTACCTTCCGCAATACGTTCGCGTATATCGTCGATTGCCTCTGTCTGAACGCCGTGCTCATACAGCGTGTTCAATATCCGCTCAACCTTTTCTGGAAACTGCTGCATATTAGACGCTATCCAAGAGATGTGATAACTGCCCCAAAATATCTGCGGCAAAATATTGCCATGAAGGAAAATGAGCTTTTCAAACATATCCAGAGTACCTTCTGTGCCTCTGTCCCGCAGATGGTTGGGAAAATCATATTCGCCGCATTTGATGCAGCGTTGAAGATCCGTCGCGCTGCCGTCGGCGTAAATATAAGAGTGCTTTTCTTCTCCGCATCTAACACATTTACACCCGACAAAGCTGTGCTCAATGTTGCGCCTTTTACCGCAGACCGTGCATTTCTCTTTACACTGTCCCTCTATCGGCTGCCATTGATGCTCGATTGCTTCCGTCGTTCCGCATACGCGGCAGCGCCGTGAGCATTCATTAGGCAAACGCTCCCATTTATGCCCGAATACTTTACAGGTAAGTCCCATACTCTCGCCTCCTAATAGCTGTCGCTATGCTCGTAGCGGTTATGCCATCCACATTTCTCGCAGACGAATTCATTCACCAAAAACATTCTGTCCTCTGTGGGTAAGCTTTTCCACTCGCCCTCAGTGAGACAGACGGGACACAGGTATATCGTCTTGTACGGGCTGCCGGTATCGAAGTCGGCTGTCGCATCGCAATTTCCGCAGTACAGTTGCAACTTACCGCTGACCATTATCGTTCCGTGGTGATGACAGTCATAACGGCTTTTCCAGACATGCTTGGGGTTGTCGAGCATCTTCTTGCACTTGGTACAACGGCAGTCGTTGTAGGTGTGCCCCTCATCACGCACCGCGCCGCATATAAGGCATTTACAGCCGTCCCACAGGTGATCCTCGTCGCGTATCATACCGCATATGATACAGCGGCAGTTCTTCCACTCATGCTCATGGAGCTTTCCACATCTGTGGCAGGCGACAGCGCCATTCCAATTATGTCCGGAATCTCTTACCGCATGGCATCGTTCACATTTGCAGCCCAGCCATTTGTGCCCAAACACTTTACAGATAAATCCCATACCATCAACTCCCCAGATGTCAAAGTGAGAAAACCATTTCCCTCATCATCCGTGCCTAAAAACTTAACCTTAGCCACCATCGTTGTAGTTTTCTCAGCACCTGCTCCGGCGACTATCAGACAGTAGTCCTCGTCCATAACAACAGATCTCCGCTGCTCATCGTCGAGCATACTTGAGGAGGCTCGACAATCGTATCTACATTTGGTATGCTGAAAAAGCGTCGTGGCAATCCGCAATATGGGCAGATCTCCGCATGGTCTGATATCTTGTTCCCGCATTCTGGACAAGCTATGATCGCCACGATAATCCACCTCGTTTTTTACCTTCTTAGAATTCATTATAGGTTATAATGGTCGAAATTTCCATTATAATCGAAAAAGACTTTGAAAAATGTTACGCGTCAACACGCAGGGTCTATGTTCTTACCGTCTTTGATACAAACAGAAAAAGCTTTTTCCAGCATCAAAGTACCGAAAAAGGCCATAAAAAAGGGGCTTCCGAGGCCCCGCACCTTTTCGATGCGAGCTTCGGGAGCCCTTTTTCTGTTTATTCCGTTCGTTCTGCCGGTTGTGGATTTCGGATTTACTTACCCTGCAAAATCGGCTGCCGAGGAATAATTAATATCTATATCGTAATCCGTATTCCTGAAAGGAATACCGCAGAAAGCTTTCCCTCTGGCTGGAGTTCCATTCGGTCGAGTGTTTTAATAGAGAGCAAATAATCAAAATCAGAAATCTTTCCAACTTCATCTAACAGACGCAGCATTTCGGATGCGTGGTAACGGGTGAGCACGCTTTCGTCATTTATCACCGTTCGTTTCAGGCGGGCTTCGTACATTGGCTTTTTGCTGACGATCAAGTTCCATGCCTGCGTAAATACACGTTCCGGTCTGCCGAGTGGGACTCGCAGTTCTTCGTGAATTGTATCGTCCGACTGTTTGTATCGGGATATCTTCGTGGTGCAACGCCACCATACATTTAACGCGCCACCTGTACCACGAATAGAGCACTGGATAACTGGCCTGCCGCAAAGATCGCAGTAGATTCTCCCGCTGAATGGATACTCCGGGCATAGGTGCGCAAAGTTTTCCCCCGCTCTCCTCTGATATTCAAGTTGCGTGACTTTCCATAGCCCTTTTTCAATTATGGCGGGAATAGCATCCTCTAGTAGATATTGAGGAAGTTTTCCTCGGTTAGGCACACATCTGGACAGTGGCCCGGGGCTGTATGTCTTTTGACGAGTTGGGACTATTTCACAGAAACAATCCTTTTTTTCCTTGTTTGGGGTATTCAAATGCTTAAATCCGCAGAAACACTGCGAGTTTTTAACTCCATCAAATCCATGCTATTCTTTCAGCTTATACCGTGATATACTGGTTTTGAAATATCTCGTTGGGCTATTTTACGGGAAATTAGAGCGCCGTTTCATCTTGGACACCGTCATCGGTAGCTGGTACCGATCTCCCGGGCTTAGTCCTTCTCTTGAAGCCGACTTCTGGATTTTCCTTGTTTTGATTTTTGCGGGTGGATAATTGCTGAAATATTCTTGCGCTGCAGCCCAGGCATCACGTTCGGTGTTCTTTACGGTATCAAGGAATTTCTGTGCATCTGCCAGAGTATTTTTCTTTCTGAGGACGTGCGACAGCCTTTTCGATAAGGCGGTGGCCGCTTTATTTCGGCGTTCAATGTTGTCATACTTCTCAAAGCACTCCGTGCAATAGTTCCAAAACATGAAATCTTCTTCAGAATGATAAGGGCTTTAGCAAGAATAAGTTTAAGAATCTCTCAGGGTTGGACAACCAGACCGTGAGTCGCTTGGGTAAAGGTGGCACAGTTACTACGAGAACTGGTATTGCTGCTTGCTTCGGGTTGGACTTGGATGTTTCCGAGGCAAAGGAGTTGTTGGCGCTTGCTAAACCCGCATTTGGAAAAGACAAAGAGATCCTTGCGTATGAGTACGTTCTGTCGACTTTTCAGGGTTGCTCCCTTGATGAGAGAAACGACGTATTACAGACACTTGGCGTTGAGCATATTGGAATCCGCTCTAAGGACAAATAATTGAGAAAAAAGGAGAAGTTTATGTCGGAAGGTTCCCTGAATACATTTGAAATCGATAACCGTCGGTTGTCTGTCATCGTCTTTTCTCTGTTTTTTTCATGGCTGTTGGCCTTCCCCTTTGAAGGACGTATTTTGTACGCCCTTGCGGACTACTATAACGCCTCGGCTCAATCCTTTGTTTTTGGAACAATGGCCGCTCATTTTGCTGGGCTGCTTGCCTGCGGCTTTTTTATCAGGAATATGCGAACAGCCAAAAAGCTCATGCTTTTTTCCATTACGTTTTGCATCGCGGCCTCCGGCGTATTTTTCCGCCCTCCTTCCTTTCTGTGGAC
>CAZLMO010000047.1:0-13264 GCA_964560915.1 uncultured Oscillospiraceae bacterium
TTTGATTATGGTTTTGGCTATGGGCGTCACTTCTTTCGCCGCCAGCCTTACCACGGTCACGCCGGGCGACGATCCCAGAACGGACTGGGATTTCACCTGGACTCGATTCTTTCTGGATACCAACAATGAAACCGTCATGATCGCCCGGTATAACTTCGGCGATTTCGCCACGCTGATTGACGGCTCTCAGGTCGCCCATTCCCTTTTTAACGGCGCGGAGGGCGATACGCTGAGCTCCATTAAGGTGGAGACCGAGAAGGGCCTGATCGACGTCACCGTCTATAAGCTGGACGATTACGTCAAATCCTTCGAGTTCGAAGGAAGCGACCCGGATGATATCACCGGCATCAATACCAAATCCAGCTGGCCGTTTGATGATTTTGATCTGGAAGATCTGCTGGAGGATTATCACGGATACGCCAATCCTTATTATTATGACGAAGATAACGAAGAATGGCACTTGGATCTGTATTTCGTCTACTTCGACTTCCCGACCTATGGCGGCGCGAAAGTCAGCATGGATAACTACTTCACGCTGAAATTCCGCGAGAACACCACCGGCGCCGACTACGTGGAAGAGTCCGAGAAGATCTGGTTCTGCGTCTATCCGTGGGCAGTGGATGAAGAGGATGTCGAGACCTACGCCGACGAGGATGAGGCTATGGAGCTTTATCGCGGCCATTCCCTGATTCCGTATCCGAATGCCAGAGAGAACGAGGATTTCGACGATTTCTATGAGGATGTGCCGTTGTATCACGTCTACTGGATGCTCTGGACGATAGATCCCTGGCAGTATAATCCTGATAACCCGAGGGATTTTGATACCAGCTACCTGATTCCGTATGTGGTCGAGAAGGATAGCTGGACGGAAATCATCGGCTCCACGCTGATGGTGGAAGTGGATGAGGATCTGATCGTTGAGATCGGCAAGATCGTAAAGGGCCAATCCGGCATCAGCTTCCTCTTCGACACCGATGTCGACGACAAAGTACAGGATCTCGACGAGGATGCCGAGCTTGTCGCGCTGAACTTCCTTGATACCACCAATGTTTTGGATTCCGATTTTACCGTTAAGTACACCTTCGAGATCGAAGATGCAGCCAAAGCGGGCGACTACTTCCTCTATGAGCTGGTCGGCGACAAGCTGACCCTGGTTGAGAAGGTTGCCGTCGGCAAGGGCGACGAAGAAGTCGAAGTCAAGATCGCGCGCAAAGCCGGCGATACCCTTGGCCAGTATTATCTCTCCGACGTCGAGCTTGCCACCGAGGCTGCTCCGGCCGAGGAAGAAGAAAACCCGAATACCGGCGCCTCCGAAGTTGCCGGCGTCGCCGTTGCTCTGGCTGTGATCGCCCTCGTTTCCGCCGCTGCGGTTTCTCTGAAGAAATAATTCCGCTCGGCTTTAAAGAGCCAATGCTCTTTTGAGCCCGGATTTCCTTCGGAAACAACATATCTGATAAAGCCGCCCGGGCGCTCTCCACCCGGGCGGCTTTTTTTGTGAAAGCACCGAATTTCTCGAAAATACCTGAGAATTCGACCCGTTCCCCTTGACATCGCGGGATTCCTCTGATAAAATGAAAATCCACGTGAATATAATACCCATAAATATATAAATTAAGGGGGCGAAGACGGTGCTGATCGGAAGGGAAAGCAAGCTGGATTCCATGGAACGGTATTGGGAGGCCGGGGGATTTCATTTTATGGTTCTCTATGGCGGCCTTAAAACCGGCAAGACTGCCGTTTGCGCTGCTTTCGCAAAAGAAAAGCCGGCCGTCTTTTTTTCCGCCCAAAAGCTCAATTCCTACATGAATCTTCGCCTGTTTGAACGGGCGGTTTCGGCGTATTCCTCCGAAGAGGAGCGTTTTGGAAGCTGGAAGGAGGCTTTTTCCCGCATTACGAATTTTGCAAAAAGGGGCCGCTTCCTGCTGGTGATTGACGATTTTGCCGATCTCGTATTCAGCGACAGAGAGATCTTCCGGGATTTTCGTGCCGTGATGAACCGGGAATGGAAGGAAACCGACCTCTATGTGCTGGCCTCCTGCGGCCGCGTCTATTTTACCGAGAGCGAGATCATCGCCGAGGACCCGGATGCCGGGGCGTCGGTACGCCGGCCGGTGGTGTCGAGGCTCGACTCGCTGGATTATTTTGACGCCGCGAAGCTTCTTCCAAAGAGCTTCTCCCCGGCGGACAAGCTGCGTTTTTACGGCTGCCTGGGCGGGATTCCGGAATACCTGTCGCTGGTGCGGGAGGGGCAGAGCTTTGAGGAGAATATCCGGCGGATCTTCCTGACGGAGGACGCGCCGCTGCTGTATGAGCCGCCGCGCCTTTTTCTCGATGAGCTCCGCGAGCCGGAGTTTTATCACTCGATCCTATCCGCAATCGCGAACGGGGCCTGCCGGATCAACGAGATCGTCGCCGCGACGGGGGAGAGCAGCACCAAGGTCAACAAATACCTGCTGACGCTGATGCAGATGCAGGTGGTGACGAGGGAAACCCCGTTTGGGGAAGAAAACAAGGTCAGCCGCAAGGGGGTCTATGCGATCTCCGAGGAATCGCTGGCTTTCTGGTTCCGCTTCGTGATACCGAACATAACGGCCATCCGAAAAGGGGAGGCGGTCGGCGGAGGCAACCTGCCGGAGCAGATCGACGCATACATAGCGGACCGCCCGTTCCGCAAAATTTGCAGCCAGTATCTTCAGCGCGGCAACCGCCGCGGAACGCTGCCGTTTTTGGGGGTGTCGGTGGGCGGCTATTGGAGCTCCCTCAAGGAATATGCCGATTCCCGGCTGGTCGTCGCCAATCCGCGCAGCAGGCAGATTCTGTTTGGTCACTGCCGCTGGGAGGATGTGCCGGCGAACGTCTCTGCGTTTAAACAACTCGTCTCTGCGGACGACAAGCTCTTTATGGATTTCTGGGAGCGTTTTGAAGTGCTCTTTTCTATCCGGGAATATCCGCGCGAGCTGAGGAACATGGAGAATGGAAAGCTCCGTCTGGTGGACGCGGCCGGCTTCTTCAAATAACGAAACAGCAACAAAAAGAAAAGGCCAACCGGAAGGGAGACTCTCGGTTGGTCTGTTTTATGAACGCTCGGGCCGGGGGGCCGTCAGGACCTGCCCACCGGATCAGAAAAAAATGTCGCTTTTGAGGAAGGAATCACGGAATATGCGGAAAAGCATATGCCGTATATATCCTGAAAGAAAAGCTGGAGGCCAGCCCGGTCATTGCCCGGTGAAATTTCGGCCGGGCCGGGAAAAATGGAAGCGTCATCCCGTTTTCCGAGGCCGTGTTACCCGACGACGGAATAGGAATAATCGGAATCTTCGGCGGGGGTAAAAGCGGCTCCCTCGGTGGCGAGCACGCGGCCATCCTCCGTGATGAGCACCGTTTCAAAACCGCCGTGCTCACGCCAGTAATCCAGCGCCTTCTCCTCGCCCAGCACAAACAGGGCAGTGGAGAGCGCATCCGCAAGCGCGCCGTCCTCCGCGACGATGGTCACGGAGAGAAGACCGCTTTCCGCCGGGAAGCCGCTCTCCGGATCGAGAATATGGTGATAGCGAACGCCGTTTTGCTCAAAATAGCGTTTATAGGAACCGGAAGTCACCACCGCGGCGTTTTCAGCCGCGACGCTGCCCACGAGCTGCGCCTCATCGGCGGGATCCGCGATCCCGATATTCCAGAGGCTTCCATCCGGCTTTCTGCCGAGCACCTGCACATTCCCACCAAGGGAGAGCATGGCGGATTCCACGCCGTAAGAGGAGAGCAGCTCCGCAATTTTTCGGCCCGCATACCCTTTGGCGATTGCGCCGAAATCGAGGCCGGCCCCCTCGGGGATCGTAACGGCGTTATTTTCATAGATAATCTTTTCCCAACCGGAGCATTGGAGCAGCGAGGAAATCTCGGAGGCCTCGGGTACCCGAGGCTCGCCGCCGGAGAAGCCCCATGCCTGCGAAAGCCGGAGCAGCGTGACGTCGAAGGCGCCGCCGGTCGATTCGCACAGGGGAAGCGCAATCCCCAAAAGCTCCGCGCAGTCGCCATCCACGGGGCCTCCTCCGGCCTCGTTGAGCGCGTACAGCGCACTGCCCGGGTCCGTGGCGGAGAGTTCCGCATCGAGCTGCATGGCCAGCGTTTCGGCGGCATTTAGGGCTTCCGGCGCGTATTCGCCGTAGGCCGTCAGCTCAAAGAAGGTATCCATCGCAAAAAAATCCTTTTGGTGCTTCTCAGCCGGCGCGCAGCCCGTAAACAGGAGCAGCAGTGCCAGCAATCCCGCGATTTTTTTCAAGAGATCGCCGCCTTTCCATATGATAAGATTTTATCCGGATTCATGAATTTGTCAATCGTCAGGGGGGAGAAGATGGAAAACAAACTGAAGGCGGGCCCGCTCCAAAAGGTGCTGCTGCTCGTCTGGGTGGCCTTTCAGATCTGGGAGGTCACATTCGGCACCATGGACGCCGTCACCTTTCGCGCCATCCACTGCCTGTTTTTGCTTTTCTTCGCCTTTACCCTGACGGAGACAAAAAATCGCCGAATCCGGATCCTGCTCGGCTCGGCGGCGGTTCTTTCCGCCGGAATCTTCGGCTGGTTTGTATGGGTTTACCGCTCCTTTGCGCTTACCGGAGGTTACCCGGGGACGATCCATATTGTGGTCGCCGGGGCCGCCCTCGCGCTGGTCTTTGCGGCCGGATTTCTCCGCAGCCGCAGCCTTGCAATCCTTACGGCAATCTTTTTTGCCTATAATTTCTTCGGCGCGTATCTGCCGGGCGCGTTTGGCCACGGCGGATTTACGCTCCGCCGGGTTCTCAGCCATCTTTTTTGGGGGAGCAACGGCATCTTCGGGGTCGGGGTCGGGGTTTCCTGCACCTATATTTTCATGTTCGTGCTCTTTGGCGCGCTGCTGCAGCGCTTCGGCTTCTCGGCATTTCTCAACGACCTTGCGCTCGCCCTCGTGGGCGGAACGACGGGGGGCGTGGCGAAGATCTCCGTCTTTTCGAGCGCTTTTTTTGGTATGATTAACGGCAGCGCGGTGGCCAACGTCGCGACGGACGGATGTATGACGATTCCCCTGATGAAAAAAGCCGGATATAAACCCGAATACGCCGCCGCTGTGGAGGCCGCCGCGTCGACCGGGGGCCAATTCACGCCGCCGGTGATGGGGGCGGTGGGCTTCGTCATGGCGGAATTTCTCGGCGTGCCCTATCCGCAGGTTATGCTCGCGGCCATCGCGCCGGCGTTTCTTTATTATTTATCCCTGTATTTCTCGGTTCATTTTGAGGCGAAGCGCCTTGGCCTGCGCGGGCTCTCAAAAGAAAATCTGCCGGAAGCGAAGGCCGTATTGAAGCAAAACTGGTGGCTGCTGATTCCGGTCGCGGTGCTGATTGCGGTGATGGCGTTCGGCTACACGCCGCTTTATGCCTGTACGGCCGCAATCGTGGCCCTCTTTGCCGTCTGCGCGGTAAAGAGGAAGGAATCCGGCCTGACCCTGCAAACGGCGGCGGAGGCGCTGATGTCGGGCGCGGCGGATTCGGTGGGCGTCGGGATCTGCTGCATTCTGATCGGCATCATCATCGGCACCGTATCCCTGACCGGCGCGGGGCTGACGCTGGGGAACCTGATTCTCAGCCTTGCCGGAGAGGGGAAGGCCGTGCTCTGCGCGGTGCTGGTTATGCTGCTGTGCTGCATCCTCGGCATGGGTGTGCCCGGCGTCGCCGCCTACGTCATCGTCAGCACCATTTCGGTTCCGGCGCTGATGCAGGCCGGCGCCAGCGCAATGGCGGCGCACATGTTCTGTTTGATTTATGCCTGCCTTGCCAACATCACCCCTCCGGTCGCCGTGAGCTGCTATGTAGCCGCCGGGATCGCCAAATCAAACCAGTGGAAGACCGGGATCTGCGCCGTGAAGATCGCGGCCGCCGGGTTCCTGTTTCCGTTTTTCTTTGTCTACAACGATGCGCTGCTGATCGGCTCGGCGGGAATTCCCGCATGGGAAACCGTGCTTGCGCTTTTGACGGCGAGCTGCGGCGTGATTTGCCTCGCCGCGGCATTTGAGGGGATGCTTTACCGGCGCTGCACGGTGCCGGAGCGCTTTGCGCTGTTCGGGGCGGCGGTTTGCTGCATGGCGGCGGAGCCGATTTCCGATCTCATCGGCATCCTGATTTTTGCCGGAGTTTTCGCCTATCAATATTCCCGGGAAGCGAAAAAACCACAGAAGAAAGCGGAAACATAACGGGGGGCCGTTTTTGCCCCCGCCGCCCGCCTTTGTGCGGAGCTTTGCTGAACCGGAGGAAACGCACATCCGAAAATTCCGCAGGAAGATGTTTTCTGCCGACAGGATCTTCGGGAGAAAATGCGGCCTTGAACATTCCGGTCGTTTTTGCCTCCGCCGCCCGCCTTTGTGCGGAGCTTTGCCGAAATCTGCGAAAAAGCGTGCTCTGCCGCCCAGCGTATTTCCCTTTTATAAAAAAATTGGTTGAAGAAGATTGAATAAAATTTTTAGAGGAGAATTGCCCCGATGAAAAAACTGATTGCTTTGATGCTTGCCCTTTGCCTCTGCGCCGCCGCTTCCGGCTGCTCCACCGGTCAAAAAAACGCGCTCAGCTTCACGACCGCCGCGACCACCGGCGCCCTCTATCCGCTGGGCGCCACCCTCGCGAACCTTTGGAATGAGAAGCTCGAGGATGTCAGCGTCACCTCGGAGGCCTCCGGCGGCGGGCTCGACAACCTGAATTTCCTTTATGACGGCGAGGCGGATCTCGGCTTTGCCGTCACCAGCATCATGTACGAATCCTACAATGGCACCGGCAGCTTCGAAGGCCGTGCCAACGAAAAGCTCCGCGTGGTTGCCGGGCTCTACTATAACCCGAATCAGCTCGTCGCGGCGAAGGATTCCGGCATCGAGAGCCTTGCGGATATCGCCGGAAAACGCTTCGCACCCGGCGCGCCCGGCAGCACGACGCTTGTGGAATCCGAGCTGCATCTTGAGGCGGCCGGCGTCGCTTACCCCGACGGCTTCACGCCGAACTATGTCGGCTTTACCGAAGCCATCGACCTGATCCGCAACCGCCAGCTTGACGCCGCCTGGATCATGGCCGGCGTGCCGAACGCCGCGGTCACCGAGATCACCTCCACGGCCGGCGGCAGGCTCGTCTCCATCGACGAAGACGTCATTGAGTCTCTGATGGAGCAATATCCGTGGTACGCAAGGTACACAATCCCGGCGGGTACCTACGCCGGGCAGGATGCCGACGTCACCACGACCGCCATCAAGCTCTGCCTCTTTTGTTCCGCCGATCTCGACGACGATATCGTCTACGAGCTGACAAAGACCTTCTGGGAAAATCTCGATACGGTCAAGGCGACCAACGGCGCCCTCTCCGCGGTGACGGTGGAAGATGCGGTCATCGATCTGGCCGGCCTTCCGATCCACGACGGCGCCGCCCGCTACTATAACGAAACCGGCCTTCTGGAATAAAAAACGCAGGAAGAAAAAAGCCGCCCTGTCCTACGCTGAAGGGTAAAAAGATGGCAGACACGAAAGTGCCTGCCATCTTTTATGTTATATAAGGAAAAGGAGGACGGGTTTTCCGAATGGGCAGGTGTTGGGAAAAACCCCGGAGAGGCGAAGCCGTTTCCGTGCAAAAAAATCCCCGCGGCCGGTTGGGGCGGCAGGGAGAGAACATTTCCGCTTTTCCCGTTCAGAAGCCCAGATAAAACATGTAGAAACCGATCAGCAGAATCAGCGCGCCCATCACAATCGTAAAAATTTTGCTCAGTTTTCCATAGGCTCCGCTGCGGGAAAGCTTCTGCACGAAGCCAATCGAAGTCCCCGCGATCACGGCGAGAGCGCCGTGCCCCACCGAGTAGAGGAACAGCAGAAGGGTTCCCCACAGAGTGTTGCCCTTGCCGGCGACGACCGCCAGCAAAACGACCAGAATCGGCGTGGAGCACGGGGAAGAGAAGACCCCTCCCAAAATCCCGGCGAGGAAGGCCCCGAGAAAACCGCGTTTCGTATTCATAGAAACAAGGTAGCTCGACGGGATAAATTCAAAGATTCCCCAGACCTGAAGGGCCATGAGCACCATGAGCACGCCGAGCACGAGGTACCACCAGGAAGAGCCGGAACCGATCATGCGCCCGGCGAAGGAGGCGGCGACTCCGAGGGCGGTGAAGGTGAGGGCGGAGCCCCCTGCAAAGGTGAGCGACAGCAGAAAGGAACGCTTGGTATCCTTTTGGCCGGTTCCGCCCACATAGCCGATAATCAGCGGTACCGTGGAGAGGGAACACGGCAGGAAAGAGGCGACGATTCCCGCCAGCAGCGCAAAAAAAGGTGCAAGGGCGGGGGTTTGCGCCATGAGAACCGCGAACCGTTCAAGCAATTCGGTCAAGGAGACACCCCCATATCCGCAAGGATGGCACCCAGCTCCTCCTCGGTCAGAGCGCCTTCGTGAACGGTGAATAAGCGTTCCCCGGTCGTCTCATCATTGTACGCGATAAATTCCGTGGTAATATCCGGCCCGGGAAGGTAGGGGCTGCCGTCGGCAGAGTAAAAAACCTGGGTGGGGATGACCCTGACGGGATATTCGGCGGTGAGGCTGCCGTTTTCATCCACATCCACATATTTGATGATCGCCAAGCCGATCATGTTGTCATGAGCGGATTCGAGAATAGGGGCAAACTGCAGGCAGGGCCCGCACCAGCCGGCGCCGAAATCGATGATGATGGGCAGTTCATACGAAGCCAGCTGCTCCATATTGATCGTATCTGCCTCCAATGCAAAATCCGGGTTATCCACACCTTCCGAAGTTTCCGAATTTTCGGCATCCGAGGCGCTTTCCATACCTTCCGAGGTTTCCGCATTCTCCGAAATTTCCGAGCTTTCCGGCGGGTTGGAGGCTTTCAGCGATCCCGCATTTTTGACGGCCCAGATCCCGGCCAGAACCAGGACGATGGCAAGCAAACTCAGCAGTTTCCATGTTTTGTTGTGTTTCAAGGGAGACGCTCCTTTCCATATTCATGTGGAAGTTTTTTATTTTTTACAGCCGTCCGCGGGCTCCGGAGGAAAATTCCTTTTTTCTTCCGGACAAAGGATCGTCAGCGAGTGCAGGATCCGGCATGCGTTGGCGCTGCCCTCTTCGCTGATGCGGTAGTAGGTCCATTTCCCGTCCTCCCGCGCGGCGACGATCCCGGAGCGGCAAAGAAGCTTCATGTGATAGGAAAGCGTCGACTGACTGATATCCAACCGCGCCAGCAATTCGTTGGCACATTGTTCCCCCTCATGAAGGATCTCCAGAATCCGCAGCCGCTTCTCATCGCTGAGGGCCAGGAAGACATGAACATAATCCTGATATTCCATATACTATTATCACATCCAAAATATTCGATATGATAAAAGTATATCCGTCAAATCTAATTCTGTCAATATGAGAATAAAAAAATTCACAAACAAAAAAGCACGGTCTCCCGCGGGGGACCATGCTTTTTTTATAAAATTGTACCTTTGTGGGAAAATCATACTTTTGCAAGAAAGCCGTGTACCTTTTCGGGGAAACCGTGTACCTTTGTGGGTAAACCACGCCTTTGCGGTAAAAATGTACCTTTGCAGTGAACCTGAATCCTTTGGGTACCCCACACCTTTGCGGTGCGGAGCATGTTTTTTACGAGGCGGTTTTCTCTGCCTCCGGAGAGCGGTCTTTGATCCATCCCTTGTCGGCCCAGTACCGGTTGTCTGCGGAGAGAGGGTTTTCCCCATCCGCGATTTTCTGATGCATGATTTTCATGGCGGCGAACAGCAGGCGGAATCTCGGCCCTTTATGGGCGCGGCCTGCGGCGGCGCATGACCGGGCAAGTCTTTCCGTCCGATCCGTAATGGCCTTTCGCCGCCGGTCGGAGAGCTTTTCCCAGAAGATACCCTCCAGCAAACCGATTCCCAGTTTTTTGACGTCGGAGACGCCGAGCCACATCAGGCTGGTCGCAAGATCCCTTTGGGCGCCGCGCTGAAAGATGCCGATGGCATCCGTCAGGATGACGGCCCGTTTGCCGAACATTCGCTCGTCGGGTCGGTGCACCATCCAGTGAACGCAGAAATGATCCAGCAGGCACTTCATTTGCGCGCTCACCCTCAGCGCATATACAGGGGTGACAAATACGAGCAGGTCGGCCTCCAGCATGGCGTTCCAGATGGGCATGGTATATTCCGCATGAGGGCAGAGCAGCTCGCTTTTTAAGAAACAGTTCTTGCAGCCGCAGCAAAAATACGGAAGATCCCTCGGCAGATAAAATTCCGTGATCTCGTTATGCCCGCGCAGGGGCCCCAGGAAACTTTCCTTGATCTGATAGGTGCAGCCTTTTATTTCCGTGCCGTTGATCACGGTAATTTTCATTATTATCACCCCATGTTTCGGATTCTTTTGCCGAATATACTGTATTCTTCACAGGGGAAAAGAGATTTCCCCATGCTTCTGCCGGGGAGCGGCACTTGTTTTAAATACAAGAAGTTCCAGACACCGCCGGGAAGCTCCGGGCGGACGCGGTCGGAGGGAAAAATCCGGCGCAGTGCATATCCTGAGCACGATTCCGTGCTCAAAGATAAAGGCATTGGAGATGGGGCAGCTCCCAAATATGCGGTCCGGCATTTCTCAATAGAAAGAGCAAGGTTCGGGGGGTTCGGGAAAGGTCGGAAAACCCGAAAAATCCGGAGTTACCCACTGTGCCGGGGGAAAAAAGAAAAGTGCAGATTGGACGCTTTTATTTGGGCAGTTTTTCCTCCCGGTCGTCAATCTTTCCACGGAAGACATAATAGCGTTGGTAAAGGAACTCGGTGACGAAATTTAAGAGCAATGTGGCGAAATAGACGATATCGTAGGCGGCGGGGTAGTCGGCGAAACGCACTTCCACAAGCCAATTGCCCAAAATCGTGGAGAGCGGAGTAAACACGAGATAGTAGGCGAAGGTCTTAAGCATCGCAGTGGGGATATTTGCGGCCGACTGAAAGGTAAACCGGCGGTTCAGGGTGAAATTCCATATCACAGAGAGCACAAGCGCCGGCAGATAGCAGACCCAGTACCCAAAAGAGGGGATCAGCCCCAGCAGATAAAATACGACGGTTTCAATCAGCCCCGCGGAGGCGGAAAAAAGCCCGAATTTGATGAAGCGCCAAAATTCCTTTGCGGCGTCGCTTTTCTGATTCATAATAAACCTCTTAATACATTATAAAAATAAAGGATAAGAGAAAGCGCCTTTATTCTACCATATCCGGGATTCGGATTCAACGATTCCTCCCCGAAAACGGAGAGGATATTCCGGCTCCCGCCCACGTTGTTTCACCGATTTGTTCCTGCCGCGGGCGGAGATGAAAACGGCTCCCCACAGTCGTGAGGAGCGCGAATCACAGGCTGAAAAAACGGAGGGGAAAAGATTTTGCCCACAGAGCCTGTTTTGAATCATTCTGTCGATGAGATCATGAAATGATATTCATGGAATAGGTGAAACGGAAGGAATTCTCCGCGGCATCTTCCTCCGGAATCAGCAAGCCGGCCTGTGTGCTCGTATAACCGGAGTATTCCATATCGCAGGAAAGGGAGATCCCGGCCTCTTCAGAAGAAAAATCCTGAAAAGGGCTGTGCTCGATTTGCTCTGCGATTCGAGCCGGAATTTTTGAGAATAATCCCATTTCCCTTTGAGCGCCGACAAAAGCCAGGGAGGACAGCAACATTTGCGTATCATAGGAAACAAGCCAGTCCTGACTGTTTTCAGTTTCGACATAGAGTGAAACGCCTTTCACAGATCCGTTTTCCACGCGAAAAGAAAATTCCGGCTTTTCATTGCAGCCAATCCCGAGATAGAAAGTCCCGTCAAATTCCTTCTCAACCCATTTTCCATCTTCATTTAAGAATTCACCGCCGAGGTCGGCGCCCAGAAACTTTGCATAGTAATTATAATTTTCCACAAACTGGGCGATGGTAAGATCGCCCCGGTTGGGCGGCAGCATTTGGGCGGAATAGATCGTTAGCAAAACGGCAAATGCCGCCGCATACGCGCCGAGGCAGAGGATTCCCCGGTATCCCTTTGTATCTTTAATAATGTAGGAGATGGATTCATCCCAGGGCTGTATTTCGTTTTCACGGCATACCTTGTAACTTTTCCAAAGGCGCACAAGGGTATAAATCGGAATATTGTATCCCAGCCCCGCACCGATAACGCCCCAGGTTCGTTCCAAACCCTCGCAATAGGAGAGAGGCCTTCCGTCAGCGCCTTCTAATCGCAACCCCAAAATCGCCTTTCCGGGCGTTGTTCTAAAGAAACGAAGCCACAGCGGTTCCAGGAATAACATAATCGTAATTGCGGCAAAAGAATCAAGCAAATTTTCCAGGGGGCTTCTGGCCGTCCAATTTATCTGGAACACGAATGCAAGAAAAGCCACCCAAAGTATTTCATAAATAAAAAAGTCAAACATTCTGGCAAAAAATCTGCGCCAAGGATAAAATACCTGCGGAAGACGATCGCTTTTAACCGTAAAATATGGGCTGCCCGATTCTTCTGTCGCGCAGCGGATGCCTTCCAGATATTTCGCCGCATCCAAGGATGCAAAATCCGCTCTTTCTTCCCATATGGCACGGCATACATCCTGCGCATAGGAAACATCGGATTTTTCCTGTTCCAATTCCTTTATTTGCTTTGTGAGGATATCCGCTAAATCACGGCTTCCGGCCTGGAGCGCCTGAATCTCATCCAATGAGATATGGAGGCTCCGCAAGAGCTTGATTCGCAGCAGGGTTTGGAGATCGTCTTCCGAATAATCTCTGTATCCGTTATCCATACGCTTTGGCGCAAGAAGCCCCTCGCGTTCATAAAATCGTATATTTGCCCGATCCATGCCGGATTGCGCTTCCATTTCTTTTATGGTCATATCGCTTGCACCTCCAGACTGCCCTTCCATAATAAACTATAAAGTCTGTTTACAGTCAAGCTTTTTATAAAGCCACATAAAAAAGACATATCTTCCGCGGGGGGAAGATATGTCTTTTTTGGTACGCCTGACGGGAATCGAACCCACGCGCCCGGCTCCGGAGGCCGGTGCTCTATCCACTGAGCTACAGGCGCAAATGCATCTTCTATTATATCGGAAATTACAGAAAAATCAACAGATTTTCGTGTAGAAAAAAGTATTGACAAGATGTTTTTTCGATGCTATAATTGCAGAGCTGTCTCAGAAAAGAGACGGCGACCAGGACCTTGAAAATTGAACAGCATAGGAAACCCTTGAATTCTCAAGAGC
>CAZLMO010000048.1:0-11757 GCA_964560915.1 uncultured Oscillospiraceae bacterium
GCGGGTCGGAGATGCTGCCGCACACCAGATACGCGCCGCGGAGAAAATACGAAAAGCAGTCTTCGCTCTCCAGATTCGCCCGGTTGATGCGCAGGTGCGGCTCTTTCCCCGTATGATAAAACGCCGAAAGCAGGCTCTTCCGGTCGGTGGCGTTGTCGACGCTCACATGGCAAAGCACGCCGCGGGCACGTTCGTGAAAATTGATTTTGGCGGAAATCCCGCAGTGGAGGGCGAGGCATTCCGCAAAGAGGCGCGCCGTCGGCTCATGCGCGACGGAAAAGCAGATCTCCTCCGCGGAAAACTTCCGCGAAAAAAGCAAAAATCCATAAAGCAGCGCATGAAGAAAGGGTTCTTCCTCCGGTGCACGGCGGCAAAGCTCATCTTTTAGTTCACTCGCGAAGGACATGGCCGCTCCTCCTTAAAATCCAAGAAATTTCACTTCCGGCTCCAGACGGAACCCGGTCTGCTCCAAAACCGTCTTTTTCACATGGTCGATCAGGGCAAGGACTTCCCGGCAGGTTGCGCCGCCCCTGTTGACGACAAAACCGGCATGTTTTTCGCTGACCTCGGCGCCGCCGATCCTGAACCCCTTGAGCCCGCACCGGTCGATCAGCTCCGCCGCAAAAGCGCCTTCCGGCCGCTTAAATGTGCTGCCCGCGCTCGGAAGATCCATCGGCTGCTTCTCGAAGCGCCTTTGGATCAGCTCCGCCATCCTTGCCCCGATCTCGGAAGGCTCCCCTTTTTTCAGCTGAAAATACGCGCCCGTGATGATTTTGTCGCTGTCTGTGTAGGGGCTGCGGCGGTAAGACATCGTAAGCTCCTTCGATTCAACGCTGCCGGCGCTTCCATCCGCATTCAGGTGCTCCGCGGCGATCAGCACATCCCCGATCTCGCCGCCGTAAGCGCCCGCATTCATATAAACCCCTCCGCCGACCGATCCGGGGATCCCATAGGCGAATTCCAGCCCTGTAAAGCTATTTTCCTTTGCATAGCTGCAAAGCGACGCCAGGCTGACGCCGGCATCGGAATAGATGACGGCTTCGCCGGCCATATGCAGCCCCGCAAACAGGTTTCCCAGATGGATGACGGCGCCCCGAATCCCCTCATCGGAGACGAGAAGATCGGAACCCTTCCCGATCACCTCACGCGGGATGGCATGTTCCCCGCAATAAGAAAGAATTTTGGCAAGCTGCTCCCGGCTCGCGGGCTCCAGCAGAAGATCCGCCGGGCCGCCGATCCGAAAACTCGTGTAGTCCGCCATCGGCGCATCCGGAATAAATTTGATCGCATTTTTTTTTGCAAACGCGGCAAAATGACTGATAGAATCCAATTTGGGGCCTCCCCTCTTTTAGTTATCGAGCGTAAAGAAGGTTTCCCACTCGCTCTCGTCGAGTTCTTCCTCCTGCGGCGGCATGCCGAGCAGATTCAGCAGCTCCTGCGCGGCGTTGTGCCCCATCCGCTTCTGACGGTTGTTCATGGCCGCGACTTCGATGATGACCGCAAGGTTGCGCCCCGGCTTCACCGGAATCGTCACCAGCGGCAGCTTCACGTCGAGGATGGAGGTATAGATATCGGTCGCGCCCATCCGGTCGTAGGCCCTGGTGTCGTCCCACTGCTCGAGCTGGATGACCATATCGATCTTCTCCGTCGTCTTGACGGCGCCCATGCCGAAGAGGTTCCGCGCGTTGATGATCCCGACGCCGCGCAGCTCCATAAAATGACGGATATTCTCCGGCGCGGCCCCGACGACGGCGCGCGGCGATACGCGGCGGATCTCGACCGCGTCATCCGCGATGAGACGGTGGCCGCGTTTGATAAGCTCCAGCGCGATTTCGCTCTTGCCCACGCCGCTCTCGCCGAAGAGCAGAATTCCTTCGCCGTAAACTTCCACGAGGACTCCGTGCCGCGTGATCCGCTTGGCCAGCGCGACGCTCAGGCTGACCGTCAGCGCGGCCATAAATTCCGAAGTGCCCTCCGCCGTGCGCAGGACCGGGACGGAATATTTTTCTCCGAAGTCGATGATCTCTTTAGCGGGCATGAGATTCCATGTCGTGATGACGACTCTCGGCCGCTTGGAAAAATAAAGCGCGACCATCTCCAGCCTTTGTTCCTCGGAAAGCCCGCTGAGGTAACCGAATTCGCTTTTGCCGATGATCTGGATCCGCTCCGGATCAAAGTACTTGTAGAAACCCGCAAACTGGAGGCCCGGCCGGTTGAGCTCGGCGCTTTCGATCACGATGTCATCGAGATTCTCCGGGACCCGGATCTTTTCGAGATGATATTCTTTAATCAGTTTTGTCAACTTGACACTGTAGCCCGCCATAAACTTCCCTCCCGAAAAAAAAATCCCTGCGTATAAACTGATTTATATTATATAACTCGGCCATACCAATTTCAATGCACAGTTTCGACAGCGGCCGTGCTTTTTGCCGGGAACCCCGACAGAAAAACAAATTTTTGAAAAAAAGCATGCAGGTTCTTCCCGAAAAAAAGCGAAAAATATTTGAATTTTTGAGAAGCGCCCTATTCAACATGGGAGAGATATGGTAAAATAAATAGAACTAATCTTTTTGAATGGAGGATCTGTATGGCAAGATTCAAAAAAACCATGGACGGCAATACAGCGGCGGCCCACGTATCCTATGCGTTTACCGACGTTGCCGCGATCTATCCGATCACCCCGTCTTCCATTATGGCCGAACTTGCGGATAAATGGTCCGCAAACGGCAGAACCAACATCTTTGGCAACCGTGTAAAAGTCATTGAGATGCAGTCCGAGGCCGGCGCCTCCGGCGCGGTGCACGGTTCCCTTGCGGCCGGCGCGCTGACCACCACGTTTACCGCCTCCCAGGGCCTGCTTTTGATGATTCCGAATATGTTCAAAATAGCAGGAGAACAGCTCCCGGCCGTCATCAATGTCTCCGCCCGCGCCGTCGCCTCTCACGCGCTGAGCATTTTCGGCGATCACTCGGATATCTATTCGTGCCGACAGACCGGTTTTGCCATGCTCTGCTCCGGTAACCCGCAGGAAGTTATGGATCTCTGCGCCGTTGCCCACCTCTCCGCGATCAAAGGCAGAGTTCCATTCCTCCATTTTTTCGACGGCTTCCGCACCTCTCACGAGATTCAGAAAATCGAAGTCTGGGATTACGATCAGCTCAAGGCCCTGACCGATTTCGACGCGATCCGCGCCTTCCGCGAGCACGCGCTGAACCCGAATCACCCGGTCACGCGCGGCACCGCCCAGAACCCGGATATTTTCTTCCAGGCCCGTGAATCCTGCAATAAATTCTATGACGCCCTCCCCGAAGTGGTCGAGGAATATATGAATAAGGTTAACGCCATGATCGGCAGCGACTACAAACTCTTCAACTACTACGGCGCTCCGGATGCCGAGCATGTCATCGTCGCCATGGGCTCCGTCTGCGACACGATTGAAGAGACCATCGACTATCTGAATGCCCGCGGCGGGAAATACGGGCTCGTCAAAGTCCGTCTCTACCGTCCTTTCAGCAAAAAGCACCTTCTTGCCGCCCTGCCGCAGACGGTCAAAACCATCTCCGTCCTCGACCGCACCAAGGAGCCCGGCTCCCTCGGCGAGCCGCTTTTCCTCGACATTGCCGCGGCAATCAGGGACACGCCCTTTGAAAACGCCAAACTTTTCGGCGGCAGATACGGCCTCGGCTCCAAGGATACCACGCCCGCCCAGGTCATCGCCGTCTATCGCAACGCGGAATCCGGCGGCAAACAGGAATTCACGATCGGCATCGACGACGACGTCACCCACCTCTCCCTCGATACCGCGGAATGCCCGGATACCACGCCCGCCGGCAACGCCAACTGCATGTTCTGGGGGCTCGGCGCGGACGGCACGGTCGGCGCAAACAAGAACTCCATCAAAATCATCGGCGACCACACCAATCTCTATGCGCAGGGCTACTTCGCCTACGATTCCAAAAAATCCGGCGGCGTGACCGTCTCCCACCTGCGCTTCGGCCCCAACCCGATCAAATCCACATATTATATCAATAGAGCCGATTTTGTCGCCTGCCATAACCCCTCCTATGTCACGAAATACGACATGGTCTCCGCGCTCAAAAAGGGCGGCAAATTCCTGCTCAACTGCGGCTGGAACCTCGACGAGATCGAGGAGCATCTGCCCGGCTCCGTAAAGCGCTTTATCGCGGAGAACGAGATCGAATTCTATACCATCGACGGCATCGGCATCGCCCGCGAGCTCGGCCTCGGTGGCAGGATCAACACGATCCTTCAGTCCGCGTTTTTCAAGATCGCTAACATCATCGCGGCTGAGGATGCCGTAGCCTATATGAAAGCGGCGGCGAAAGCCTCCTACGGAGAAAAGGGCGACGCCGTCATCGCCATGAATTACGCGGCGATCGACCGCGGCATGGACAGCGTCGTAAAAGTCAACTATCCGGCAGAGGCGTGGAAACAGGCGGAGGGAGAGATCCCGGCCCCCGTCGCAAAAGGCGACCGCAAGGATCTCGTCGACTTCGTCAACCGCGTGCTCTTCCCCGCCGTCGCCCAGAAAGGCGATACGCTTCCGGTCTCCGCGTTCAGCGGGATCGAGGACGGCACAATGCCCTCCGGCACCGCCGCCTACGAGAAACGCGGCATCGCCGTCGACATCCCGGTCTGGAAGCCCGAAACCTGCATCCAGTGCAACATGTGCTCCTATGTCTGCCCGCACGCGGCGATCCGTCCGGCCGTCATGACCGACGCCGAGCTGGCCGCCGCTCCCGAGGGCATGAAATCTCTCCCGATGACCGGTCTGCCCGACCTGCACTTTGCCGTGACGGTCTCCGCGCTCGACTGCACCGGCTGCGGCTCCTGCATCAACGTCTGCCCGGGCAAAAAGGGCGAAAAGGCCCTCGTCGCGGAGAGCTTCGAGAGCCGACTCCACGACCAGGATATCTTCGACTACGGCATCGCCCTCCCGGAGAAACCGGAGCTTCACGAAAAATTCAAACCGGCCACGCTCAAAGGCAGCCAGTTCAAACAGCCGCTGCTGGAGTTCTCCGGCGCCTGCGCGGGCTGCGGCGAGACGCCGTATGCGAAACTCGTCACCCAGCTCTTTGGCGACCGGATGTATATTGCCAACGCCACCGGCTGCTCCTCCATCTGGGGCGGCTCCGCGCCCTCCACTCCTTACACCGTCAACAAAGAAGGCAAAGGCCCCGCATGGGCAAACTCTCTCTTTGAAGATAACGCCGAATACGGCTACGGTATGCTTCTCGGGCAGGACGCGATCCGCTCGAGCCTGATTGAAAAGGTCAAGGCCCTTGCGGAGACCGGCAACAACGAGGCCGTCGTTTCCGCCGCGAAGGAATACCTCGATACCGTCGACAGCGGCGCCGAAAATGCCGCCGCGACCGAAAAACTTGTCGCCGCGCTGGAGACCTGCGATTGCGGCGAGGCCGGAGAGATCCTCAACGAAAAAGATTACCTCGCCAAGAAATCCATCTGGGCGTTCGGCGGAGACGGCTGGGCCTACGATATCGGCTTCGGCGGCCTCGACCACGTCATCGCCTCCGGGAAAAACATCAATATTCTCGTCTTTGATACCGAAGTTTATTCCAACACCGGCGGCCAGTCCTCCAAGGCCACCCCGACCGGCGCTGTCGCGCAGTTTGCCGCCGCCGGAAAGGATGTCAAGAAGAAAGACCTCGCGGCGATCGCCATGAGCTACGGCTATGTCTATGTCGCACAGGTCGCGCAGGGCTCCGATATGTCCCAGTGCGTCAAGGCGATGGCGGAAGCCGAGAGCTACGACGGGCCTTCCCTGATTATCGCCTATGCGCCGTGCATCAACCACGGCATCAAGGGCGGCATGGGCAACTCTATGGGCGAGGAAAAGAGAGCGGTCGAAGCCGGCTACTGGCATCTGTTCCGCTTTGATCCGAGGCTTGCCGCCGAAGGCAAGAATCCGTTCCAGCTCGACAGCAAAGCCCCAACCACCAACTACCGCGACTTCATCACGAACGAGGTCCGCTACAGCAGCCTGCTCCGCACCTTCCCCGACCGCGCCGAAGTCCTTTTCAAAAAGGCCGAACAGAATGCCGCGGAGAAATACGAGCATCTCGAGCTGCTCACCAAAATCCCCATGGAATAAGCTTTATCGCATAGAAGAAGACGCCGTTCCCACACGGGAGCGGCGTCTTTTTTTCTATGGCGATTTCCCCGGCGGCGCATGAAACAGGGTTTCTCCGCCCCGGAGGTTGCGTCGATTAGGTTCTTTCTGTTCGGAAAACTCAAAAGTCTTCTCATGGGGTATGGAAACATGCCGGAAAAAGCCGTCCGGCAATACAGGAATGGGCCGCGTGCCCGCAGGAGGGCTCTTCGCCCCGAAGGGTGGCCCCCGCCTGAGCATGAAAAATGCCCGTGCAAAAAAGATCGCACGAGCATCAAATATATTTCCTATCTTCCAGGCGTCTCCGCGGAATGCGCCGTTATTCGCAGGCCCCGATAAAAGCGGCAAACAGCTTCCGGCTGATCTCATCCTTTTCAAACATGTGCTCCGGGTGCCACTGAACGCCCATCAGAAACGGATACCCTGGCGCAAAGGCGGATTCCACAAGGCCGTCCTCCGAAACCGCCATGACGGAAAGCCCTTCGCCCACTTCCTTCACGGCCTGATGATGGCGGCTGTTCACCCGGAATTCCAAGGCTCCGGCGATCCGGAAAAGCGGGCTGCCTTCCGGAATAAAAACCCCGTGAACAGGTTCGTCATAGGGCATTTCCTGGCTGTGTCTGATGACGGTATCATATTGGGATGGGAGATCCTGATATAAAGTGCCGCCAAAAAAAACGTTCAGCAGCTGGAACCCCCGGCAGATGCAGAAAACCGGTTTCTTTGCGGCGGCCGCCTCTTTCATCAGCAAAAATTCGGAGAGGTCCCGCTCCGCGCTGATCTTCCCGATCGCGGGATGCTTCTCTTCCCCGTAATAACTTGGGGCAATATCATCGCCGCCGGTAAACAAAAGCCCATCGAGCGCGCCGACCGCCGAAGCCGCCTCCTCCGCGTCGGAAAACGGCGGCAGGATCACCGGAACTCCCCCGCTTTTTGCAACAGATTCCGTATATAAAGGAAGCATCCAATAGCTCCCCTGCTCCTTATCAATCAGCGTCGTCAGCCCGATCAGCGGTTTTTTCATCCTGTTACCCCCTGAAAATGTGAGATATTCGTATTATACCAAACCGGGTTCTTTTTCACAAGTTAATACCTTTGCCTTTTCAAAAAATTCATAAATAATTGAAATTTCTGGGTTTCAGACCGTGTTTTTGAAATTGCTCACGCGTATAAATTCATAATTTAGAAAAAAGAGGCCGGATCTTCCTTTGCCTTTCCGGAAAAATGTTCGCCGCCAGCCGGGTGATTTTACGGATAGGGGCGCCGTATCCCATTCTCTGCCGCATGTTCGGCGCGCGGCCCCTGAATTAGAGCTATTCAACTGGTGATTTACCGGCCCTGAAAGGGCCGCTTATCTCTTAAAGGCACCCAAAATTCGGCATTCGTATCACGCGCACGGCAACTGCGAAAGCAGGCATATCCCGGGAACAACTTACTTTCAGCAAAACAAAAATGGGCAACTGCTTCGTTCGATGCGGAAAACGAAAGCATTTTCATCTTTTACCGGCAAAGTGAAGTGGTCAATCGAAAGGAAACAGAAAAATCACTGTTTCCTTATGGGGTATCCTTTCACAAAGCCGGTGGTTCTTTTCCGTTTAAGCTGCAATAGAAAAAGGCGGCCTTCACCGCGAAGGCCGCCCGGGGATATCCCTGTTATTTATCAGTTGTTGTTGTAATCCGGAGTCAGCACCAGCGTGCCGTCGATCAGGGACTGTTTGACCGTTTCGACCTGCTGCTGAATCTCCGCGGAAACCGCGGTGCTGTAAGGAGCGATGCCGATGACTCCTTCGGCAAGACCGGGCTGCTCGAGGCCGCCGAATTCGCCGGCCGCGATGATGTCGATCTGGGAGGTGATCATGGTCGGAATGCTGACCAGCAGAGAGGTCAGGCACAGGCCCTCGTCGACCAGTCCGGACTGATCGGAGGTATAGCCGATGCAGGAGACGCCTTTTTCGTTGCAGGCCTCAAACGCGCCGAGGCCGGTCTCGTCGCAGGTCTGGAGAATGACATCCACGCCCTGCTCGATCATCGCAATGGCGGTCTCCTTGCCGACGGAGGAATCGTTGAAGGTGCCGGTGATGACGGTCTTAACTTCCACATCCGGGTTGGCCGCTTTTGCGCCCTGCACATAGGCGTTCTTGTCGGAGCACTGTGTGGTGTTGTCTCCGCCGCCGATGTAGCCGATGACGCCGCTCTCGCTCATCAGGGCCGCGAGATATCCGCAGACGTAGGCGCCTTCGAATTCTTTATAATCATAGAAAGCGATGTTGCCGGGCAGATTCTCGCCCTCGGGCGGATTGCCGGTGATGAAGAAGTTGACATCGGGATAATCCGCGGCGACACGCACGCAGGCATCCCCGTACTGCACGCCGTGGCCGATCACGAAATCATAGCCGTCCTCGCAGTAGGTGCGGAACGTGGATTCCATGTCGGCGGCCTGAACGTCTTCGGTATAGGCGATCTCATAACCCTGGGATTCCAGCTCCAACAGACCTTCGTAGGCGCCCTGGTTCCAGGACTGGTCCGTGATGTAGCCGGGCAGCAGGATCGCAATTTTGGAGACGGCTTTTTCTTCTTCAGGGGCTTCGGAGGATTCACCGGAAACGGCCGCAGATTCGGAGGGCTCAGAGGAGGAAGCATCTTCGGGGGTCTCGCCGCCGCAGCCGGCAAGCAGGGTGAGGGCCATCACGGCGCTCATCAACAGCGTCAGGATTCTTTTCAGGTTTTTCATGGTTTTCTCCTTCTTATTTTTCATGATTTTTATAATAAGTTCCCTTCCGGGAACGGGGTTTCTCATTTAGCGGCTCTCCTCGTTATACGGCTGCCCCAGGTTGCTCGGCGCGTGGATATTCCAGCCGAAGACGGCGAGGCTGACAAGCGTCACCAGATACGGCAGAGCCACGAAAAACTGGTAAGGCAGTGTGGAACCCAATGCCTGCAGCCGGAGCTGCAGCGCCTGCACCGTACCGAACAGCAGGGCTGCGATCACGGCGAAAACCGGGTTCCAGCGGGCCAGAATGGTTACGGCAAGGCAGATGAAGCCGCGCCCCGCGGACATGTTTTCCGTAAAGGTGCCGACGATGCCGCAGGAGAGGAATGCGCCGCCGATGCCCGCCATGAAGCCGCAGAAGAGGCTGCCCGTGTACCGGACTTGCCGGACGCGGATGCCCGAGGCCTGCGCGGCCTTCGGATTTTCGCCGGTCGCCTCGATCTGGAGGCCGAATTTCGTCCGGCGCAAAACAAACAGCGCCAAAAACGCGGCGATCAGCGCGAGATAAACTAAGATGTTCTGCCGAAACAGGATTTCTCCGATCCACGGGATTTTGGAGAGACCCGGGATCTCAATCGTCGGCAGGATTTCCACTTTGGCTTTATCGGTGCTCACGCCGAAGATTGCCCGGTAGAGGAAGTTGGTGAAGCCGATGGCGAAAATGTTAAACATGATGCCCACGACCGACTGATCCTGTTTTCGACTGACGCTCCAGAAAGCGATCACCAGGGCGCCCAGCATGCCCGAAACTCCTCCGGCCAAAATCCCGAGCGTCAGGCTGCCGGTATAATAAGCCACGATAAAGGAGATCAGCGCGGCGGTCAGCATCTGCCCCTCAAGGCCGATGTTGAGGACGCCTGTCTTCTCCGAAACCACTTCTCCCACGGAGCCGAGGATCAGCGGAACGCTCATCCGGATCCCGGCGGTCAGAAGGGGGATCAAAAACGCAGCCGTCAGAATTTCGCTCATTTCGCACCCTCCTTTGCCCGTGGCTTTTTATTTTCAGAGGCATAGCTCATGCCCAGCAGAATGAACAGAACGATCAGCGCCTCCAGCACATTGACAAAAAGCGAGGAGACGCCCGTCTTGACCTGCATGGTCTCCGCGCCGGTATTGAGCACGGCCAGCAGTACGGAGGCCGCCGCCACGCCCACCGGGTGAAGCATCCCCAAAAGGGCCGCCACCACGCCGTCAAACCCATAGGAGCCCGCAAGCCCCTCCAGCAGACGGGTCTGGGTGCCGGCCACCTCGACGGCGCCGGCGATTCCGGTAAAAACGCCGCTGAGCATCATGGCCAAGAGATAGTATTTGCTGCGGCTGATCCCGCCGTATTCCGCGGCCGGGACGCTGCCGCCCAGCACCCTCAGCCGGTAGCCGAAGCTCGTGCGGCGGATCACCACCGCATAAATCACTACGGCGGCAAGGGCGATCAGGATGCCCGCATTCATCCGGGAGCCGGAAAAAAGCTTCGGCAGCACGGAGGCCACCTTCGCAGATTGCGGGATATTCCCGCCGGGATCCCGTAACGGGTAGTAAACGCAGTAGCTCAGGAACTGAACCGCGATATAATTCAAAAGCAGGGTCGTAATGATCTCGCTCGCATGGAAGCAGGTCTTGACGAGACCGGCGATCCCGGCCCAGACGGCCCCGAAGAGCGCCGCAACCAGCATCCCGAGCGGAATCGACCACCCGCCGAGCGACGTGCCCAGCGCCGACGTCCCCACGATCGTCATCCCGATGGCGCCGAGGCATATTTGCCCCTCGCCGCCGAGATTGCTCAGCTTTGCGGAGAAGGTAAACGACACCCCCACGCCCACAAGCAGAATCGGGACGAGCTTGATGCTCATTTCTCCGATACTGTTGAAGCTCCCGAACGGCCGGATCAGCAGATAATAATAGGCGGTCAGCGGGTTCACCTTCAGCACCGCAAGAAACCCTGCGCCGATCACCAGCGCCGCCAGTATGGAGAGAAAGAAAATCGCCGCCTTCCGGCCGACGGACTGTCTAATCATCCGGGAAGAGAAATTTCGGATCGTGTCGTCGATGCGGGCCCCAAAGTTTTTCATGCTCCGGCCACCCCCATCATCATCATTCCGACCTCGCGCACCGTCGCTTCGGCGGGCCGCACTTCTCCGGCGATCCTGCCCCGGCAGAGCACCACCAAGCGGTCGGAAAGAGAAAACAGCTCCTCAAAATCGCCGGAGAGCAGCACGATGCCGCAGCCCCGGTTCCGGGCCTCGAGGATTTTCTCCCGGATAAAGCAGGTGGCCTTGATATCGAGGCCCCGAGTCGGATACGAGCAGATCAGCACCCGCGGCTTCTCTTTCAGACTTCTTGCCATGATGAATTTCTGCAGGTTCCCGCCGGAAAGATCGGCGGTGCGATCCTCAATGCCGCGCGCCCGGACGTCGTAATCCGCCATGACCGCGGCCGCTTCCTTCCGGATGGCCTTATAATTCAGCAGAATACCCTTTCCCGGCAGACGGCTGCTGCGGAGGGCCCAATTCTCATATAACGGGAAATCCGGCACGGAACCCACATGGTTTCGGTCTGCCGGCACATAGGCGATTTTTTGCTCAATGAACGGTTTCGCACAGCGTGTGGAGACCTCCTGCTCCCCGATCAGAACCCGTCCTCCGGCCGCATGCCTCACACCCGAAAGCACTTCGGCAAGCTCGATCTGACCGTTGCCTTCAACTCCTGCGACCCCAAGAATTTCTCCGGCTCTTACGGTGAAAGAGACATCATTCAGAACCTTTCTCCCCGAATCGTTCACAGCGGAAAGATGAGAGACACTCAAAACTGTCCGGCCAGGTTTCGCCGCTGATTTTGATAT
>CAZLMO010000048.1:11767-13000 GCA_964560915.1 uncultured Oscillospiraceae bacterium
TCTCCCCGGCGCGGATTTCCATCGAGACGCCGTCCAGCGTCATAACGCCGCGGTTATCCTTCGCACGGAGACGGTCGGCCCGGAGCAGCACCGGTTTCGGCCCGGAGGATTCCGTCCGCTCCGCCTCCGGAACTTCCATGTTCTCCCCCACCATCATGCGGACGATCGTTTCCTTATCCGCATCGGCGGTATCCATCCGGCCCGTCACCTTTCCGCGCGTGAGCACGGTGATGCGGTCGCTGATGCGCAGCACCTCGTCGAGCTTGTGGCTGATAAAGAGAACTCCCTTGCCCTCGGAGGTTAGATTCGCGATGATCTCAAAGAGGCTATCGCACTCCTGCGGAGGCAGCACGGCGGTCGGCTCATCGAAGATCAGGATCTCCGCCCCGGTATAAAGCAGCTTCAGGATCTCCACTTTCTGCTGCATGCCGATGCTCAACTGCTCCGCCGGGCTGTGGATATCCACGTCAATTTTGTATTGCTCCTGAATGCTCATCAGGCGCTCTTCAATATTCTTTTTCTTCCGAAGCGCCCATGGTTTCTCGTCGCCCATCAGAAAAATATTATCTATGGCGGAAAAGACATTCACCAGCATGAAATGCTGGTGAACCATTCCGATTTTATGAGTCAGGGCATCCTTCGGAGAGGCAATCTGCACCTGTTCGCCGTTCACGCGGATGCTTCCCGCGTCCGGGTGATACATGCCGTAGATGATATTCATCAGCGTGCTCTTGCCGGCTCCGTTTTCGCCCAGAACCGCGTGCACTTCCCCGGCTCGAACGTCCAGATCAATATGGTCGTTGGCGACAAAATCCCCGAATGTTTTCGTGATCCCGCGCAGTTCCAGCAATGGCGTTTCTTTTTTCATAGGCCCCTCCTTCATCTTATTTTCCAAGGAAAGAAATTTATTTACAGTGGACGCGGCACCAGAGCTCCTGCACCGGCGGAATCTGCTCGCGCATGCCCGGAGCCAGACGGCACCAGATGATCCCCTTTTTGGGGCGCGGAAACTCGTGGCGGGTCTCGATGATCCGGGTGGGCGTCACGATATAATCGATCGCCGTGTCGTATTCCTCTACGGCGACGTCCACATCCGCCACCTGGCAGTCGTGCCCCGCGCCGACAATCACGGTGGAATCGTCGGCGATTCCGCAGGAGGAGAGCATCGCCCATTCCAAATCGAAATAGCCGTGCCCCTTGCCGAAGCGGATGCCGCTCGGCGTGATCGCGGAG
>CAZLMO010000049.1:0-12946 GCA_964560915.1 uncultured Oscillospiraceae bacterium
AATTTGTACGGCCCGAAGAAAAATCGGCTCCCGCAAGAGAATAAGTTTAAAACGGATTGCCGCTTCATGGGGATGGGCAATCCGTTTTTTTATTTTGTTTCTTCCCGCTTCCGAAGTTTTTATATCATTGACTTTTCTTTAAAAAAGTTTAAAATGTATAATTGGTATTTTAAAAGTTTCAGCAAATACAAAAAGAGGGAGTGAAAGCGAATGTACCGTGTCATGATTGTGGAGGATGACCCCATGGTTGCGGAGATCGACCGGAATTACGTGGAGCACAACGCAAAGCTGACCGTCGCAGGCGTATTTTCCAGCGGCGTGGAAGCATTGGAATATCTCAAAACGCATTCCATTGATCTGATTCTGCTGGATTACAATATGCCGTCCATGACGGGGGCTGAATTTCTTTCGGAGGTGCGCAGGTTCGGCAATTTACAGGATGTCATCATGGTCACGGCTGTCAAGGATGCCCGCATGGTCGCCATGCTGTTTTGTTTCGGTTTGGTGGATTACCTGATTAAGCCCTTCGATTATGCCCGTTTCCAGGATGCTTTGACGAAATACATCGCCAGAAAAGAGGCGCTGGATACCTCTGAGACGCTGACGCAGGCGGCCATCGATTCCTTCTTTGTTGCCGGTATTCAGGAATCGACATCCCAGTATATCGACAAGGGCATTCAGCCGGCGACGCTGGAGATGATCTGTGCGTTCCTCCGGAAGCAAAGGGGGGTTACGCTTTCCATTGAAGATATTTCCAAAGAAATTTCCCTCTCCCGGGTCACGCTCCGCCGCTATATGAACTATCTGGTCAACGGAAACAGCGTGGAGGCCGGCATGGACTACGGCACGGGCGGACGCCCCTGCACGATGTATACTTATGTCGGGAAATAGGAAATTCTGGGAATTTTTAAAGATTCCCGCAGGAATCCCCGCATCGAAGAGCCGTGCTTTCCAAAAAGCCCGTCCGGCATTTTCTTCAAATATTCTCACCGCTTTGTTTGGTAACTTAAAATAACCGTGCGGTCTCCTTTTGAAGTTAATGAAAGCAACGGTGACTCCCTATATTCAGATATAATTAGATGGATACTGTTATCGGCATTTTTTCGGAAGGTCGAAAGAGTGCTGTTTTCCGTTGCTTTTCAAAAAGTAACGGGGCTGAAGAATCCGAAATTACAACTACGGAGGTGTCAGTTTTCTCTATGGCAAACGATTATTCTTATTGCTGCACCAAAGCCAGCGATCCTTTGGTCCTCGCCAAGATCGCAGCTGTCGCTGCGCCTTACAGAGGCCGTGAGGACATGCTGATCGAAGTGCTGCGCGAGGCTCAGCCGATCGCCGGAAACGCCGTTCCGGAAGAGGTTGCCGCCGTCGTCTCCGAAGCGATGGATATTCCGCGCTCCAAGATCTACGGCGTCGCTTCCTTCTACGCGATGTTCTCCAAAGAGGAGCGTGGTGATCATATCATCCGGATGTGCCACAGCGCCCCCTGCCACGTCAAAGGGGCAAAGACCCTGCTGGAAGCTTTTGAAAAAGAGCTCGGCATCCAATGCGGCCGCACCACCCTTGACGGCAGGTTCACCCTTGAAATCTGCGAGTGCCTTGGCATCTGCGACCGCGCCCCCGCCGTCATGATCGACGACGAGGTCTACGGACCGTTGACCCCTGATGATGTCAAGGGTGTCCTCGCCAAATATCGCTGAGGAGGGTGAAAGATATGGAAGAATATAAATTTCTAACTTATAACGTCGGCAAACTTAATCCCGCAAGCGCCATGGAGTATGCCACCGTCGGCGGCTATGCCGGGCTCAAGATCGCGCTTGCCAATCCTTCCGCGGTCATCCAGATCGTCAAGGATTCCGGCCTCCGCGGCAGAGGCGGCGCCGGCTTCCCCACCGGCATGAAGTGGACTTTCGTCCGCAACACCGATGCGGATCAAAAATACATTGTCTGCAACGCCGACGAGGGCGAACCCGGAACCAACAAGGACCGTATCCTGATGGCCGAGGTTCCGAACCTTCTTTTTGAAGGCATGGCGATCGCCGGTGTCGCCGTCGGCGCGACAAAAGGCTACATCTATCTCCGGGCCGAATATCCCTACGGCAAAGAGATCCTGCTGAAGGCGCTCGACGACGCGAGGGTGCATCACTTCCTTGGCAAAAACGTCATGGATTCCGGTGTTGATTTCGATATCGAGATCCGCTCCGGCGCAGGCGCCTATGTCTGCGGCGAAGAGACCGCCATGCTCGAGTCCATCGAGGGCAAACGCGGCGAGCCGAGATTCAAGCCACCGTTCCCGGGTGTTCAGGGCCTGTGGGGCAAGCCGACCGTCATCAACAACGTGGAGACTCTCTGCAACATCCCAATGATCCTCTGCATGGGCGCCGATTTCTTCAAGACCCTCGGCACCGCGCAGACCACCGGAACGAAGCTCTTTACCCTCTGCGGCAACGTCAAGAACCCGGGCGTCTATGAGTTCCAGGCCGGCATCACCATGCGCGAACTGTTTGAGAACGTCGGCGGCGGCTGCCCGAACGGCAAAAAGCTCAAGGCCATTCAGTGCGGCGGCGCCTCCGGGCCGATCGTCGGGCCGGACAAGCTCGATACCAAGATGTCCATTGAGGACTGCAACGCTGCGGGCGCCAACTTCGGCGCCGGCGACCTGATGTTCATCGACGAGGATCAGGATATCGTGGATGTCTGCGAAAACCTGATGGAATTCTTCACCGAAGAATCCTGCGGTAAATGCACGCCCTGCCGCGAAGGCAATTTCCGTCTGCTCGAGCTTGTCCGCAAGTTTAAGGACGGCACCGGCACCGAGACCGACCTCGATACCATTGAGGACCTTGCCTCCACGATGATGGACGCCTCCCTCTGCGGACTTGGCCAGGCTTCTCCTACTCCGCTGGTCTCCGCGATCAAGTATTTCCGCAACGAATTCCTCGAAAGGGGGAACCAATAATGGCGAAAATAACCATCGACGGAATTTCCGTTGAAGTGGAAAACGGTACTACCATTATAAAAGCTGCCGATAAGGCCGGCATCCGGATTCCGCATCTCTGCTATCATCCCGATCAGGATGTCAAGGGCAACTGCCGCCTCTGCGTGGTTGAGGTGGAGGGCCAGCGCCTTCTTCAGCCCTCCTGCGCATACCCGGTCAGCGACGGCATGGTCGTGCATACCAACACCGCACGCGTCCGCAAAGCCCGTTCCAACATTCTTGAGCTGATCCTCGCCCATCATCCGGCCGATTGCCTGCACTGCATCCGCAACCACAACTGCGAGCTGCAGCAGGTCGTCGCGGATATGAATTTCACCCGCGAGATCCGCTTCCCCTATCAAGAGCGCGGAAAAGGCATGGATTTTTCCAGCCCCTCCGTCACCCGTGATCCCGCCAAGTGCATCGTCTGCGACCGCTGCGCCTGGGCCTGCACGCATTTCCAGAGCTGCAACGTCCTGACCAAGACCAAACGCGGCTTTGAGACCTACCTCACCACCGAATACGACAGACCGCTCATCGAGACCGCCTGCACCGCCTGCGGCCAGTGTGTCCAGGCCTGCCCGGTCGCGGCCCTGACCATTCACGAGGATATCGACGACGCCTGGAAGGCCATCGCCGATAAGAATCTCACCGTGATCGCTCAGGTCGCCCCGGCCGTCCGCGTCAATATCGCCGAGGCGCTCGGCGAGGAGCCCGGCACGATCTCCACCGGCCGCTTGGTCACCGCCATGAAGATGATGGGCATCGACTATGTGTTCGACACCGATTTCTCCGCCGACCTCACCATCATGGAGGAAGGCACGGAGTTCCTGCACCGCCTGACCGGCGGCGGATGCCTGCCGTTAATTACCTCCTGCTCGCCTGGTTGGGTTAAATTCTGCGAGACTTGGTACCCCGATCAGCTCGCGCACCTCTCCACCGCCAAATCCCCTCAGGGGATGTTCGGCGCGATCATCAAGGAGTATTTCTCGAAGAAACTCGGCAAACGCCCGCAGGAGGTCTTCTCCCTCTCCGTCATGCCGTGCACCGCGAAGAAATACGAGGCCAAGCGCCCCGAGCTTGGACGCGACGGCTATCAGGATGTCGACTGCGTGATCACCGTTCAGGAGCTTGCGCAGATGATCCGTTCCGCCAATATCGACTTCAGCAAGCTGCCCGACACCCCGTTTGACGCTCCGTTCGGCCTCGGTTCCGGCGCCGGCGTCATCTTCGGCTCCTCCGGCGGCGTGATGGAGGCCGCTCTCCGCACCGTCTACGAAATCGTCACCGGCAAAGTGCTTGAAGATATCGACTTCAAACAGGTTCGTGGTCTCCGCGACACCCGTGAAGCGACCATCAAGGTCGGCGATATCGACGTCAAGGTCTGCATCACCTCCGGTCTTGCGAATGCCAGGGCGATCATGGATCTCGTCAAAGCCGGCAAAGCCGACTATCATTTCATCGAGATCATGGCCTGCCCGGGCGGCTGCATCGGCGGCGGCGGCAACCCGTACCGCGACTGGGTAAAGGTCGAGAAACGGAACGCCGCCACCTACCTCATCGACGCCCAGCAGTGCCCGATTCGCCAGAGCCACAAAAACCCGGCGATTCAGGAATTCTACAAAGATCTCGGCGTCAAGCCCGGCGAGGGAATTGCCCACAAGCTCTTCCACACCAGCTACACCGACCGCGGCAATTTGCCGAAGTAATTTTTCCGATAAAAAGCGCCTTCCGTTTGGAAGGCGCTTTTTTTGTATGAGGAACTGTCGGGGAATCCTCCGCTTTTTCGATCCCATAAAATGGGGCTGCAAACGTGCGGGCGTCCTTTTCCTGAATCTCTTAAAAAGCAGAGCTCAAGGCCGGGCATTTTCGTTCATCCGAAACCCTTCCACACCTTACGAAAGGCCTCATGCAGGCACGGCCGCAGAGCGCTGTCGTTAACCCGACGCAAAACAGAACTTTTTTATAAACCATGCCGCCGCAGGGGATTTCCCGCGGCGGCATGGTTTTGATATTTATTTTCCGGCAAGCGCCGCCTTCAGCTCGTCCGGATCCTCAAAATTGGAGGAAGGCCGGTCTGAAACCACCTGCAGCGGCGGGCCGGATACAATCACGATGCGATTGGCAAGCGCGAGCGCCTCCTCCGGATTGTGCGTGATCAGCAGAGCCGGTTTTCCGCGCAGCTCCCCAATCATAAAGGCCAGCACGTCGCCGGCGGTTTTAATATCAAGGCCCTGCAGCGGCTCATCCAAATAAAAGGCATCGCCGCCGTAGGCAAAACACCGGGCGATCGCAAGCCGGCGCTTCATCCCGCCGGAGAGCTCCTCCGGCAGTTTATTTTCTTCTCCGGCAAGCCCAACCTTCGCAAGATACTCCTTTGCCCGATCCGGTGGGATGCCGAGAGCGGTCAGATTCTCCAGCGCATTGCTCCACGGAAGCAGGCGGTCATCCTGAAACAGAAAAGACGGCCTCCCGGGAAAAGGCTCCGCCACGCCGGAATCCGGCTTCTGCAAACCGGCGGCGAGGCGCAGGATCGTCGTTTTTCCGCTGCCGGAGGTCCCCAGAACGGCGGTGCGGGTATTTTCTTTTAGGGAAAACTGAAAGTGCTCCAAAATGACGCGGCCGTCGAAAGAAAGACTCACATCCCGAAACTCAGGCATCACGACGCCTCCCTTCCCATGCGGCGAGACGGAAAAACAGCTTCTCGAGCAAAATGCTCAGCAGAATGACTGCAAGGGTCCATGCAAACAGGTTTTCCGTTTCGAGGTAGATCTTGGCGTCGTGAAGCGCACCGCCGATCGAGGTCTTTGCGGAACAGATGACTTCCGCGGCGATTCCGGCCTTCCAGGCCATCCCCATGCCGGAGTTGAAAGCCGCCAGAAAATACGGCCTTACCGAGGGCACATAGATTTTTGTCAGCAGATTTTTTTTTGGCATCCGGAAGGCGTGGGCCATCTCCAGCAGCGCCGGGTCGGTGCTGCCGATACCCTGCTCCACATTTGCCCACACCAGCGGGTAAACGATCAAAAACGCCGTAAAGACCGGGATGAAGCTCACCCGGAACCAGACCAGCGCCAAAATAATGAACGAGGCGATCGGCGTGGCTTTGATCGCCGACATGACCGGCGACAGAAGACCTCGGAGCGCCGCGAAGCGTGCGGTTCCGGCCGCGGTCAGCACCCCGGCGAGCACGCCGAAGAGCAGGCCTTCCAGAACCCTGAATACGGAATTTGCGGCGGAAACCCAAAATCCCCCCGTTCGCGAAAGGGAAAGCAGCGCTTTGAGCACGGAAAGCGGAGGAGGAAGCAGAACGGTCTTTCCGACGAGCATCGCGGCTCCCTGCCAGCAGAGCAGCCAAAACGCGGTGACCAAAAGCCCGCGCAGCAGTTTTTTCATCCGGTTTTCCCCCTCCTTCCGTGCTCATAAGGAAGCGCTTGTTTTTTATGCCTGATAATAGAAGTCTTCGCCCGGCAGCGCGCCGCCGACCGTAGCGGGATTGTACTCATAAAGGACCTGATAGAAGCTCTCGAGCGGAGCCTTCATCTGCTCGCCCGTGTACCACACGATGTTGCAGCGCGGCAGGGCGGACTGCGCGACGGCGGCCGTCGCGATTTCATATTTCTCGATCAGCGCGGCGGCATCGGCCGTGTTTTCCTGCGTGTAGGTGATGCTTTCCCCATATTCCTCGAGGAAAGCGGCGACGGCCTCCGGATTCTCCTCGGCAAACGCCTTCCGAACCGCAACGCCGCCCATGGTGAGCTCCCCGTTGCCGAGCGCCTCCCATTCGGCGGTCAGGTCAAGGGCCACACGGAAATCATCGGACTGCGCGGTCACGCTGGTGACAAAGGGCTCCGGCAGCATGACGACATCATACTCCCCGGCCAGGGCGAGCGTCGCGGCTTCGCTGTGTTCGGTGGCCCAAAAGATTTCGACATCCTCGCCGACGGTGAGGCCGTTCTGCGCAAGGATATAATCCAGCGCGTATTCCGCCGTGGAGCCCTGCCCGGAAGCAAGAATGGTCTTGCCGCTGAGATCCGCGACGGACTGAATGGTATCGCCTTTTTCAAGGATATAAAGGACGCCGAGGGTGTTGACGCCGAGAATCTCAATTTCGCCGTTGGCCTTGTTGTAGAGCGTCGAAATCACATTCGTCGGCAGGGCGGCGATATCCATCTCTCCGGAAAGAAGCTGGGAAGTCAGCACATCCGGGGCGCCCGCAATCGTGAAGTTGTAATCATTGACGGTCGTGCCGAGGGAATCCTGCTCCATCAGCCAGGCGGCACCCATACCGGTCGGGCCCTTCAGCATGCCGATATTGACCGTCGTCCCCTCATAGACGGGCTCCTGGGAAGTTTCCGGCTCGGAGATTTCCGACACCGGCTCGGAGGATTCCGCGGGCTCTTCCGTTTTGGCAAAGCAGGCGGAAAACGCCGCAACCATAAGCAGGCTCATAAGAACAGCAAGAATTTTTTTCATCAAAATCACCTCATGGATTTTATTCTATAGAAAGCCTTGCGGCATTCCTAACGAGAATGTTCCGCCCTTCGCGGCGGAGAACCTCCTCCGCTTCCAGCGCATCGAACGCACGATAAAGCGAGGCCCTCCCGACGCCGAGCGTCTGCGCAAGCTCCGACATGCTGCCGGCAAGCCGGATACTTTCTTCCCCGGTATAGAGGCCGGAGAGATAGCTCAGCAGCTTATCCCGGCAGTCCGACTCTATAAAAGTCGCCAGCCTGCTGTTGAGAAAGTGGATCTTCCGGGAAAGAAGGGTCACATAGGAGCGGGCAAACTCCGGGGATTCGGCAAAGGCGCGCTCCACCAGATCCTTGGAGAAAAAGACCATCCTGCATGCGCAGGAGGCGACGATCTCCGTCGGGCACGCGGCCGCTTCATAAAACAGTGTCGACATCCCGAATGTCTTTCCCGGTTCCAACATGCTGATAATCACCTTGCGGCCGCCAGGGCAGACTTTATATACGGTTGCCCCGCCCCGCAGCAAAACGCCGAGGCAGCGGCAAAACTCGGAACAGCCGAGGATCGTCTCCCCGCTGCCTGCGCCGACGGCCCAACTCCCCTCGTCGGCAAGCCAGCGGTCGAGCGCCTCCTCGGGGGTCCCTTCAAAGAGCTCCGAGGTTCGCAGAATCTCACGGTCGCGCTTCAGCATGGAATCCCCTCTTTCTGTCTCAAATGATACAGTATTCCGTGTTTTATTTCCACTTTTATAAGCTACATAAGAATTATTCTTAGTTAATCAAGTTTTTTTGCGAAAAAAATCGGGCTTTTCTCCTGCCGCCGCAGGAGGTATAATAAAGAAAAGCTGCAAAGGGGGATTTTGATGTTCCGAATCGGAAGCCATATTTCGTCGGCGGGCGGATATCTTGCCATGGGGGAGCGGGCCGCCGCGCTCGGGGCCAATACGTTTGCCTTTTTTACGCGGAATCCGCGGGGCGGCGCCTCGAAGCCGATCGACCCCGACGATGTGCGGGCGTTTCTGGAATTCTGCCGGGAGCAGGGCATCGACCGGATCGTTGCCCACGCGCCCTACACGCTGAATCCCTGTGCGGATAAGAAGAACGTCCGGGAATTTGCATGGATGGTTTTTGCGGACGATCTGCAGCGAATGGAGGCGACCCCCGGTCAATTTTATAATTTTCATCCGGGCAGCCACGTCGGGCAGGGCGTCGAAACCGGCATTGAAAAGATTGCGGAGCTACTGGGTGGGGCGCTGTTCCCGGAGATGACGACCACCGTTCTGCTGGAGACGATGTCCGGAAAGGGCAGCGAAGTCGGCGGGCGGTTCGAGGAGCTTCGGGAAATTCTCGACCGGGTGGATCTCAGCGAAAAAATGGGCGTCTGCCTCGACACCTGTCATGTCTGGGATGCGGGCTACGACCTCGAAAACGACCTTGAAGGCGTGCTCACGGAGTTCGACCGCGTGGTCGGGCTGACAAAGCTCCGGGCGGTGCACCTCAACAACAGCTTGAATGCCTGCGGCTCCAAAAAGGACCGCCATGCGCGGATTACGGAGGGCATGCTCAGTCTGGAAGCCATCGAGCGGATCATCCGGCACCCGGCGCTCGAAGGGCTGCCGTTTATCTTGGAAACGCCGAATGACGAGGCCGGCTATGCCGCCGAGATCGCGCTGCTCAAAAGGCTGCGTGATGAACCCTGAATGTCCCCGGCCGCCACCCGTTTTTTCGGGCGGCAATTTTGCCCCGGTTTTATTATCTTCCGTTTTCTTTCCTGTATCAAATTTTCCAAAAAACCACGAAAGGTTTACGCAGGCAAGGATTGGACCAAAGCGGCGCTCGATTTATCGGGAGGCAGGGCCGAAAGCGAAAAAACGGCGCGCCGGCGGCCTTCTCCCGCGCGGTATGCCGCGCGGCGGAGGATCTCCCTGCCAAAATTCACCGTGACCGTACCCGACGGCCCACCCGGGAGGAAAAAAACACATGGAATTCGTCAAACTCACCCCCGAAAACCTCGAAACGGAGCACATCTGCTGCGCGATCTCCAATAACCGCGACCCGCAGGTCGCCTCCAAAAAGGCATGGCTGCGCGGCCGGCTGGATGAGGGGCTGGTGTTCCTTAAGTCCACGGAGCGCGGCAAGTGCTTCATCGAATACCTTCCGGCCGAGGCCGCCTGGGCGCCCATCGAAGCGGAAGGCTATATGCACATCGACTGCTTCTGGGTATCTGGCAGTCTGAAAGGCCACGGCTATGCAAACGATCTGCTTGCCGCGTGTATCCGTGACAGTCAAGAGAAGGGTAAGTGCGGTGTCACCGTGATTTCTTCGCCCCAAAAGCAGCCCTTTCTTTCCGACCCCAAATATCTTGCGTACAGGGGCTTTCAGGTGGCCGACACGGCGGAGCCGTCTTTCACGCTTCTCTATCTGCCCTTCAAGCCGGACGCCCCCGTTCCGCGCTTTCTGCCGCAGGTCAAACAGCCCCATATTGACGAGCCGGGTTTTGTGCTCTACTATACCCATGGCTGCCCGTTTACGGCAAAATACGTGCCGCTCGTCGAGGCTGAGGCAAAAGAGGCCGGAATCCCGTTTCAAAGCCACCTCATCGAGAGCCGCGAGGCGGCGCGGAACGCCCCGGCGGCGTGGACGAATTACGCGCTGTTTTACAACGGCACGTTTGTGACCCATGAGATTTTGTCCGAAAAGAAGTTCCTTCTCATCCTGCAAGAGAAAGAAAATGAAACGCATGAGGAGTAAAGCCGCCCAGGAAGTCCTTATCATCGCGGGCCTGCTCATTCTGCTGCAGCTTTTGCTGTTGGGGCTGGAGAGCTTCATTTTCCTGGCCGTTGAAAGAACGGCCTTCAGCGACAGCATGGCGGCAATGGTTTCCATGATCGTCCTTACGGCGCTGTTTCTTGCCGTCGCCAAAAAAAGGCGGCTTACCTTATCGGTTTTTCCGGAGAGGTTTTCAAAATGGTATCTGATTGCGTCCGCCGCCGCCCTGATTCTTTTGCTCCTTGCGCCGTCCAACTACACGGGAGACTGCCGGGCGGTGCTGCTGCTGATATACGGGAGCGTCGTGACGCCGATATATGAGGAGATCATTTTTCGGGGCTATATTTGGAACAGGCTGAAAAATGTATTTAACGAGGAATGGAAGGTCTATGTCGTGACGACCATCCTATTTGCCCTGTGGCATTTTGGATATGTAAGCTCGATTGCATTTCGCGTCAGCGGCGGCCTGATGACGGTCATGCTGTGGAAAGTTGTTACCGGCCTGTGCTTCGGCATCGTACTCGGCGCTGTACGGATGAAAACAAAGAATTGCTATTCAACCATGCTTCTGCATGGTGTAATGAACCTGTTCGGAAGATAAAAAGCGGAGGATATTATGGCGTTTGATTACAAAAAAGAGTATAAGGAATTTTATCTGCCGCCGCAGCATCCGCAGCTCGTGACGGTGCCGCCCATGAACTATATCGCCGTACGCGGAACCGGCGACCCCAACGAGGAGGGCGGCGCATATAAGGCGTCCATCGGCCTTCTCTACGGCATTGCCTTCACCATCAAGATGAGCAAGCTGTCCGACCACCGGATCGAAGGTTATTTCGACTACGTCGTGCCGCCGCTGGAGGGCTTCTGGCAGCAGGAAGGCGTGGATGGCTTCGATTACACGCGAAAGGATCTGTTCCATTGGATCTCGGTCATCCGCCTGCCGGATTTCGTCACCAGAGCGGATTTCGACTGGGCCGTCGCCGAGGCGGCGAAAAAGAAAAAACATGACTTTTCCAAGGTGGAATTTCTGACCGTCGACGAGGGCCTCTGCGTGCAGGCGATGCATATCGGGCCCTATGACGACGAGCCCGACACCGTCGCGGCCATGGACGAATTTGCGCGCAAAAACGGCTATGCAAACGACTTTTCCGACTTGCGCCGGCATCATGAAATCTACCTCTCCGACGCGCGCAAGGTGGAGCCCGCCCGGCGGAAAACGGTGATCCGCCACCCTGTGAGGAAAATTTTATGCGACTAATGGAAACCGAGCGGCTGGAGCTGCTGCCGCTGAACCTCCGTCTGCTGCGGCTCTGGGCGGAAGATTTGCCCGCGCTGGAAAAGGAGCTTTCCTGCTCCTATCAGGCGGAACCGATGGAGGGCGGCTTTCTGGAAATTGTAAAGGGCCAGCTCGCTGCGACCGAACGGGATGAGGAAAACTACGCGTGGCACAGCTTTTGGCTGCTGCTCCGCAAAAAGGATCGCGTCGTCGTGGGCTCCGCCGACTTTAAGAATATTCCGGATGAAAACGGTGAAGTCGAGATCGGCTATGGCCTCGGCAAACCGTTTGAGCGCAGCGGATATATGACCGAAGCCGTCAACGCCATGTGCGCGTGGGCGGAAAAGCAGCAGGGGGTCCGGCATGTAATCGCCGAAACTGAGTGTGACAACCTGCCTTCGCAGCATGTTTTGGAGCACTGTGGCTTTACAAAATACTACGAGACGTCTACAATTTGGTGGAGACGATAAGGAGATAAGCATAAACACACCTCCTCTCCCGCTTCCGGGAGAGGAGGCAAAGCCACGATCAAGAAGAAAAACTGAAAGGATGAAAATACTATGCTCAAAGCAATCATTTATACTTCCAACTCCGGCTATACCGCCGAATACGCAAAACTGCTGGGCGAGAAGACCGGTTTGCCGGTTTTTTCCCTCGACAAAGCCAAAAACGCCGTCGCCGCCGGCTCTGAGATTCTCTATCTCGGCTGGATCATGGCAGGCACGGTCAAGGGGTACGGGTCCGCCGCGAAGCGATATCGCGTCCGCGCGGTCTGCGCCGTCGGCATGGGCGGCACGGGTACGCAGATGGAAGAAGTCCGTAAGAAAAACCCCATTCCCGATCAGGCGGCCCTCTTCACCCTGCAGGGCGGCTTCGATATCAGGAAACTGCACGGTATCTACAAGCTGATGATGACCATCATGGTCAAAACCGCCGGAAAGGGTCTGGCTCAAAAGGCCGACCGTACGCCGGATGAGGACGCGATGCTGGAGATGATGCTCCACGGCGGCAGCCATGTCTGCGTGGAAAACCTTGCTGGCGTGCTGGAGTGGATACAGAAACCGGAGCGCTGAGAAAGGGGGATTTTACTATGACCCTGGAAACCGAAAGGCTGATTCTGCGCCCGTGGGAGGGATCCGACGCGGAGGAACTATACCGATACGCAAAGGATCCGGTAATCGGCCCCATCGCGGGCTGGCCGCCCCACACCTCCGTGGAAAACAGCCGCGAGATCATCCGCGGGGTGCTCTCCGAGCCCGAGACCTATGCCGTGGTGCTCAGGGAAACCGGCAAGCCGGTGGGCAGCGCGGGCATCATGTTCTCCGGAAAGGGCAGCGCGCCGATGCAGGATGGCGAAGCCGAGATCGGCTACTGGATCGGGAAGCCTTACTGGGGCCGGGGACTCATCCCCGAGGCGGTGCGGGAGCTCCTGCGCCGCTGCTTTGAGGATCT
>CAZLMO010000050.1:0-12640 GCA_964560915.1 uncultured Oscillospiraceae bacterium
AGTATTCCCCGGAGGGCTGCCGCAAGGAATTCTTTACGGAATTCGACTGACCCCGCTTTCCCCATGCGGATGGCCTTCCCGGGCTTCCGCATTTTTTTGTTTCTCCGGGCGCATCATCCGCCGGTAATATTCTTCGGAGGGCTGCCGCAAGGAATTCTTTACAAAACCTGGCTAACAGCTGACGATTTCGCCCGAGCCCAGCCTCTCGATGCGGGCGCTCATGCCCTGCATCATGTCCAGCATGCAGTCATACCAGACCGCCGAGCCGTTGTAGCAGGCGTTGACGCCGCCGAGCCCCGAACCGTTGTAATATTTCCCCTTCTCTGTCAGATACCATTCCGAGATGCGGCGGGCCACAAAATCAATGCATTCCTCTTTGGAACAAAATTCTTTTTTCCCCCATCCGAAAAGATTGTTTTGGCGGAAGCAGCGGCTGCCCCAGCCGGATTCGAATGCGGCAAGGGAGGCCAGAAACACCGCGTTGACGCCATATTTTTCTTCGGCGGCGAGAAAATTCTCCGCATATTCCGAAAGATTTCCCAGCACCGGAGCCAACTCCTCCGCGGAGAGGTTGCAGGGGGCGGTCAGGTCGTTGGGGTTGACAGGTTCCTGCACGGAGAGGGTGCAGGGCCCAGCCAAATCGCCGGAGCCGTCCGACTCCTCCACAGTTATGGGAACCTGAATGACAACCGGTTCCTCTTCGGAAGAGGTATCGGAATCGTCAGGATCTTCGGAGTCGGCCGGCTCCTCCTCGGATGTCGGAAGCCGAATGATAATTGATTCCTGCGCGGACGCCGGAATTTTCATAACAAAAAGAAAGAAAGACGCAAGAAAAAGCATGATGCATGTTTTTAAGATAAAAATCCCATCCTTTCGTGAAGCATACCTGCTTTTGCCAAAAGGATGGGATATTTTTGACAGATTTATTCAGCCGAAGAGGATGGGCTGCACCTGCTCGCCGGAGAGGGCTTTTTCCAGCGCCGCTCCGGTCCTTGTGAAGTCCGCCACCATCGAGCGTGGTTTCTTCTCCGGATTATCCTGCCGCATCGGAACAAAATAGACGTATTTTGCGTTTAGCAGACGGCCTATGTTGACGGCGGAGTTGCTCAGCGCGTCGTTGGTGGAAACTGCCAGCACCACCGGGCGGCTGTTGCGCAGATGTGCCTTGGCCACCATCGTCACCGGGGTGTCGACGACGGCATTGGCGAGCTTCGCCAGTGTGTTGCCCGTGCACGGCTCCACCAAAACGATGTCAAAAAGCTTCTGCGGGCCGGCGGGCTCCGCATCCTGAATGGTCAGGATCGCCTTCCTGCCGCAGATCTCTTCCGCCCGACGGACAAACCCCTCCGCCGGGCCGAACCGGGTATCCATCGAGGCGGCGTTAAAGGAAAAAATCGGCGTGATCTCATACTCCGCCGTCAGCGCCTCCATTTCGGCCAGCGCCTTGTCAAATGTGCAAAAAGAACCGCTGAGCGCAAAGCCCAGTTTCGTTTTATCCTTCAAGCGCATCCTCCCTTTCTTCTATAATATTCTGCACCGTATCGGCCAGAATCTCTCCGGCGGTCTTCGGCGCAAACTTGCCCGGTAATCCAAGTGCTTTCTCCGCGTGGATGCCGAGCTCTGCCGCCGCCGCGAAATCCGTGCCTCCCGGCTCGGAGGCGAGGTCGATGACGGCCGCATTTTTTCTCATGAGCATCAGTTTCTCTTTTTCCAAAATCAAAGCGGGCACGGTGTTGAACACCAACCGGAATCCACCGAGCTCCTGATCGATGCGGGAAAATTCGAGCGGCTTCATGCCCTCGGAACGGATCCATGCAAGATCGGAAAAGCGCCGCGCGGCGACGGTCACATCCGCGTCCAGTGCCTTGAGCATCGAGGCGAGCAGACGGCCGATCCTGCCGTGGCCGAGCACCAGCACCCTCATGCCGCTGAGGCTCTCATCCGCGATCTCCATGGCGAGCGCGACCGCCGCCTCCGCGGTCAAGGCCGCATTCCGCACCGCGAAATCCTCCCGCTCCGCATAGTCGCAGACCGAAACGGCCCGCAGCCTCGCGGCGTCGATCCCTTCCTCCGGGATCTTGCCGCCGATCAGCAAAGCTCCCTTCCTCATGGCGCCGATGATCTCCGTCAGGCCGTAGCCCTGGTCGGAAAAAGGCGTTTTTAACCTTCCGTCTTTGGTGCAGCACGGCAGCGGCAGAATGACCGCGTCGGCCCGGAAAAGCTCTTCCGGGGTGCAGGGCTGCGCCGCTTCGGGAAGCTCCGGGCATTTCTCCAGCCCCAGAGCCAAAATGTCATATCCCTGCGCGGACAGGAACGATGCCAGGTATCCAAATCGCAAATCCCCGCCCGCAATGCAGAAAATCGGTTTTTTCATGGTTCCTTACCTCCATAAGTCCGGTACGTCATCCTATGAAAACCCCGGTAAAAATGACAGTCCTTTCACCGGGAGGCCGGTTTTTTCATAGTATGGCCTGCAACGATATTCCCGGAGGTGGATTCCTTTGTTTGATCTGATTGCCGCGCTGGTGCTGACCTTTTTTGCCGCGCTGGGCATGGTGAAAACCGCTGCCTGGCTGATGGGGCTTGCCTGCGAACGAAAGCTTTCCTGCACCGCGCTCTATGTAATGGATGTGACGCCGGGCTCGGCCTCCTGCCTGGAGGACGAGGTCCGCTGCATTCTGGCCGATGAAAAATATCCCAAAACCGTGCTGCTGTGCGACTGCGGCGCCGACATAGAGAGCCGCTGCGTCGCCGAAATGCTGACGCGGCGCTTTTCTTCGGTCTTCCTCTGCGAGAAAAAAGACCTGCCCGACGTGCTGCCCTCCTGTTTACAGCATGCCTGAAAAGAATTATAATAGATATGTATATCATTTCAAAGGATGGCGGAATATGGCACAACCAGTCGGAATCCCGGAACCGGAAACCCTCAGCGGAACCGTTGAGGACATTATTTGTTATAAATCGGATTCCGGCTTCACGGTATTCGATCTGAATGCGGACGGCGAACTGGTCACCGTTGTCGGCGAACTGGGTGCGGTGGAGACGGGCGAGGAGGTCACCCTGACCGGCAGTTTCGTCAGCCACCCCTCCTACGGCAACCAGTTCAAAGCTTCCCTCTGCGAGCGGAAGCTGCCCGCAACCGCCGGCGCCATCCGCAAATACCTCGGGGGCGGCACTTTCAAGGGCGTCGGCCCCACGCTGGCGGCCCGCATTGTCGGCCGTTTCGGTGACGAGACGCTGACGATCCTTGAAAAAGAGCCGATGCGCCTCGCGGAAGTCAAAGGCATCACCACCAAAAAAGCCGCCGAGATGGCGACGGAATTCGAGCGGGCGTTCGGCATCCGGAAAGTGATGCTGGAGCTCCAGAAATACGGCCTGCCCGCCTCGATCGCCGTTCGCGTCTGGAAGAAATGGGGTATGGCTTCCATGGAGGTCCTCGAGGCGGATCCGTTCTCCCTCTGCCATCCGGAGATCGGCCTCGAATTCCCGGACGCGGACCGCATCTTTTCCGAAAAGGCCGAGCCGGACGACAGTCGTCGTCTCAAGGCCGGCATCACCTTTGTTCTGGCACACAATCTGGAAAACGGCCACTCCTGCCTTCCGGAGGGGAAGCTCCTCGGCGCCGCCGCCTCTCTTCTTGAGACGGACTCCGGCCTCGCCGCGGCGCTGGAAACTTTGTTGGACGAGCACCGGCTGGAGGTTTACGACGGCGGGGACCGGCGTTATGTCTACCTGCCGGAACTATACAGCGCGGAGACCTCCGCCGCCGGAAGGATCAAACTGATGCTCGCCGGTGGGGAAGCATCCGCCTCTTCGGTCGAGAGCTCCATCTCCCTGCTCGAAAAAGAGCTCGGTATCGAGTATGACGCTTTACAGCGCAAGGCGCTGAAATGTGCGATCCGCAACCGCATCTTTGTGCTGACCGGCGGCCCCGGCACCGGCAAAACGACCACCCTCAATGCTCTGATCCGCCTGTTGGAGGAGATGGGCGAGACCGTGCTTCTCGCCGCGCCGACCGGAAGGGCCGCAAAACGCCTCTCCGAGTTGACCGGCCGGGAGGCAAAGACCATCCACCGGATGCTGGAGGTGGATTTCCGCTCCGACGAACTGCACCCCACCTTTCGCAAGAATGAAAAGAATCCGCTCAAATGCGATACCCTGATCGTCGATGAGATGTCGATGGTGGACACGCTCCTGTTTGACGCGCTGCTCCGGGCGCTGCCGTTCTCCTGCCGGCTGATCCTCGTCGGCGACGCGGATCAGCTTCCGTCCGTCGGGGCGGGAAACGTACTGCGGGATATCGTCGCCTCCGATATCGTGCCCTCCGTTTGCCTCGACCGCATCTTTCGGCAGGCGGCGGAGAGCCGGATCGTCACCAATGCGCATGGGATCCTCCGCGGGGAACTGCCGGAGCTCGGCGCGAAGGAGGGGGATTTCTTCTTCCTGCCGCGGGCGACGGAATCGGCCGCCGCCGATACGGTCTGCTCGCTGATTTACAAGCGTCTGCCCGAGGCCTACGGGTTTTCCCCCGTCAAAGATATCCAGGTGCTCTGCCCGGGGCACCGCGGCGAGCTTGGGACCTGGAGCCTCAATATCCGGCTCGAAAAGCTCCTGAACCCGGCGGATAAAAAGAAGGCCGAATTTACCTATAACGGTTCCTCGTTCCGGGAGGGCGACAAAGTGATGCAGATCCGCAACAACTACGATACCGTCTGGAAGCGCGACGACGGCGAGATGGGTTCCGGCGTCTTTAACGGCGACATCGGCATCGTCGAGAGGATCGACCGCTCCATGCGGATGCTGACCGTCCGCTTCGACGACCGGAAAGCGGACTACCCGTTTGAGAATTCCACCGAGCTTGATCACGCCTACGCCGTCACGGTTCATAAAAGCCAGGGCTCCGAATTCGAGGCGGTCATTCTGCCGCTCTTCGGCAGGAGCCCGCGCCTCAATTACCGCAACCTGTTCTACACCGCCGTCACCCGGGCAAAAAAGCTCCTTGTGATCGTCGGCACCGAGGATGCGGTCGCCTATACCGTCCAAAACAACCGCCGAACCGGAAGATATACGAACCTCCGCCCTATGCTTGAGGAGATTCTCCCCGGAGGCGGCTTATAAGATTCATAAAAACGGATTTTGCCTTTTTCCCCGGGAACCGTCTTCGGAGCCCCTCGAAAATACGGCCCGAAATCCCGGCTAACCCGCCAATTTTTCCGGAAAAGCCGCAGAAAACAAAAAATAACCTGGAACCCGCATAAGAATAGAGAAGCAAGGAAAAATCCGGGATTTCCGCTTTTCCGCCAAAGTTTCCGAAAATAGGATGTTTATCAAGATAAAGGAGAAAAATATGTCTGCAGATATCGGAATTGACCTCGGCACTACAAAAATCATCATCTACGACACCTCCCGCGGGGTGGTACTCAGTGAGCCCACGATCGTCGCCGTCGACACGGATACCGGAGAAATCCTGAGCATCGGGGCGGATGCCTATAAAATGATCGGGAGGACGCCCTCCCGCATCTCCGCCATCCGCCCGCTCGAGAAGGGCGTCATTTCGGATTACCGCCTCACCAACGCGATTATCCGCTACTCGCTGCAAAAGGTCTGCGGCGAGAGCTACTTCCGTCCGCGCGTCACGGTCTGCGTGCCGAGCGCCATCACCGATGTGGAGCAGCGCGCGGTCGTCGAGGCCGCCGTCGCCGCCGGAGCCAGAACGGTATTTTTGATCGAGGAGCCGGTCGCGGCCGCGATCGGAGCCGGCCTCGATATCTCCAAACCGGTCGGCCAAATGGTCGTGGATATCGGCGGCGGCACGACGGATATCGCCGTGCTCTCGCTCTCCGGCGTCGTATGCAAAAATTCCGTAAAAATTGCAGGCAACCGCTTCGATGAGGAGATCATCCGCTATATCCGCGCCAAGCACGGGCTTTTGATCGGCGATCGTACGGCCGAGGAGACCAAAAAAGCCATCGGCACTTGTTGGAGTTTTGACGACGACCGCACCTTTGACGTAAAAGGCCGCAATCTGATGACCGGCTTGCCCGGCAGGGTGACCGTCGGCTGGCAGGAGATCTCCGAGATCTGCTACGACCTTGCCTCACAGATTGCTTTCGCCATTCAAAAAGTATTTGAAAAAACGCCGCCGGAGCTCGCCGGGGATATCCGCACTTCCGGCGTGCTCCTGACCGGCGGGGGCGCCATGCTGCACGGGATGGATCTCTATCTGTCCAAGCGGTTCGGCATCGAGTTCCACGTTGCGGAAAACCCGGTGGAATGCGTCGCCGTCGGAACTGGGAAATCCTTCGCGCTTACCGGCTACCTGCGCGACTGCGTGACAGAAATGAACCGTTCCCATAATTAAAAACGATTTTATTCTCCGAACCGATCTTCATAACCGAGAATGTGGCGCCTTTCCAAAATCGTCATTCTGCCTTTACCCATCAAGATCAGGTACTTGGTTATCCCTCACCCTTTTTGCCACGGCCAAAGGCACGCCGGATCCGCCGTGTGGGTTATCTGCCGAAGGTACCGCGAGCCCGACCGGAAAGGTTTTCCGCGGCGGGAGCCATTCTCCTTGAAGAATCCTCCCTTGCCCATGAAGCGGATAAAAAACGTCCCTGCGGACCTCCCTTTACAAAAATGAAACATAACGGAAGAAAAACTATGCAAACAAAAAAGAAAAATAAACTGCTTCGGTTCTTGCCCTATTATAAGCCCTATCTTCCCACCGTGGCGCTCGACCTGTTCTGCGCGCTTATGACCACTGTCTGCGACATCGTCCTGCCGGTGCTGGTGCGAAAGATCACGAATACCGCCTCGGAGGATCTTTCCCTGTTGACGCCGCGCCTCATTCTCAGCGTGGCCGGGATCTATATTTTCCTGCGCATCATCGATACCGCCGCCAACTACTATATGATCCGCGTCGGCCACATGATGGGCGCCAGGCTTGAGACGGATATGCGTAACGATCTTTTTTCCCATCTGCAGGAGCTGTCTTTCTCCTTCTACAGCAATACGAAGATCGGCCAGCTCATGAGCCGCCTCACCCGGGATCTGTTTGACATCACCGAATTCTCCCATCACTGCCCGGAAGAAGTATTTGTTGCGCTGCTGAAGTTCGTCGCATCTTTCATCATCCTCGCCAACGTCAATCTGACGCTGACCGTCATCATCTATTCCATGATCCCGCTGATGGCAATCTTTGTCCTGCGGATGCAGGCGGTTCTCGGCGAGGCGTTCGACAGCGAAAAGGAGCAGATCGGCCAGATCAATGCCCAGGTGGAGGACAGCCTGCTTGGAATCCGGGTGGTCAAGAGTTTCTCCAATGAGGAGATCGAAAAAGAAAAATTCCGCAAAGGCAACCACATCTTTCTGGAAATTAAAAATCGGGCCTATATCTACCTTGCGCGGCTCCACTGCGGGATCCGTATGTTTGACGGCATGATGTATATGCTCGTTGTCACGGCGGGCGCTTTCTTTATGATGTATGAAAAGATCACCCCCGGCGACTTCATCGCCTATCTGCTGTATACCGTCACGCTGCTGGCAACCATCAGCCGGCTCGCCGAATTCACGGAAACTTTTATGCAGGGCCTGACCGGCATAAACCGGTTCTTTGAAATTATGGATGTGCCCCCCGAGATCGCCGACAGCCCGGATGCGGAGCCTATCGGCGAAGTGACGGGCGACATTGTCTTCGACCGCGTCACCTTCCGCTATGACGACGGCGGCTCCGACGTCCTCTCCGGCATCGATCTGCACGTCTTCCCCGGCGAAAACGTCGCGCTGGTCGGCCCCTCCGGCGGCGGCAAAACGACGCTCTCCAACCTGATTCCACGCTTTTATGACGTCACCGGCGGCCGGATCCTGCTCGATGGAAAAGATATCCGCAAGATTAAACTCAAAAGCTTGCGCGCCAACATCGGCATCGTTCAACAGGAGGTCTACCTCTTCTCCGGCTCCGTCTACGAGAATATTCTCTATGGCAGACCGGATGCGTCGCGAGAGGAGGTCGTCGAGGCCGCGAAGCTCGCCGGCGCCGACGAATTCATAAGCGCGCTCCCGGATGGCTATGATACTTATGTCGGTGAGCGCGGCGTGAAGCTCTCCGGCGGCCAGAAACAGCGCGTCAGCATCGCCCGCGTCTTTCTGAAAAACCCGCCCGTGCTGATTCTTGACGAGGCGACCTCCGCGCTTGACAACGAGAGCGAGCATGTGGTTCAGCAGAGCCTCGAGCGGCTCTCCAAAGGACGTACCGTGTTCACCATCGCGCACCGGCTCTCCACGATCCGCAACGCCAAGATCATCCTCGTACTCAACAAGGACGGCATTGTGGAGCAGGGCTCCCACGACGAGCTGATGGCCGAAAAGGGCATCTATTATAACCTTCAGAAGATGGCCGGCTACATCGGATAAAGACGAAAAAGGGTTGGCCCATGAGCATAAAATGAGCACCTCGGCACGAAGCCGTGGTGCTCATCTGTTTTTTATGCCTTCGGAGGATCATGTTCCCCTTGAGTCGCCGTTGATATCCTTGTCGACCTCCACGACGGCAAAATAGTTGCCAAGCGTACCGACCAGTTCGCTGATCCGGGCCTTCACCTCGTCGTCGGTCATTTTGAGGTTGAACGGAACGACCACGTCGAAGATCACATTCGTATGCGTCGGGCCGGAGACCATGCGAAAATCGTGGATCGTCAGCCGTGTATCTATCGTCTTCACCAACTCCCGGACTTTTTCTTTTGTCTCATTGGTGAGCTCGTCGCGAATGTCGATCGGGTCCATGTGGATGATGGCAAGGCAGTGCATCTCCTCCCGGATATCCCGCTCAATATTATCGATTGTGTCGTGCACCGCCATGATATCGGCATCGCAGGGCACTTCCGCATGGAGCGAAACCATCATGCGGCCCGGACCGTAGTTATGTACGATCATATCGTGGAGCCCGATGATGCCCTCATGGGAAAGGACAATCTCTTTTATGCGCCGTACGAAATCCGGATCCGGCGGCGTTCCGATCAGCAGGTTGACGGTCCCTTTCGCCGCCACAACGCCTGTGCGCAGGATGAACGCCGCCACGACGATGCCGCACCAGCCGTCAATCTTCCAGTCGGTGTACATGCCGACCAGCGAGGAGATAAAAACAGCCGAGGTGGCGATCGCGTCGGAAAAACTGTCCAGCGCGGTGGCATCCATGGCCGCCGAGTTGATCCTTCTGCCGATTTTATGGTTATAATAATACATATATGTTTTTATCAGAATGGAAACGCCAAGGACCACAAAGGTAAAAAACGAATATTCCGCTTCCACGGGATTCACAATCTTTTGAATCGAGCTTTTGACAAGCTCGACGCCCATCATGGCGATCAGCAGGGAAACGATCAGGCCGGAGACATACTCAATACGGCCGTGGCCGAAGGGATGCTCCGTATCCGGCTTTCGGGCGGAAAGCTTGAAACCGAGCATCGTGACGATCGAAGAACCGGCGTCGGAGAGATTGTTGAACGCATCGGCGGTCACGGCGATAGATCCGCTGACGACGCCTGCGGTGAACTTCCCGAGAAAAAGCAGGATGTTGAAAAAAATGCCGACGTTGCCGCAGAGATATCCATAGGCCGTGCGCACATCGGGATTTTTGTAGTCACCGCTGTTCGGAATGAATTTTTTTGCCAGCAGGCCGATCATCCAACCATCCCCTTTCCAAAATATACCGGCGCATGAGCATTACTCGTTACTATATCACGGTGAAAATCATTTGTCTATAACCATTTTTCATGAAAATTTTGTCCTTTATTTGTGCGGTTTGTTTAAAAATACGGCATTGACAAAGTACATAAATCTCTCTATACTGATTGTTAGCCGATTAACAGTTAGCCGGCTAATGATTTATGGGGGCGATTTTTTTGTACGGCAGTTCCCACAACATCGCGGAGCAGTTCCGCCGCTTCTGGATGCTGCGAAAGATCAAGATTCAGAGCCTTGCCGGTGATTTTCCCAGCCGGTTCGGCCAGTTTCCCCTATTGGGATATGTGGAGCAGCACAGCGGCTGTACCCAGCAGGAGGCTGCGGAGGCTATGAGCGTCTCCGCGCCGGCGGTAGCGGTCTCGGTGAAGCGGCTGCAAAAGGCGGGATTTCTGAAAAAAGAGGCCGATCCGGAAAACCTGCGGAAAAGCTGCCTCTCCCTCACCGACGCCGGCAGGGAGACCGCGCAGGCCTTCCGCCGGAATTTCGACGAACTGGATGCGGAGACGTTTGGCTGTCTCTCGGAAGAGGAGACCCGGGTCCTTTCCTCCCTGATGGAGAAAATCACCGATCATCTCACCGCTACGATGGCCGATAACCCAGAGATGGAAAAGGCGCTCTCCTTCCGGCCGGAAATTATGAAAGAAAAGGACGAACACACGATTCATGATTAAGAAACTTACTCCTTATTTGAAAGGATACAAAAAAGAGACCGTGCTCGCCCCGGTCACCGTCATCTTTGAGGTGCTCATTGAGATCCTGATCCCCTTTCTGATGTCCAAGATCGTCGATGTGGGCATCGCGAACCGGGATGTCGCCTACGTCGCGAAGCTGGGCGGCCTGATGGTTGGAATGGCTCTGTTTTCGATGACCTGCGGCGCGCTCTCCGGCAAATTCGCGGCCACCGCCGCTACGGGTTTCGCCTGCAACCTGCGTAAGGCGCTCTTCAATAAAATTCAGGATTTTTCCTTTGCCAACACCGATCATTTCAGCACCGCCTCGCTCGTCACCCGGATGACCGCGGATGTCACCAACGTGCAAAACGCCGCCATGGATATGATCCGCATCATGTTCCGGGCGCCAATGATGTTGGTTTCCGCGCTCGTCATTACCATTCTTATGAATGCCGAGCTGGCTTCGGTCTTTCTGATCGTCATCCCGTCAATCGGAATCCTGCTTGTCTTTTTTATGAGTAAAGCACATCCGCTTTTTACAAAGATGATGAAAAAATACGATGCCATGAATGCCTCCGTGCAGGAGGACCTGATCGGCATCCGCGTCATCAAGGCTTTTGTGCGAAAGGATTTTGAGAACGAAAAATTCACCGCCTCCGCCGACGACCTCCGTGCCGCCCAGAGGAAAGCCGAAAACCTGATCGTTTTTGCGATGCCGCTTATGACGCTGGCCATGTATGCCTGCATCCTGTCAATCTTCTGGTTCGGCGGGCATTCCGTCATCGAGGGAAAGATGCTGACCGGCGAGCTCATCAGCTTCATCACCTATGTCGGTCAGATTCTGATGTCGCTCATTATGATCGCCATGGTTTTTGTCAATCTGGTGCTCTCAAAGGCCTCCGCAAAACGCATCATCGAAGTCCTTGATGAAAAGCTCGACATCACCGACGACGAAGCCGACCCGGCGCTCAAGCCGGAGGACGGCTCGATCGTTTTTAACCATGTGGATTTCTCTTATGCGAAAGACCCGGAGAACCTGACCCTCACCGATATCGACCTCTCGATCCGTTCCGGCGAAACCGTCGGCATCATCGGCGGCACCGGCTCGGCCAAGACCTCCTTTGTGCAGATGATCCCGCGGCTCTATGACGTCGGCGGCGGGAGCGTGCTGGTCGGCGGCCATGATGTGCGGGAATATAAGCTCAAGAATCTGCGTGCGGCGGTTGCTATGGTGCTCCAGAAGAATGTCCTTTTCTCCGGCACCATCCGCGACAACCTGAAATGGGGCGACCCGGATGCCTCCGACGAGGAGATCTTCGAGGCCGCAAAGGCCGCGCAGGCCCATGATTTTATTCTCTCCTTCCCGGGCGGATATGACACCGATCTCGGGCAGGGCGGCGTCAACGTCTCCGGCGGCCAGAAGCAGCACCTCTGCATCGCGCGGGCTCTGCTCGCCCGGCCGAAAATTTTGATTCTTGACGACAGCACCTCTGCGGTCGACACCGCGACCGACGCAAAAATCCGCGAAGCCTTTCGTGAGAAGCGCGCCGACATGACCGTTCTCATCATCGCGCAGCGGATCGCCTCCGTGATGAACTCGGACCGCATCGTGGTTTTGGAAAACGGAAGGATCGCGGACTGCGGCACCCATGAGGAACTGCTCACCCGCAGCCCGATTTATCGCGAAGTCTATGAATCCCAGCAGAAAGGGGATGACTGAGATGCCCGGTCCTCGTCACGACACGAAATATGCGCGCCCCCAAAACCCGAAAAAGACATTCCTGCGCATCCTCGGCTATCTGAAAAAATATAAAGGCAGGCTGATCCTTGTTGCGGTGGCCATGCTGCTCAGCACGCTCGCTTCCGTAGCCGGGAATTACTTCATGAAGCCGATCCTCAACCAGTATATCGTACCTTTTATCGGGAAACAGAATGTGGATTACGCCGGCTTCGCAGGGATTATTCTCCTGCTGGCAGGAATTTACGCCCTTGGGATCGTCTGTACGTTCCTGTACAGCAGACTGATGGTCACGATCTCCACCGGCGTTCTGCGCGAGGTCCGCGTCGACATGTTCACCCACATGCAAAACCTTCCGATGCAGTATTACGACACCCATACGCACGGCGAGTTGATGTCCCGCTACTCCAACGATACGGATGCCATGCGCCAGATGGTGAGCCAGAGCCTGCCGCAGCTCTTTTCGTCCGTTCTCTCCGTCATCGGC
>CAZLMO010000051.1:0-12565 GCA_964560915.1 uncultured Oscillospiraceae bacterium
GAGCAGAGCGGGCCGTAATAAAAAACGCATCCGCCGGCTCGGATATCGGGCCGGTATTTTTCTGCCTGTTTTTCTGCTTTGAGAAATCGGAAGGCGGCCTCCCATAGACTGCTTTACAGCTCAGTGGAGATCGGCTCCGGCGGCGCGAAAAAAGAGAATTTCTTCCGGGCCGCTTACTCCGCAAAAAGCGCCATGTATCGGGAAAACCGGTACACGGCGCTTTTCTATTCTTCCCGGGATACTTTGCTGATTCCGAAGATCAGCCTCAGGAACGGCGCAAGAAAACGGGGACTGCTGAATACCACAACTTTCACAAGAAACACCTCCGCAGGACTATCGATGTTTTCCGAGGGCGCATCCGGCCGCGATGGCGATCACTGCGATGAGAAACAGGAGCGGCATCAGCGGGAACAGCAGCCCGGTCAGCAGCCCGGCACCGAAAAAAACGAGCAGCAGCGGATCCATACCGCAAAAGCAGGGCCATCCGCATCTTTTCTGCATCATATCAAACCAACTCCTCCGAATGCGTGTCGTTCCATCTTACGCCGAAAGCGCCGATCCGGTGACGAATTCTTTTTCTGTCGCTTACATATCTTTAAGAGATTGAAGGGACTGGAGGGGAAAACAATGGCGAAAAGAGGATTGGCGGTTATTCTGACGCTGTTTCTTTTGGTTTTGGCGGCGTCCCCCGCCTGTGGGGACAGGCTGGTCACGCAGGAGGAAATCGATGCAATCGTAAAAGCGTCGGAGGTGGAGCCGACGGTGACCATCCACGCGAAATCCGCGGTTCTGGTCGAACGCAGTACCGGTGTCGTGCTGTTTGAGTATAATGCGGATACGCAGACAGCGCCGGCTTCGATCACCAAGATCATGACGCTGCTTCTGGTTATGGAGGCCATGGAAGAGGGCAAATTCAGCCTTGATACGGAAGTCACCGCCTCGGAGCACGCCTGCTCGATGGGCGGCAGCCAGATCTGGCTCGAGCCGGGCGAAGTGATGACCGTTGACGAACTGCTGCGCGCCACGGCAATCGCCTCCGCCAACGATACCTCCGTCGCGCTCGCGGAGCTGGTCGCCGGCAGCGAGGAGGCCTTTGTGAATCAGATGAACGAGCGGGCGGCGCAGCTCGGCATGACGAATACCATGTTTAAAAATGCAACGGGCCTCGACGCGGAGGGGCATCTTTCCACCGCGCGGGATATTGCGATCATGTCGGCGGAGCTGCTCAAGCATGACCTGATTAAAAAATATACGACCGTCTGGATGGATTCCCTGCGGGACGGCGAGACCGAACTCACCAACACCAACCGTCTGGTCCGGTTCTATAAGGGCTGCACGGGGCTTAAAACCGGCTCCACGGATATCGCCGGATGCTGCCTCTCCGCCTCGGCGGAGCGCGACGGCATGGAGCTGATTTCGGTCACGCTCGGCTCCGCCAACAACAACGAGCGGTTCGCGGCGGCGAGGAAGCTTCTGGATTTCGGCTTCGCCAATTACGAGGTCGCCGTGCCGGTCTATGAGGGGGAGGCGCCCGAGACCATTCGGGTCAGCTTTGGTACGGAGGATGCGGTGCCGGTCGTGTTCGGCGAAGCGGAACCCCTGCTTTTGGCAAAAGGGGAAGCCAAAAATCTCACGCAGGCCATCGAACTCGTCGATTCGCTGGAGGCGCCGGTTGCGAAGGGAGATACGGTGGGGAAAGTGACGGTGGAACTCAACGGGGAGTACATTTCCGAATACCCGGTACTGGCGGCGGAGACGGTGGAACAGATGACGTTTTTCAGAGCGTTCGGGCTGCTTTGGGTTGAAGCCGCCGGCACAAAGCGTTCTGCGGAGGAGGAAACGTCGGAGCCGGAGGCCTCTTCGGAGGCCTCTTTACCGGAGAGCGAAAGCGCCTCCGAGGGGGAAAGCGAAAGTTCCTTGACCGAAGAGAGTGATAGTGCCGCTGAAGGGGAAAGCGGGGATTCCTCGGCCGGAGAGAGCGGGGACTGAAAGACGGCGATACCTTCGCAGAGGATTCCGGGGAATCCTCTGCGGGGAAAAGCAGAGATTCCTCGGCCGGAGAGAGCGAAAGCGCCTCTGCGGGGAAAAGCAGAGATTCCTCGGCCGGAGAGAGCGAAAGCGCCTCTGCAGGGGAAAGCAAAGGCGCTTCACTTGGGAATCCGGCAACATCTTCGTGGGAATTTCCTCCGCGCCGCCGGCCCCGACGGATAAAATTTTCGGCTTCACCTTGAAATGGGAAAAAATTTCGGGTACAATAAAGGAAAGAAATTCCGGGAGGTCGGTTTATTTGGTTTTTCTTGAGCTTTCCGGCCTGAAAAACTTTATAGATGAAACGGAGTTTCGTGCGATTGCGCCGGAGGCGGAGCATGCCCTTTCCTTACTGATGAACGGGGAGGGCACCGGCACGGAATTCACCGGGTTTGTCGGCCTGCCGGAGAACTATGATAAAAAAGAATTCCTGCGCGTCAAAGAAGCCGCGCAGACCATCCGCGAGCAAAGCGATGTCCTGATCGTCATTGGCATCGGCGGCTCCTATCTCGGAGCCAGCGCCGCCATCGAACTGCTGACATCGCCTTTTTATAACCTTCTCAAAAGAAACGGCACGGAGATCTATTTTGCCGGGAACAGCCTTTCTTCCGACTCGCTGAACGAAGTGGTTTCGCTCTGCGAGGGGAAGGATATCTCGGTCAATGTCATTTCCAAATCCGGCACCACCGCCGAGCCGGCGCTGGCCTTTCGCGTATTCCGGAAGCTGCTGATCGAAAAATACGGCGCGGAGGGTGCAAAAAGACGAATCTTTTGTACAACCGACCGGGCGAGGGGCACGCTGCGCTCTCTTGCCGAAGCCGAGGGGTGGGAGACCTTCGTTGTGCCGGACGACATCGGCGGCAGGTTTTCCGTTCTGACACCGGTGGGGCTTCTGCCGATTGCGGTGGCCGGCATCGACATCGACGCGCTGATGTTTGGAGCCGCCGAGGCAAAGCAGGTCTGCTGCAGCCCGGATTTCGAAAAGAACCCGGCCATGCGCTATGCGGCGGCGAGGCACATTCTCGGCCGGATGGGGAAATCGGTTGAGCTGCTCGTCAGCTACGAGCCGGCGTTCCGGCAGATGGCCGAGTGGTGGAAACAGCTCTTCGGCGAGAGCGAGGGCAAGGACGGCAGGGGCATTTTTCCGGCCTCGGCCATCTTTTCCACCGATCTGCATTCGCTCGGTCAGTTTATTCAGGAGGGCAGCCGAACGCTGTTTGAGACGGTTGTTTCTTTCGAAAAACCGCGGCAGGATTTCTTCATCGAAAAGGATGCCGAGGATTTGGACAGGCTCAATTTTCTTGCCGGGCAGGGTCTCTCCGTCATCAATAAAAAGGCGCGGCAGGGCACGCTCCTCGCCCACACCGAGGGCGGAATCCCCAACATCGGGATCTCGCTTCCGGACCGCAGCCCCTATGAGCTAGGCTGGCTGATCTATTTCTTCGAGATCGCAGTCTCTGTCTCCGGCTATCTTCTGGGCGTCAACCCGTTCAACCAGCCGGGTGTGGAGGCATATAAAAAGAACATGTTTGCGCTGCTCGGCAAGCCGGGCTACGAGGATCTGCGCACCTCGCTGGAGAAGAAGCTCCAATAATTTAAGGTCAAACTGCGTTCGCGCATATGATAATACAAAGAACTGGGGGAGACAAAATTGATAAAGTTTATCCTCGGACCGAAGGGCTCCGGAAAGACCAAATTTCTGCTTGACAACATCGCCGAGGCGGTGAAAAACAGCACCGGCTACGTCGTCGCCGTAGAGCGCGGCCAGACCATGTACTATGACATTGACCACAGTGTCCGTCTGATTGACATCGATGAATATGATGTTTCCAACTACGATTCTTTTTACGGTTTTCTCGCCGGGCTGATGGCCGGCAACTACGATATCACCGATATCTTTATCGACGCCACCTTTAAGATCGCCGGCCGCGATTATGAAGCTTTCGCCAAGATGGTCGACAAATTCGTCCGTTTGACCGATGATTTCAATACCAACGTCGTGTTCGCCCTCTCCTGCGAGAAGGAAAACCTGCCGGAACGGATCCATAAATATATTATCGAGCGCTGAGACCGGAATAAAAAATCCCTGCGGGGTCTGTCCCGCAGGGAAATTTTTTTGCCTTTCCGCATATGGTTTTTTAATCTCTTTTGCAGGAAGGTTGGGTATTATGAAGAAAATTCTGATTGTGGGATTGGGAAACGTGGGGACGGCGGCCGTGAAGGCCGTGCAAAACGCACCGGACTTGGAAGTGTGCGGCATTCTGCGCAGAGAAGCGGCGCCGGCCGGTGGATTCCCGGGCGTGCCGGTCGTGCGGGAGGTTGCGGAACTGCCGGAGCCACCGGATGCGGCGATTCTCTGCCTGCCGTCGGAGCTTTCTCCCGACTGTGCCGAACGTTTTCTCTCCCTGGGCATCCCGACGGCGGACAGCTTCGATCTGCATGAACGGATCCCGGAAATAAAAAAAAGGCTGGATCGTGCCGCGAAGGAAAAATCCGTTGCCGCACTGACCGCGGCCGGCTGGGATCCCGGCCTTGATTCCGTGGTGCGGGTGCTGATGGAGGCGGCTTTTCCAAACGGGGAAACGGTCACGGATTTCGGCCCGGGGATCAGCATGGGCCATTCCGCGGCGGCGAGAACCTGCTTTGGGGTAAAGGATGCGCTCTGCTTTACGCTGCCGCTCGGTCAGGGGAGGCACCGCAGGGTGCTTTATGTGGTTCCGAAGGAGGAATGCCCACAGGACATGATCCGAAAGGCCATCCTCGAAAGTCCGTACTTTGAGCATGGCGAGGTGGATATTCTGTTTGACGAGGGCCTTGAGCGATTTCGCAGGCGCGATCACCGGGTCAAGATCACTCGCACCGAGACCCTCGGGGACGGCAGCACACAGATTCTTACTTATCGCATGAGCATCGAAAACCCCGTGCTCACAGGAAATCTGCTCTGCTGCGCGGCAAGGGCGGTGCTCAGGCTGAGCCCCGGCTGTTACACGCTCGACGAGGTACCGCCGCGGCTGCTGCTGCCGGAGGGGGCGACCCCGCTGATTTAACGCCGGCGCCCGCTCCGAAGGAATTCATCCGTCGTGACGCCAAAAAAATCGGCCATCGCCAGAAGCATCTCCAAATCCGGTTCCGCGGCGCCGCGCTCGTACTTGCTGACGGAGGTCTGGGAGATATGTAAAAGGTTAGCAAGCTCCCGCTGTGTCAGCCCGCGTTCTTTCCGAAGCCGGGAAAGCGCTGTCTTCATGCAAAACCACCTCTTTTATTCATTATAAGCCGCGGCGAGGGCGCTGGAAACCGGGAGTTGCCGGCAAAATTTCTGCCGGATTTTACCGGCAATTCCTGCTTTCTCCGTTTTCCATTTTTTTTTCTTCCTCTATTGCAAAAAAGGGTTTCTCTCTGTTATACTAAACGGGTATGACATACGCTATTTATCTTGAAAGGGGAGACCTTGTTTTGAAACAGTACACCGCGGACAAAATCAGGAACATAGTCCTTGCCGGACACGGCAGCGACGGCAAAACCTCCTTAACGGAAGCGATGCTCTACCTGGCCGGGGCAACCGACCGTCTTGGCTCCATCGCAGACGGGAACACCGTCTGTGACTTTGACCCGGAAGAGATCAAACGTCAGATTTCCGTATCCTCTTCCGTCGCCCCACTGGAATATAAAGGAGCCAAAGTCAACGTGATCGACACGCCCGGACTTTTTGATTTTGCCAGCGGTTTCTATGAAGGCGTTCGCGCCGCAGATACGGTTCTCATCACCCTTTCCGCCAAATCCGGCACCTTGGTCGGCACCGAAAAGGCATGGAAGCTTGCCAATGCCGACAAGAAAGCCCGTGCGTTTTTCATCTCCAAGGTCGACCAGGAGAATGCCGATTATTTCAAGGCTTTCGAGTCCCTGAAGCAGAATTTCGGCGACAGCGTCTGCCCGGTCATCGTGCCGGTCGGCGGCACCTATGTCAACCTGATTGAAAAAAAAGCTTATAAATTCGAAAAAGGCAAGGCAGCCGAGGCCGCCATGCCTTCAGACCCGCGTCTCGAGGAGCTCGGCATGTCGATTGCGGAGGCAATCGCCAACACGAGCGACGACCTGATGGAAAAATTCTTCGCCGACGAGCCTTTTACCGTCGAGGAGATGGAGGCCGGCCTCAAAAAGGGTCTTCATGACGGCACCATCGCGCCGGTCTACTGCGGCGACGCCATTACGCTGAACGGCGTGAGCCTGTTGCTCGACGCGGTTGTCAGGAACTTCCCGTCTGCCGCGGAATCCGCCTCCGAGGCCGCCGAGGATGCGAACGGCAAGCCGGTCACGATCAAGTGTTCCGCCGACGAGCCGCTGGCCGCGCTGGTCTTCAAGACCGTCGCCGACCCGTTCGTCGGGAAACTTTCCTTTGTCAAAGTCATCTCCGGCGCGATCAGCTCCACGCAGACTCCGATCAACTCGAGAACCGGCCAGCCCGAACGTCTGGGCAAGATGGTCATCGCCCGCGGCAAACAGCAGGATACGGTGGATTCCATCACTGCCGGAGACATCGGCGCCCTGACAAAGCTTGCGGAGGCCCACACCGGCGATACCCTCTGCGATCCGAAACGCGTCGTTTTCCTCAAAAAGAGCGAATTCCCGGCTCCGACCATGCGCATGGCCATCTTTTCCAAATCCAAGGGCGACGAATCCAAGGTCGCTTCCTCCATCGCCCGCATCATGGAAGAGGACGCCGCCGTCAGTTACGAGATCGATACCGAGACCAAACAGCAGATCCTTTCCGGCCTCGGCGATCAGCACCTCGACGTTGTGGTCAGCAAGCTGAAAAATAAATTCGGTGTGGATCTCGGCCTCGAAGCCCCTCACGTCGCTTACCGCGAGACCATCCGCAAAAAAGTCAAGGTTCAGGGCAAACACAAGAAACAGTCCGGCGGCCACGGCCAGTACGGCGATGTTTGGGTTGAGTTCGAGCCGACCGACAGCGAAGATATGGTCTTTGAAGAGGCCGTTTTCGGCGGTTCCGTCCCGAGAAACTTTTTCCCGGCGGTTGAGAAGGGGCTCCGCGAATCCTGCAAGACCGGCATGCTGGCCGGATACCCGATGGTCGGCGTGCTTGCCCGGCTGGTCGACGGCTCCTATCATCCGGTCGATTCCAACGATATGTCCTTCCAGATGGCGGCCCGCCTTGCCTATAAAGCAGGCATCCCGCAGGCCGGCCCGATCCTGCTTGAGCCGATCGGTGAGCTGAAGGTTCAGGTCCCGAGCGCCAACGCCGGAGATATTATGGGCGATCTCAACAAGCGCCGCGGCAGAGTGCTCGGCATGAATCCTGCCGAGGACAACATCACCGAGGTCGTCGCCGAGGTTCCGATGAGCGAAATGGCCGATTTTACGACCGCGCTTCGCTCGATGACGCAGGGCAGAGGTTCCTTCTCGCTGCACTTCATCCGCTACGACGAACTGCCGAAGATGCTCGAAGCCGGCGTCATCGAAGCCGCGAAACAGTGGATGGCCGAGGAAGAGGACTGATCGTTTTACCGTCGGCCGACGTTTTTCCAGGAAACCTGCAAGATCACAGAAATCCCGTCATAGAATTATGACGGGATTTTTTTTATGAAAGGCGGGGAATTCCTTTATGCTGTCGGCTTCGATCCACGCGACCCGGAGAAAAGTGGTCGGTACGCTTTGCGTGATTCTTGCCATATTGATTGCGGCGATCCTGTTTTTCTTTGGCCCGGAAAAAACGGAGAGCGGCATACGGCTTCTGACGGAGGAGGACCGGCAGGTCTATATGGCCTCTTTCGGCTGGGAAACGGGGCCGGAGCCTTCCGAGGTAAAAGCCATCATTGTTCCGCCGGAGGATGACGCTCTTCTGCAGAGATACAACGAGATCCAGCTCGAACAGGGCATGGATTTTACAGGCTACTGCGGGCAGGAGGCGGTCCGCTATACTTATACGGTCACCAACGCGGACGACGACAGCACGCGCATCTGCCTCTACGTCTGTGACGGCATGCTGGCCGCGGCGGATATCGCCTCGCTGGAAGCTGGCTGGCAGTACGGCATCTCCGGCCGGGCGGAGTCGGTCGATACCGATCCTGATGCGGCCGGTGCTCCGGATTCGGAAGAAGTCGACGCCTCCGGCGTGGAAGAGACCTGTCCCTCCTGCATGGAGGAAAGCGCCGTTTCCGGGTCGGAAGAGAGCGGAGTTCCGGATTCGATGGAATCCGGTGCCTCAGAAGCCGGGGAATCCGAGATCTCCGAGCCGATGGAATCCGGCGTCTCCGGTTCGGAAGAAAACGATGGTACCGGTTCCTGGTGGAGCCGGCTTTTCGGCTGAGGCGCTTGCGTTTTCCGGGATATCATGCTATGATTCCCTTGTTGTCAGGAGGGATGCGGTATGACTTTCCGGGAAATGAGAGAGGACGATCTTCCGGAGCTGGGGAGGCTCTATGCCGGCGCATTCAATGCGGCGCCGTGGTTCGACAAATGGACGGAGAAGACCGCCGCCCGGCGCATTTCCGATATCCTGCACACGCCCGGGGCCTTCGGCCTTGTCTCGGAGGAGGGCGGCGCGCTGACCGGTATGGCGGCCGGCTGCGCGGAACAGTATTTCGACGGCGTCGTCTTTCAGCTCAAGGAGCTCTGCGTCCGCAGCGACCTGCGCCGTCAGGGGATCGGCACCGCGCTGATGGAGGAATTTGAAAGGCACCTGCGCGGCATGGGGATCCGCAGCGCCCTGCTTTTCACTTCGGAGGAGGATCTTTCCTTTTACCGCGGACAGGGCTACCATCGGATCGACGGCATGATGATGCTGGATAAGGAGCTCTGAACGAAAAAACGCTCATAAAAAGCCCTTCCGGATTGAACCGCATCAGGAAAAGCGAACATCGAAAGAAAAAGCCTCCCGTCGTAGAATAGAACTACGAGGGGAGGCTTTCTTATATCAGGGGAAAAGGGAATGCGGAGATATCGTGAGAAAACAAAAGGCAAAAATATAGAGGCATACAAAAACGGCGAGCGTGTAAAAGGGTTAAGTCGGCAATGCGGCATCAGCCGGTATGCCATCCGGAGTTGATGCAGCCCGTGCAAGGGAGTGGAACTGCGGTACGGTTTCTTCGGGGCTCAGATCCCGTCCGGCAGGCCCCCGTTTTGAAACAGCGCCAGGCACAGATCCGCCATGTCTTCCGGGAGCGGAGAAGAAAATTCCATTCGCTCATCGGTGACGGGATGGAGAAAGACGATCCGGCTGCGGTGCAGCGCGTGCCTTCGGATAAGCGCCGGGTTCCCGCCGTAGAGCGTGTCTCCGGCGAGCGGGCAGCCGATCGCGGAAAAATGGACCCGGATCTGATGGGTTCGCCCTGTTTTGGGCGAGACGAGGGCGAGGCTGTATCCGCCGCCCTCCGCGAGAATCCGGTAATCGGTTCGGGAGGGGCGCCCCTCCTCGGAGACGAAGCGGCGCCGGTTCTCCGGATCCCGGTCGTCGATCGAAAGGTCGACGGTGCCCTCCCGCTCCTCCGGAATGCCGGTGAGCACAGCCAAATATTCCTTCTCCGGGGGGTGATCGGTCAGGGTTTTGGCGGCATAGGCGTTTTTCGCCGCAAGCACAAGCCCGGAGGTATCCTTGTCGAGCCGGCCGATGACCCGGAAGCGTGAGCCGGGGCAGACGGCGGCATAAAAATTTGCAAGCGTGCCGGTGCCGTGGCCCTTCGACGGATGGCAGGGAATGCCCGCCGGCTTGTTGAAGACGATAAGGTCTTCATCTTCGTAAATTACCGGGATGCCGAGCTCCGGGCAGGGAGCTTCGGCGGCCTCCCGGTCCGGGATGAGCACCGTGAGCGTTGATCCGCTTTTCAGCGGGTCAATCGTGCGGATGGGCGCGCCGTCCAGCAGCAGGCAGGCCGGATTATGGCGGAACTTCACGACAGCGCCGTAGGAATAGCCATGCTCCCGGCGCAGCCAATCCGCGGCCCGTTTTCCATCCGCGCTCGCGGGAATTGCGTAATCCAGTTTTCGCACCCGGCATCATCCGCCTTTCCGATTAAGAGAAATATTGCGGCGTTCCATCGCTTTTATGGAGGAATTTTCCGCCCCGGCAGCCGGGCCGTCGCCGTACGGCATCAAAAATAGGGAGGGAACGCTTTTCATGGAAATCCATACAGGGGAATGGGAGCCCGCCCGGAAGGGCATTTCCGCTTTTTTCCGGAGTGCGGCGGCCGGGAGATCCCGGTCGATTTCTTTTCGCTGCCGTATTTTTTGGTTTTGAGGGCTGGGACTTTATTATTACAAAAAACGCCCTGCGCAATGCCGGGCGTTTTTATCGGTTGGGGTTATTTTTTTAAGGAATCGCGGATTTCCCGGAGGAGCAAAACTTCCTCGCTCGGCTGGGGGACGGGTTCCGCCGCCGCGGGCTCCTCCGCGGTCTTTTTCTTTTCAGCCTGCTCCTTGGCCTTGTTAAAAGCCTTGACAATGATAAAGATAACGAGGGCGACCAGCAGGAAATCGATGACGGCGGAGAGCAATGTGCCGATACCGACGGCGACGCCCGGCGTGACGATATTTCCCTCCGCGTCCAGCACCTCCTGCACGAGCGTGATGTTGAGGCGGGAGAGATCCATATCGCCGATCAGCCAGCCGATGAACGGCATCAGAACGTCATTTACCAGCGAATTCGTGATCTTGCCGAAGGCGGTGGCGATGATGACGCCGACGGCCATGTCGAGGACGTTGCCCCGGGTGATGAATGCTTTAAATTCCGAGAGAAAGCCTTTTGTCTTTTCCATATTTTCGCCTCCATGTTTCTTGTTTTCGCGTGGGGGTATCCATTCAGTGCCTTTTCCAGAATGACGGCACAAAGAGCATCAGTACCGGGTAAATTTCCAAGCGTCCCGTGAGCATCAGCATCGAAAGCAGCAGCTTCGTCGCCCAGGTAAAACCGGAATAGTTGCCCATCGGCCCGTTGATGCCGAGCCCCGGCCCGACGTTGTTAAAGCAGGAGAGAACCGCGGCAAAGGAGGTTTCAAACGGGAACCCCTCGGCGGCGACGATCAGCGTCGCTCCGGCTAGAATAAAGAGAAAAATCGAAATATAGATGGCCACGCCGTTTGCGGTATCTTTATCGACCGGCTTTCCCTCGAATTTGATCGTGCCGACGGAATGCGGGTGCAGAAGCTGGAAGATGTTTCTCTTGGCCATCTTCCACATAATCACGACACGGGAAATCTTGAGGCCGCCCGCGGTGGAACCCGCGCAGCTTCCGAGAATCATCAGAAAAATGATCAGCGTCTTGCTGAAATTCGGCCAGATATTGAAATCGGCATTCGTGAAACCGGTCGTCGAGATGATGGTGCTCACATGGAAAAAGGCCATCCGGGCCGTCTCCCAGAAGTTTCCGTAGATCGGATAGATGTTAATCCCCATCAGGACCGAAGACACCAGCACGATGCCGCCGTAGGTCTGAAGCTCCTCGCTGCCGAAGGCAAGCTTGAATTTCCTAAGCAGCATCAGGTAATACAGGTTGAAGTTCAGGCCAAAGAGCACCATAAAGATGCCGATCACCCACTCGGCAAAGGGGTTGGCGTAACCGGCGATGCCGGCATTCGTGACGCCGAATCCTCCGGTGCCCGCAGTGCCGAGCGCGTAGCAGATGCTGTCGAAGACCGGCATCCCGCCGACGATCAGCAAAACGGCCTCCAGCACCGTCATGCCGGCGTAGATGCCGTAAAGGATCGTCGCGGTGGATCTGGATTTCGGCGTCAGCTTGCCGACGGAAGGCCCCGGCACCTCCGCGCGCATCAGGTAGAGGGAGTGGCCCTCCGAGAGCTGGGTCAGCATCAGAATAAAGACCAGAATCCCCATGCCGCCGATCCAATGGGTGAATTCACGCCAGAAAAGAATCCCTTTCGGAAGAGCTTCCACATCCTTGAGGATGGAGGCGCCGGTCGTGGTGAAGCCGGAAACCGTTTCAAAAAAGCAGTCGATGACGTTCGGGATGGCGCCGCTGATATAAAACGGAACGGCGCCGAAAATGGAGAGCAGCAGCCATCCCAGCGCGACGGAGACAAAACTCTCCTTGGCGAAGATGATGTCGTTTTCCGGTTTTTTGACGCCGAGAAGAAAGCTTGCCGCCAGCGTGACGGCGCTGGATACGACAAACCAGATCGCCGCCTCGCCCCCGTAAATCAGGCAGACAAAGAACGGAAGCAACATAAACGCCGCTTCTGCGCGTAAAAATACGCTCAGGATATATCGGATCATTTTATAATTCATATGGTCACCTGAAAATATCGTCCAGCTCGCTGATCACGCCGTTGGTCGCGATCACGACGATCGAATCTCCCTTCTCCATACGGTCGGAGCCGCCCGGAATGATCGTCTGCCCTCTGCGGACGATGGCGGCGATCAGGATGCCTTTTCTAAACGGAAGATCCCGAAGGGGGATACCGCTGTAACGGTCGCCGCCGTGGACGACGAACTCAAGTGCTTCCACTTGATTATCGACGATGCGGCGCAGGGACTGCACGGTGCTGTGGCCCGCGGAATTCTGCATGGC
>CAZLMO010000052.1:0-4085 GCA_964560915.1 uncultured Oscillospiraceae bacterium
GCGGCGCCCGACGGAAAGAAGGAGCAGGATATGAAAAAAATACTGGTTTGCGAAGATGAGGAGGGAATCCGCGAGTTTGAGGTCATCACGCTCAAACGCGCGGGATACGACGTCGTGGATGTCGGCAGCGGCGAGGACGCGCTCAAAGTATTTATGGCGGCCCCGGATGATTTCATGGTTGCCCTGCTGGATATCATGCTTCCGGGCATCGACGGGTTCACCGTCTGCAAGCGCATCCGCGAAAAGAGCAGCACAATCGGCATCATCATGCTTTCCGCAAAATCCCAGGAGATGGACAAGGTCAACGGCCTGATGCTGGGCGCCGACGATTATGTGACAAAGCCGTTCTCCCCGAGCGAGCTTTCCGCCCGAGTGGACGCAATCTGCCGCCGCATCTCCATGATTGCCACGGACAAAAACTCCGAGGAGATGGAGTCCGGACCGTTCGTTTTGAATCTGCGCAGCCACACCCTGACGAAAAACGGGGCGCCGATCGATCTGACGCAGGTGGAGTTTCAGATCATGGAGCTCCTTTTCAACAATCCGGAGAAAGCCCTCAGCCGAAATGATATCCTCCAGAATATCTGGGGTGACAAATATACCGGAGACGATAAAATCGTAGATGTCAACGTCCGGCGCCTCCGCATGAAAATTGAGGACAAGCCCTCGGAGCCGCGTCATCTGCAGACGGTCTGGGGCCTGGGCTATAAATGGGTGCCGTAAAAGCGTAGCGCGGCCCGGATGAGAATTCTGTCGGAAGGGGGGTGGCGCCTTGGCCATCAAAAAAATCACCAGGCGTTGGCTGTTTAACAGCCTCGGCGTCATTCTCGTGATCCTGATTGCGGTTGTCATCGCGGTCGCGGCGGCCATTCATAACAATTATTATGACAGCGTCAGCCGGAGGCTGGCAAGTCAGGCGGATGCGATCACTTCCCTGCTCTCCAAATACTACGCCGAGGGTGAGGAATCCTACGACGAGAACATTCGCAGCATGATCTCCACCTTTGAAGAAAAAGACGTCATGGAATTGATGGCTCTCGACAAGGACGGGAAGGTCGTCATCACTTCAAGCGGGTTTCTCCCGAGCTCCGGCCTCTCCATGCCGGACTATGAGGAGGCCCTCTCCTCTGCGGACGGGTTCGGCGAATACACCGGCGTGATCGGCGAAGAAAAAGTCATGGCCGTCACCTGCATCCCGCAGAATTCAACGGATCGGTATTATGCATTCCGCCTGATCGTCTCGCTGGGGAAAGTCGACACGCAGGTCTACATGCTGATCGCGGTAACGAGCTTCGTCGGCATGGCGATCATCTTTTTCGTCGTCTTTTCGAGCTCCTATTTCATCAACTCCATCGTCATCCCGGTGGGGCAGGTCGGCGACGCGGCGAGAAGGATCGCCGAAGGGAATTTCGGCGAGAAGCTTCAGAAACGCACCGACGACGAGATCGGCGACCTGTGCGATACGATCAACGATATGGCGGATGAACTCGGTGCCACGGAGCGTATGAAAAATGAGTTCATTTCCTCCGTTTCCCACGAGCTTCGCACGCCGCTGACCGCCATTAAAGGCTGGGCGGAGACCATCGAGGATTCCACCTCGGACGGCTCCGTGGATCCGGAGATGCTCCACAAGGGCATGGGGGTCATCATCAGCGAAACGGATCGACTCTCCGTCATGGTGGAGGAACTGCTCGATTTCTCAAGGCTCGAAAGCGGCCGCATGGTGCTTCAGCCGATGCTGCTCGATATCATCGCCGAGCTTTACGAGGCCGTGCTCACGTTTGAACAGCGCGCGAAACGGGAGGAAAAAGAGCTGATCTTTGAGGACAGCGACGACATTATCACGGTTTGGGGAGACCGGAACCGGCTGCGTCAGGTCTTTGTGAATATCATCGACAATGCGCTTAAATATTCCGACGCGGGCGGAAAAGTGACCGTCCACGCGCGCCGCAGCAAAATCGTCGGCTTTACGGATGTGATCGTTGTGGATACGGGCTGCGGCATCCCGACGAACCAACTCGACAAGGTCAAGACCAAGTTCTATAAAGGCAACGCCACCCGGAAAGGTTCCGGCATCGGCCTCGCAGTGGTTGATGAGATTGTGCGGATGCACGGGGGTACACTGCAGATCGAGAGCAAGGAAGGCGTCGGCACGAAGGTGACCGTCCGCCTGCCGGAAGACGAAACCCGGGCCGCGGCGGCAATCGCCTCCGCGCAGAAAACGCCGGAGCGACAGAGAACGCTCTCCGGGAAAGAGCCCATGTGAAAGGATAACGGAATGAAAGAAAAAGAAAATCGGGGCGTATGCCCGATCAAGACATCCGTCGGCGGGCAGGCCCTGATGGAGGGCATCATGATGCGCGGCCCGAAACGCTCGGCCATGGCCGTGCGCAAGCCGGATCAGACCATCACCGTTGAGGAATGGAATACGAAACCCTCTGCCGGCATCCGGAAACTGCCGTTTCTCCGCGGCGTTTTCGCCCTGATCGACAGCCTTGCGACCGGCTATAAATGCCTGATGCGCTCGGCGGAGCTCTCCGGAGAGGAAGAGGAGCCCACCAAATTTGAGCTCTGGATTGAGAAAAAGTTCGGCAAGTCGGCGGAGACAGTCTTTGAGGGCGCCGTCACGATCGTGGCGGTTGTCATCTGCCTGCTGCTCTTTATGGTGGTTCCCGCCGGCATCACAAGCCTGCTTCAGCATCATATTCAATCGGATTTTGTGCTGACGCTGATCGAGGGAGTCCTCAAGATTGGAATCTTTTTTGCCTACATCGTCGGCATCTCCAAAATGAAGGAGATCCACCGCACGTTTATGTACCATGGCGCGGAGCACAAGACCATCGCCTGCTATGAGGCCGGCGAGGAGCTGACCGTGGAAAATATCCGCAAACATATTCGCTTCCACCCCCGCTGCGGAACCAGCTTCCTGATCCTCGTCCTGTTGATCAGCATTCTGGTCTTTTCGATGGTGACCTGGGAGAACCTGTTTGTGCGCATTTTGCTTAAACTGGTGCTGGTTCCGGTCGTTGTCGGGATTTCCTATGAACTAATTAAATATGCCGGCCGGCACGACAATTTTCTCACAAGGATGATCTCCGCGCCGGGGCTCTGGCTGCAGCGCCTGACGACACAGGAGCCGGACGACTCGATGATTGAAGTTGCCATTGCCGCTGTGACGCCGGTTCTGCCGGAAAACCGCGCAGAGGATCAATGGTGAGCGGTATGACCTACCGGGAGCTGAGAAAAACCGGCATCGAAAGGCTGCAAAAGGCGGGAGTGGATGCTCCCGCTTTTGAAATTTCCGTGCTTTTTGAAGACCTTGCCGGCATTCCGAAGGAGCGTTTCCCGCTGCAAAGCGAAGAGATTGCCCCGGCGGAGACCGCCGAAAAGCTGCTTTCCGCCGTGAAAAGGCGCGCAGAGTGCTATCCGCTGCAGTATCTCGTCGGGAACTGGTGGTTTTACGGCAGAAAATTCGCGGTCGGCGAGGGCGTGCTCATCCCGAGGGAAGAAACCGAGCAGCTCTGCGAGGCGGCGCTTCACCTGCTTGGGCACGAGCACGCGCCGAAAGTGGCGGATCTCTGCAGCGGCACCGGCTGCGTCGGGATCACGATCGCGAAGGAGCGCCCGGATGCCGAGGTCTTTGCCTATGAGCTTTCGGAGGATGCGCTCGGCTATCTGAGAAAAAACATCCTTCTCAATGACGCGCCGAATGTGCGGGCATTTCGGGCCGACGTGCTTTTGCCGCCGGGGGAGGAAGTGCCGGTCTTCGACCTGATCGCCTGCAACCCACCCTATATCCGCAGCGGCGAGATTCCGACTTTGCAGACGGAGCTCCGGGCCGAGCCGTACCTCGCGCTGAGCGGCGGCGAGGACGGCCTCGATTTCTACCGCGCGGTGATCCGGAACTGGCCGGAGAAACTTTGCAGCGGCGGATACCTTGTCTTTGAGATGGGCGAGGAGGAGGCGCCGGAGGTGACAAAGCTGCTGGAGGAAGCCGGGTTTATGGAGATTAAGATTTATGAGGATCTTGCCGGATTTCAGCGCGAAATCAGCGCCAAAAAGCGCTGAACGCCGCCGCAGAATTC
>CAZLMO010000052.1:4095-10137 GCA_964560915.1 uncultured Oscillospiraceae bacterium
CTTGAAAAGCGGGAAAAGGGCCGTTTCTCACTTACAGCGGGAATCCGGGCCATGGAAATATCTTCGGGTGTGCCTGTGGGGTCAAAGCCCGCGGGCATTTTTTATAAGATCCGGGCCGGCCGTTTTTCCGGAAAGAAACGCCTGCCGGACGCATATTTATTTCTGCGGGGAACTGCTCGGCTGTTCGCAGCCCGGCAGTTCGCAGCCCGGCAATTCGCTGCCCGCCGCATCCACTGTCTTGCCAAAACGCCGCGCGTATTCTGAGCCGCCAGAACATCGCCGCCCGGGATGGACGCCCTGGTGGGAAAAAATACGGGTCGGGCGGAGAACCTTCGCCGGGAGAAGCGCTTTTTCCGTGTAAATCGGGAAAATTCCGTTTCACAAAAGGATAGACAAACGGGAGAAACTGTGTTATATTGAATAATCATTCAAAAAATTCGCGTGGGGGTGAATATTTTGAGAACATATACATTTAAGTATGGAAAGACAACCGTGGAGACCCCACTGGACGAGGCGCAGGTGCAGGCGGAACTGCACGGCCATGAGACGCCTCCGCTTGAGGATATCGGCGTGGCTCTGAAGGAAGCCGTCGAGCATCCGATTGAGGATAACCCGCTGCGGGCATACGCGAACGCGGGCGACAAAGTCGCGCTGATCGTCAGCGATATGTCCCGCTTCTGGATGCGGCAGGATCTTGTGATCCCGCATCTTGTCCGTTACCTCGAGGAGGAATGCGGCGTCCCGGATGGGGATATCACGATCATCGTTGCGAACGGCACCCATGCGGGCGGCGACGAAAAGGCGCTGCGGACGCTGGTGACGGAGGACGTCTATGACCGCGTCAGGGTCGTCAACCATGACTGCCTGGCGGACGACCTCGTCTATCTCGGCACGACCACACGCGGCACCGAAGTCCGCGTCAACCGGATCGCCGCGGAGGCCGACAAGGTGATCTGCCTCGGCGCCTGCACGCACCACGTCATGGCAGGCTTCGGCGGCGGAAGAAAGAGCATCCTGCCGGGCATCAGCAGTCTGGAGACGGTCCGGCACAACCATTCGTTTTGTCTCGACCCTGTGGAGGACCGTTCCAACCCGGCGATCGGAAACGGCGTGCTGGAGGGCAACCCGCTCCACGCGGATATGTGCGAGGCGGCTGCTATGATGAAAAGCCTGTTTATGGTCACACTCGTGATGAATGCAGAAATGAAGCTGGCCCATATCTTTGCCGGGCACTGGCTCCATTCGTGGGAAAGGGCCTGTGTGGCGGCAAATGATATCTACCATGTCCCGATTCGGGAGCAGGCCGATGTGGTGATTGCGAGCTGCGGCGGCTACCCGAAGGATATGTCCCTCTATCAAGGTACCAAGACCATCGACAATGTCGAATCCGCGCTCAAACCCGGCGGCACGCTGATTATCTTTATGGAAGCGGTGGACGGCGGCGGCCCGGCGGAGTATTTCGACTGGGTCCGCCCGCTGATCGCCGGCACGATCGGCAGGGATCTGCGGGAGCATTTCACCGTGCCGGGCTACATCTTTTTCCTCAACTGCGAGCAGGCACGGAAATACCATATCCTGATGCTCACAAGCGTCCCGGCCGAGACGCTGGCGCCCATGGGCATTCGGGCTTTCCACCGCATCGAGGATCTGCTTGCGGCGGCCGATCTCAAAGGCAAATCCGTCTATGTCGTCCCGAACGGCGCGACGGTAATCCCGTATGTAGAAAAATAAAGGGCGATGCCGGGGCGGAAGTCACGGAATATGCACAGCGAAGCGGCTAAAACCGGTTGCAGTGAAAAGAATTTGACCGGATGCGAGATCGGCAAAAGCCGATCTTAAAGGGAAATCCGTCTATGTCGTCCCGAACGGCGCGACGGGGTTCCCGTATATAAAAGGATAAAAGACACGCGGGGCGTGCGCCGGCGGAGCGCAGGCCGGGGAACTCCCGTCGGACACGGTTTGCAGTAAAACGGGCATGACGGCTTTTTTCCGGGAAAACATCCGGGAGAAGGCCGCTTTTTTAAAGAAAAATCCTCATGCCGTCCGAACGGCGCGGGGGATTTTTGTAGCGGGAAAGGACGAAGATCATGCAGGAAAAGCATTTGGCGAAGAGGTTTCAGAATGTGGGAGGCGGCTCGCTCGCGCTGGATACGGCGGCGCTCTCCCGATACGACGATATCATTGATCTGAGCATCGGCGACACGGATTTTATCACGGACCGGCGCATCATTGACGCGGCCTACCGCGACGCCTGCGCCGGCTATACCAAATACGGCGATCCAAAGGGCGATCCGATGCTCGTCGAGGCGATCCGGAACGCATACCGCGAGGATTTCGGCATGGAGCTTTCGCCGGGGGAGATTTTTATTACGGCGTCGAGCTGCATGGGCATGGAGCTTTGCCTGACGGCGCTGCTCAACCCCGGTGACGAGGTGCTGGTGTTTTCACCGTATTTCAGCCCCTACAAAGATCAGATCGAGCTCGCGGGCGGGGCCGCGGTGGATGTTCCGACCAGCGAGGAGGACGGCTGGGCGATCCGGGAGGATATTCTGCGCGCCAAAATCACAAGCCGCACGCGCGCCATGATTTTTAACAACCCCACAAACCCCACCGGCGCCGTCTACGACCTGCCCACCATGGAGATGCTGGCACGGGTTGCGGAGGAATTCGACCTGATTGTGATCGCGGATGAGATCTATACGCGCTATCTCTATGAGGGAAAATTCATCCCGTTCCGCAGCCTGCCGGATATGGCAAAACGGACGCTGACGCTCAACAGCTTCTCCAAAAACTTTATGATGACCGGTTGGCGCGTCGGCTGCATCGTTGCGCCGCCGCAGATTCTCACGGCCGTTGCCTACATCAGCAACAGCATGATCTACACGGTGCCGTCTGTCTCGCAGCGCGCGGCGCTTGCGGCGCTCGCCATCCGCGACGATATCGAAAAAACATACATTTCACAGTCCAAGGGCCGCGTATATTATGCATATGACCGCGCCTCCCAAATCCCCTGGATGACCGCCGCCCGGCCGAGAGGCACGTTTTATCTTTTCCCCGGCATCGGAAAGACCGGCCTCGGTTCCGCGGAATTTTGCCGGGAGTTGTTCGAAAAGGCTCATATTCTTGCGGCGCCCGGGAACGCCTTCGGCGAGGCGGGAGAGGGATATTTCCGAATCGTCTGCGCCGTCGGGATTCCCACGCTCAAGGAGGCCTTCGATCGGATGGAGACGCTGGTTTTCCCTGAAAAACAATTCTGAAATATAAACTTTTTCTGCAATTTTATACTTGACATTTCTGAAAACGTGTGTATAATAATGCTTATTCAAGCAAAAAAACTAAAAATATGCATAATACATGCATTCCGGGAGGCATAACGAATGAAAAAAATCTTTGCTTTACTTTTAGCGGCCCTGATGGTTTTCTCCTTTGCCGCGTGCGGCACGACGGAGGAAGAATCCTCCGCGCCCGAGGCCGAGACTTCCGAGGAGACCGTGACCTCCGAAGCCATGGAGGAGAGCACCGCGGAATTCGGGCCTGTTCTTACCAAAATCAAAGAGGCCGGCAAACTGGTCGTCGGCACCGAGGCCCAGTATGCGCCGTTTGAATTCAAGGATCTCGACGCCAACTATGTCGGCTGCGACATGTGGCTCGCCCAGCAGATTGCCGATTCGCTCGGCGTGGAGCTGGAGATCGTCGACATGGCCTTTGACGGCATCATTCCCGCGATTCAGGCCGGCCAGGTCGATATGGGCATTGCGGCCTTCACAAAGACCGATGAGCGTGCCGAAGTCATCGATTTCACGAATCTCTATCAGCAGGATGAGCAGCTCCTGATCGTCAAAGCGGGCAACGAGGAAGTTTACACCACCGTGGAATCCCTTGCGGGCCTTCAGGTCGGCGCGCAGAAGGGCACCGTTCAGTCTAAGCTGATTCAGTCCGCGCTGCCGGACAGCACCCTCTTTGAGCTGGAAAAATACCCCTCCCTTGCCCTTGAAGTCGCAAACGGCAACATCGCCGGGCTTGTGGTCGACGGCGCCGTCGGCGAGGCGCTGGTCGCCGCCAACGATCAGCTTGCGGTGGCAAACTTCGCGTTCGATCCGGCTGTGGCGCAGTTCGGCAAGGCCATCGTGATCCAGAAGGGCAATGAGGATCTCGTCGCGGCGGCGAACGAAGTCATCGACAAGGTGCTTGCCGACGGAAGCTTCGAAACCGCCTATGAAGAAGCGAAGACCCTTGCCCAGGAACTTGGCATGTAAAATTATTCTGTTCCTTTTGCAGCCGTCCGGCGCGTATGCTCCGGGCGGCATCTTGTTATGAAACGGAGACCCGCAGAAAGGATTTTTGATCCATGGAATTTTTTGAGGATATTGTCACGCTTTTTACCCGATACAACAGCTTTTTTATCCAAGGGATCGGGAATACCCTGATTATTGCGTTCTTTTCCGTCATCCTCGGCATTGTCTCCGGCACGCTGATGGCGACGATGCGGCTCAGCAGCGTCAAGCCTATGCGCTATCTGGCCACCGCATACATAGAATTTGTTCGCGGCACGCCGCTGATGGTGCAGCTCATGTTCATCTTCTACGGGCTGCCGATGACCGGCCTCACCTTTCCGGAGGTGTCGTTTATTCCCAATTTTTCGCGCTTTGCCGCAGGAATCGTTGCCATGAGCATGAATAGCTGCGCCTATGTCGCGGAGATCATCCGCTCGGGTATCCAGGCGGTCGATCCCGGCCAGACGGAGGCGGCCCGCAGCCTGGGTTTTCGCAAATCGCAGGCGATGGCGATGGTCGTGCTGCCGCAGGCCATTAAAAACATTCTGCCGGCGCTCGGCAACGAATTCGTCACCGTCATCAAGGAATCCTCGATCGTCTCCGTCATCGGCATCGCGGATCTGATGTTCCGCACGAACGACGTGATTGCCGTCACCTACCGCAGCCTTGAATGCCTGGCAATCGCGGCGGTGCTCTATTTTATCATGACGTTTATCGGCGGCCGGTTTATTGCCATGCTCGAGAGGAGGTTTTCCGTTGGAAACAAATAATTCGGATTCCAAACTCATCGAGGTGCATAACCTGACGAAGAATTTCGGCAATCTGCAAGTGCTGAAGGGCATTACGACCTCCTTCGCAAAAAATGAAGTGGTCTCGATCATCGGGCCCTCCGGCGGCGGAAAGAGCACGTTTCTGCGCTGCCTCAATCTGCTGGAGATGCCGACCTCCGGGGAGGTCATCTTCGACGGGGTGGATATCTGCGGCAAAAAGACGGATATCAACGTTCACCGGCAGAAGATCGGCATGGTCTTCCAACAGTTCAACCTTTTCAATAATATGGACGTCATGAAGAATCTGACCGCGGCGCCCGTGAAGATTAAAGGCATGGATAAAAACGAAGCGAAGGACCGGGCGATGAAGCTTTTGGAGAAAGTCGGCCTCGCGGATCGCGCGGACGCCTACCCACACCAGCTTTCCGGGGGGCAGGAGCAGCGGGTCGCCATCGTGCGGGCGCTGATGATGGAGCCGGAGGTCATGCTCTTCGACGAGCCGACCTCCGCCCTTGACCCCGAAATGATCGGCGAGGTGCTGGATGTGATGAAATCGCTCGCGGAGGACGGCATGACGATGATTGTCGTCACGCACGAGATGCGCTTTGCGCGCGAGGTCAGCGGCCGCACGATCTTCCTCTGCGACGGCGTCCTCGAGGAAGACAAGCCCTCCCGCGCCCTGTTTGACCATCCGGAAAGCCCAAAGCTGGCAAGCTTCCTCTCCAAGGTGCTCTGAACCGCTTCAAATAAGAGCCGGGAGGATTCGCAGCGCGAAGGATATCCCCCGGCATCCGGTTCGGCGGCGGGAAAAACCGTGGGCCGATCCGCTTTCTCTTCGGGATCCCGTGGGTTTCCCACGGCCCGTAATGTGGGAATGTATGAGATGGGATTTAAATATAACCGAAAAATCGCATTGACAAAATAGGTTTAATCTGTTAAACTATGCGTAGTTTAACGGATTAAACCTTTCTTTTTTGGAGGTACGGCATGGAGACACC
>CAZLMO010000052.1:10237-12286 GCA_964560915.1 uncultured Oscillospiraceae bacterium
ACGGCTCCCTGCCGGCCTTTATTGCGGCCTTTACGAAACGAAAGGCCCTTTCTCCGGAAGAAGCCGAGGCAATCAAAAAAATGATCGACGCCTATGGGGAGGAATGAGCATGGAACAAATTTTTCTCACGGTGCTCAACATGAGCATCACGGCCGGTTGGATGATTCTTGCGGTGGCCGCCCTGCGTCTGCTGTTTAAAAAAGCGCCCAAAACGATCCGGGTCGCATTGTGGGGGCTGGTTGCGCTCCGGCTTGTACTTCCGTTTCGCATCGAAAGCGTGCTGAGCCTGATCCCAAGCGCAGAACCGGTTCCGCAGCAGATCGCCTTTTCCGCGTCGCCCGCCATTACGAGCGGTATCCCGGCGGTCGATCAGTCGATAAATCCCGCTCTGGCCGCAGCCTTTACGCCGGATCCGGCGGCGAGCGTCAACCCGCTGCAGATCGTTACGGCGCTCGCTTCGCGCGTCTGGATTGCCGGTATCCTCCTTCTGCTCGTCTACTGCGCGGTTTCCTATCTCAGGCTCTACGATAGAGTGCGAATGGCTGTCCCCTTTCAGAAAAATATTTTTGAAAGTGACGGGGTTTCTTCGCCGTTTGTTTTGGGCATTTTCCGCCCAAGGATCTATCTTCCCTTCGGCATGGAGGAGCGGGATCGGGAGCTGGTTGTCGCCCACGAGGAGACGCACATCCGGCGAAAGGATCACTGGATCAAGCCCTTCGGATTCCTGCTGCTGGCCGTCTACTGGTTCAATCCGGTGGTCTGGCTCGCGTATGTGCTGCTCTGCCGGGATATCGAGCTTGCCTGCGACGAGCGCGTGATCCAAACGCTCGGCGAGGAGGAGAAGCGAAATTATTCCAACGCCCTGCTCTCGTGCAGCGTTTCCCACGCTCGGATTGCGGCCTGCCCGGTGGCGTTCGGCGAGGGAAACGTCAGGGGCAGGATCAAAAACGTGCTCAATTATAAAAAAACGGCCTTTTGGCTGCTCGTGACCGCAATCATCGCCTGCGCCATCCTCGCGGTCTGTTTCCTGACGGATCCGGAAAAGGCGGGCGGCACCGACAGCCTCATTAAAGAGAACGATTTTTCCTCCGGCGGGAAAGCCGAGGCGGTGGTTTCCGCGTATCTTGACGCGGAGGCGACCCTCTTCGACCATCAGTTTGCGGAGCCGACAGACGGCCTCGACAGCAGCAAAACCTTCTGCTTTGCCGGTTATTCCACGGAGAGCACCTATGGCCTTGCCGTATTCCAAAGGAACGGTGAGGGTGCGTTCGAGCTTCAAAAGGTGACAGACAGCGCGGAAATGGCCGTGCAAAACGGTGCCGCCGCGGCCGGGTATTATAACGACTACTGGATTTTCGTCTGCACGGACGATACCGTAAAAGAAATCCGTTTCACCGGCGATCTCGAAGAAAGCCTGCCGCTGGATCACTGCCCTTCGGTCTCCGTTCTCTCGTTTTTCAGCCGGATCCCGGAGGGCGGGGGGGCGGAATTCGCCTTCTATGACGCGGAGGGGAACCCGGTCGGCTCCGGCGGAAGCTACGGCACGCTGGAGGAGGAGATCCTCCCCTGCCGGGCCGTTGCCGATTACCCCAAAGTGTACGAACTGCCCGCGGAGGAGACGGTCCTCGGTACGGAAACCGAGGCCGCACAGCTCCGGGATTTCCTCTCGAACCTCAACGGCGACGAGGTATCCCTGATGGCCTGCTCCTCCGGGCCGCGGGACACGACGGAAAACCACCGCGAGATCAGCAGCGCGGACAGTATTCTGCTGCTGACTTACTTGCGGAGCCTCACCGATTTTACGGTTTACTACGACCAATGGGAGAATCCGGCGACCGGAGGCGCTTGGTCGATCTATCTGGAGACCGAGGACGGAACATGGGTCATCTGGTATCCCGGCGAATGGCTGGCCGCCACGTTTTCCGGCCCGGAGGGGAACAAGACCTATGTCTTTGACGCCGCCGGCGCCGAGGATACCTGCAACAACATCTGGGACATCATTGACGCCTATCTTTACGCGCCGGAGGAACTCTCCGACGAGGAACTGAC
>CAZLMO010000053.1:0-9602 GCA_964560915.1 uncultured Oscillospiraceae bacterium
TTCAATGGCCCGCCTACGGCGATGGCCAATTATACCATAACGCTGTCGCGTTATGAGTATCACAGCCTCAGAACGGCTGTGATACCCCTATTTTCAATGGCCCGCCTACGGCGATGGCCAATTATACCATAACGCTGTCGCGTTATGGTATAATAGAAGAAGTAATCTTCAAACAAACATTCGGAGGCCGATATGATCACATTACACGACAAAGGCGTCTGCTGGAGAAACGGGGTGCCGACCGAAGCTCCCGCGGCGGATCTCCCCGGGCGGGAAAAAACCATTGCCTATTCCATTCTGCGCGGGCACGACCGCTCCTGCGGCGGGGATACCCTGCGGATCCGTTTCGACAGCCTGATTTCTCACGATATCACCTATGTGGGGATCATCCAGACCGCAAAGGCAAGCGGGCTTACGCGATTCCCTCTCCCCTATGTTCTGACGAATTGCCACAACAGCCTCTGTGCGGTTGGCGGCACGATCAACGAGGACGACCATGTCTTTGGGCTCTCGGCGGCAAAAAAATTCGGTGGCATCTATGTACCGGCAAATCTCGCGGTCATCCATCAGTATGCCCGGGAAATGCTCGCCGGCTGCGGGAAAATGATCCTCGGCTCCGACAGCCACACCCGTTTCGGTGCGCTGGGTACGCTCGGCGTCGGCGAGGGCGGCCCTGAGCTCGTCAAGCAACTGCTGGAAAATACCTATGATGTGCCCGCGCCGCAGGTGGTCCTCGTCTATCTGACAGGCGCGCCGGGCCACGGGGTCGGGCCGCAGGATGTGGCCATCGCCCTGTGCGGCGCCGTCTATAAAAACGGCTTTGCAAAGAACCGCATTCTCGAATTCGCGGGCCCGGGCATCGCAAAGCTGCCGATGGATTTTCGGATCGGTATCGACGTGATGACCACGGAAACCACCTGCCTGAGCTCCGTCTGGGTGACCGATGCCTCCGTGGAGGAATATCTGGCCGTCCACGGCCGTGCCGAAGATTACAAGGCGCTTGCCCCCTCGGAGGGCGCCTACTACGACGCTATGATTGAAATCGACCTTTCCGGCATCGAGCCGATGGCGGCCCTGCCGTTCCATCCCTCCGAAGCCGTGACCATTCGGGAGCTTACGGAGAATCCCGGCGATATTCTGCACACCGTCGAAAAGCGTGCGGAGGAACGGTTCGGCGGAAAAGCGCTCCTGTCTCTGACCAAAAAACTCCGGGATGGCAGACTCTGGGTCGACCAGGGCGAAATCGCCGGCTGCTCCGGCGGCATGTACGACAATATTGCCGAAGCGGCCGACATTTTGGATGGCCGCGGCACCGGAAGCGGCAGTTTCTCGCTCTCCGTCTATCCCTCCAGCATGCCGGTCAATCTCGAGCTTATAAAAGACGGTATCCAGCAGCGGCTGTTGGAGAGCGGCGTCCTCTTCAAGCCCTGTTTCTGCGGGCCGTGCTTCGGCGCCGGGGATGTGCCGGCCAACAACGGCCTCTCCATCCGCCACACCACCCGCAACTTCCCGAACCGCGAGGGCTCCAAGCCCGGCGAGGACCAGCTTGCCGCCGTCATGCTCATGGATGCCCGCAGCATCGCCGCCACCGCCCGGAATCACGGCATGCTCACTTCCGCCGCAGAGGTGGATTATGCGCCGCCTGCCCCCCATGTTCCGGCCTTTGATTCCGGCGTGTATGAGAAACGGGTCTATTTCGGCTGGGGAAGCCCTCATCCGGAGATGGAGCTTCAGTACGGCCCCAATATCACGGAATGGCCGAGATTCCCGGCGCTCGGCGAAAACCTGCTGATTGAGCTTGCGAGCGTCATCCACGACGAGGTCACCACCACCGATGAGTTGATTCCTTCCGGCGAGACCTCCAGCTACCGCTCCAATCCGCTCCGGCTTGCCGAATTCACGCTCTCCCGCCGCGACCCCGCCTATGTGGGCCGGGCCAAGGAGATCCGGGAGAAGGAGACCGCTCGCGCCGCCGGGTATGCCCCGGAGGAACTGCGGGAGGTGCTTCGCCGCGCCGGCGTCGATTCCGGCATCCTTGAGGATACGCAGATCGGCTCCGCCGTCTTCTGCACAAAACCCGGCGACGGCTCCGCCCGGGAGCAGGCGGCCTCCTGCCAAAAGGTTCTGGGCGGGTGCGCCAACCTCTGCTACGAATATGCCACCAAACGCTACCGCTCCAACTGCATCAACTGGGGTATGCTGCCCTTTGTTATTGACAAGGACGTACCCTTCAATTTTCGGCCGGGTGATTTTCTGTTTATTCCCGGCGTTCGGAATCTGCTCGCCGCCGGTTCTGCGGATTTCCCGGCAGCCGTCGTCACGCCGGAAAGCGTCGTGCCGATCACCCTGCATATCGCCGCCCTGACGGACGACGAGCGGGATATTCTGCTCAAAGGCTGCCTGATGAACTACTACGCTGCGCAGAAAAAAGGATCGGAACCGGTTTCCGGCTAAACCCCTCTGCCGTCTGTTCATCGCAAAACCGGCGTCACCGTCACGCCGGAAAGCGTCGTGCCGATCCTTTTATATACTGCTTATATCCTGCCCGATATCCGCCTCGCGAATGACTGTATCACCCAGAAAAAGAAATAAGGAAGGGACCTCAAGCATGGATAAAATCCGGATGAACCCCATCGTGGAGATCGACGGGGATGAGATGACCCGTGTGATCTGGAAGATGATTAAGGAAGAATTGCTCGAACCCTATGTGGAGCTCAATACCGAGTATTACGACCTCGGCATCCAGAAGCGGGACGAGACCGACGACCAAATTACGGTAGCCGCGGCCGAAGCCATCAAGAAATATCACGTCGGGGTCAAATGCGCAACCATCACCCCCAATGCCCAGCGCGTGGAGGAATTCGGCCTCAAGAAGATGTGGCCGAGCCCCAACGGCACGATCCGCGCCGCGCTGGATGGAACGGTCTTCCGCGCCGCCATCCTCACGAGCCGGATCAAGCCCTATATCCGCACCTGGACAAAGCCTATTACCGTGGCCCGCCACGCCTACGCCGACGTCTACAAGGCGACCGAGTACCGCGTCCCCGGCCCCGGAAAGGCGGAGCTCCTCTTCACGCCCGCGGACGGCGGCCCCGAAGTGCGGCAGACGATCTACGACTACGAATGCCCCGGCGTCCTTCAGGGCACTTATAACAAAGACAGCTCGATCTGCTCCTTTGCGCGGGCCTGCTGCGAATATGCGCTTTCCGTTGGGCAGGACCTCTGGTTTTCAACCAAGGACACGATCTCCAAGCAGTATGACCAGACCTTTAAACTCCTCTTCCAGAAAATTTATGAGGAAGAATATAAAGAAAATTTTGAGAAGGCGGGCATTACCTACTTCTATACCCTGATCGACGACGCCGTGGCGCGCGTGGTCCGCAGTGAAGGCGGTTTCGTGTGGGCGCTCAAGAACTACGACGGCGACGTGATGAGCGACATGATTTCCACCGCCTTCGGGTCGCTCGCAATGATGACAAGCTGCCTCGTGAGCCCCGACGGCAATTTCGAGTATGAGGCCGCCCACGGCACCGTCACTCGCCACTACCACCGTTATTTACAGGGCGAGAGCACCTCGACGAACCCCATCGCCACCCTCTTTGCGTGGACGGGCGCGCTGGGCAAACGGGGCGAACTCGACGGCAACACGGCGCTCTGTACCTTTGCCAAAAAGCTCGAGGCCGCCGCGCTCGCCACGATAGAAAGCGGCATCATGACGAAGGATCTTGCGGAAATCAGCGAAGGAAGCGACGTCTCCTGTGCGGATACCGTCACGTTCCTGCGGGCTATCCGCGCGCAGTACGAAGCCATGTAAAAACCGGCGGGCTCCGGGCCCACCGCGAATGCATCAGAAAATAAAAAGAAAAAGCTGAGACAACGGATTTTTCCGGTATCTCAGCTTTTTAATTCTGTTTTGATGGATCGTCGTAGAAGGAACGCCCCGGCCGGCTTTTTGTCGCGGCCGCGGGTTTTCGTTCTTTGAAAAGGGGCCTGCGCAAAGCGCCTTTACATAAGTAAATTCACCATGCTCATGCCGTTTTTAATCAAATTCAGATCAGCCGATGAATTCCTGGGTCCAGTAGCTGCCGCTGGCGACATACCCGACGCCGATCTGTGTATAGGAGGCGTTGAGGATATTCGCGCGGTGGCCGGCGGAATTCATCCAGGCGTTGACGACCGCCTGCGGCGTCGCGTAGCCCATGGCGATATTTTCGCCTGCACTCCTGTAAGTGAGGCCGAAAGCCTTCATCATCTCAAATGGAGAGCCATAGGTCGGGCTCGTGTGGGAGAAGTAGTTCAGGTCGTGCATGTCCTGCGATTTGTAGCGAGCCACGCGGGAGAGCTCCCAGTTCTCGGTCAGCGCCTTGAGCCCGTTTTCGACACGGATCTCATTGACGAGGCGAATCACTTCTTTTTCATAGGCGCGCACCGCCGTGTCGGTGCCTGGGATGGTCAGCACATTGCCGGGGTAGATCAGGTTGGCGTTTTGGATCTGCGGGTTTGCGGAAATCAGCTCGCTGCAGCCCACCTGATATTTCACCGCGATTTTCCACATGGTGTCGCCCGACGCTACCGTATATGTAGTGCCTGTCGCCGCCATCGCGGGTATCGCGCTGAGAAGAAGTACCATGACTGATATCCATACTGCCAGTAATTTTTTCATGGTTATAACCGTTCCTTTCCGGGGGATCCGGTTCCGTTTCGCAAAATCTGCGCCGTTCGGCTCAAAAAGCGTGGAACCGAGTCTGAAATATTTTTCAGACTTTTGCCCCATGCGTCATGAATTTAGATGTTAATGGCAGCCGGCCGGCCCGGGTCGGGTCAGCCGGCTGTTTTTTTTCGATTCCGTCATTTGACGGACGGAATGTCCGTTTTTTTCAGCAGCCGCCGCAGCAACAACCAAAGTAGGAACAAAGAAGCTGCCAAAGATCGCTGCAATTTCCACAAGTGCCATAATTTCCAAAGCAGAACATTTTTTATACCTCCTGTAAAAAAGATTGCATCGCGAATGCTGCTGTCAGCATAGCACCTTTCCCCCCGTGCCGCAAATGTAATATCTGACAGACCGAAAAAAAGGAAATTCCCAAATAAAACAAAAACCGGAGAATTCCTCTCCGACCGGTTTCCGGAAGGGAAAACGGGGCCTCTTTCCATTTTTGGCCTTCAGGTCGAAATTCGTGAGGGGAAAAAAGCGTCGGTCTTTCTTTCCGTTCCTCACAAAAATAACAAAAAACGCCCGGAATCGGCAGCTGCCGATTCCGGGCGTGGGAGAAGTTCATACGGAACGTAAATAAAAAGCAGACGGCTGTTCGTTAGGTTTTTAAACCGCACCCGAAACGGAATCGGAATAAACCGATTTGAAGCCGCCTCTCCCGATCGTCTCCCGGAAAAAAATCGGCTGTGAAGCGGTCTGCTCTGCGCGTTGACCAGGAATACTCGGTCCCTCCGCTTGGCACGCGGTTATTCATCGAGCGCCTCCACGCGGAATACGACCGGGCGGATGCCGTCCGTGCAGCAGAGGATTTGTTCCCCTTCCCTGTTGTTCCATGGCGCATAGGAGGCGCCTGCGGAGAGAGCGCTCACTCCGTGATAGATGTCGATCCATGCCCAGGGGCAAAACCCGGCCGGCATCTCCGCGCCGCCCTCATAGAGGAACTCGTCGCCCACATTCAAAAGCGGGCATGCGCCGGCCGCCTCGCCGTCCGTCAGATATTTCTCCGCGAGCGCGGGGTCGAATTCCTTTTTGAGCACGGTGATTTTTACTTTTTTCATTCTGAACCTCCGTCGGGCTTCGGAAGCCCGTACCTTTTCATAGAAATAAAATTCTCTTCCATCCTGCTGTCGTCCGTATCGCCGCCGCGCCGCAATCCGTCTTTTGAAGAGGCATTCCGCCGCTCATAAAGCATCATGCCGGTACGGGAGAACGTCATTCGTGCTCCTTGCAGGAGATTTCCTCTACGGTGAGCTTCCATACGGCGGTGTGGCGCAAGGCGCTCTCCTCGAAGCTCCAGTCCTCCCTGCCGCTGTAATGCGCCATCAGGATCCGCAGCGCCGCCAGTTTCTTCTCCGGCTCCTCCACGACCGCGGCCTTCCCCCTGCCGATCACGCTTTGAAAGCGGAAGGAGCAGCCGCAGCCTTTTTCGGAGAGGGAAAGCCCGTGCCCGGTATCCAGCTCGAACCCGACCTCTGGGTTCTTCCGGATCATCTCCATCTTTTTGCCCTCCGAAGCCCCGTGGAAATAAAAGACCTGCCCGCCGCCCGCCGTGGAATATCCGAAATTGAGCGGCACGATATAGGCCCCGCCGACGTCCGCGAATCCCACCCGGCAGCAGTCGCACGACCGGATGACCGCGTCGATTCTGTCCGGCTCCGTGATCTCTCTGTCTTTTCGTCTCATATGCATCCGCCTTTCCGGTGTCGTTTCTTTCTTGTTCCCATTATAAAGCAGAAGGGAATGCTTTTTCAATTGCTGTTTTAGCCATACCCCCGGCGGCCTCCATCCGGCGGTATGTCAACCCCGGAAGCCGTCCATCGCCTCCTGCAATTCCATCAGAAAGCCGTGCACATGGTATCCGTCCGTAGTGGCATGATGACAGGTGATCGAGAGCGGCATCCACGTTTTTCCGTCCTTTTCGTAGAATTTCCCGGATTCCACCGACGGGAAATAATAGGGTTTGTTTTCGTAGCTGTGAACGGCAAAATGCGAAAATGTGACCCATGGAATGCAGGAAACCGTATAGCTGTTGGCGGGCGGCATCTCCGGCTGAGCCAGTACGCCGTGATTTTCCCCATATCGTTTTTGGTTTTCCAGATAGCTCTGGTAGAACACCGCAAAATCCTCGTGGAATTCCGTCCACATCAGGGAAAAGGTTTTGTCATCCTCATGGAAGGCTGCGTAAAGCGGGGTCAGCGTCTCATAATAGCCAAGCTGTCCGTCCTGTTCCGCAACCTTAAATTCCACCTGTCGGTTGAGGGTTTTCGTCACGAGCCACAGGTAGGCCGGGAAAAATTTCAGCCCGGCCTCCTTTAACGTGGAGCGTATCTTTGTCACGTCCAAATCCACCGTAAGGGAATATCCGGTGGGCGCCATTTTCGAAAAATAATAAAACATTTGTCCCCGCGGCCATGTCTGCAGGTCAATGGGCGTAAATTTCAACGCGGGCGCCTCCTTTCAAATCATTTGATAAAACAGTCCATGCCGGGTGCAGTACCATACCAGCATCCCATGCGCAAAGCAGGGAATGCGCGTCTGCACATTCCATTCCGGGTACTGTTTGCGCAGCATGATGCTGTCCCCCGTCAGCAGCGCCACAAAGGTGATGTAATGATCTTTGGCCATTTCGTGATCCGTGGAGATGAAAAAGTCGTTTTCAATCTTTTCCACGGATAACTTTTCCGCCTCCTCCGCCTTTTTTGGAACGAGCGGCTGCAGGGATTTGCCGCAGCAGGATACGGCGGCCTCCCCGGTTGCGGTCAGCAGATTCCCGCAGTTTGGGCAAATATAAAATTTCAGTTTCTTCATATTGCCTCCCACCAGATCATTGGCATTCAGCTCCCCGGAAAGAAGCTCCTCCAGGTTGACGCCAAGGATCCTTGATAATTCCGGAAGCAAAGATACATCCGGGCAGCCCAAACCGCGCTCCCATTTGGAAATTGCCTTATCGCTGATATTCATGCGGTCGGCCAACTGCTGCTGCGTAAGCAGCTGTTCTTTTCGCAGGGCACGGATCAGGTTTCCAATTTTTGCGCAATCCATGTATGTTCACCTCCGGATTCTCAGTTTATCAGATACATAGGAAAGAAATCAATGAACGCTCCGTAGAGTTCGTGCCAAATATACGGTCTGTAAGGGATTTTACCCTCCGGCGCCGCCCAACACGCCGCATGCTTTCGTGGCTTTAGCGAATCGGATCTCTTCATGAATCCACCGCCCCGCCTTGAAATAAATTGAAATGATCCGAACAAAGTATATCAGAAAAAACGGATAAACAAAAGGACCCGGGCCCAAGGGCTCAGATCCTTTTATGCAACTGGATGCAATTTCCGATTGTGCTCATAATCTGCGTGGATAAATTAACGGTTACCTCTTTACCGCCACAATCATTCCGTCTCCGATTGGCAGCAAGGTGCTATCCAACTCCGGCGAATCGGCGACAAGATGGTTGAATCTGCGCACAGGCTCCACTTGATCGTTCCATTTATCATCAAGGTCCATGATGGGAAACAGCGCGTCGTCCGCAACAAAGACACCACCCGGTTTTAAAATTCGGATACAATCCTTTAGCAGGCCGGGGTAAAGCCGTTTATCCACGTCCTAAAAAATAAAATCAAAAGAACCGTCCGAAAAACCGGGGATAATCCGGCATGCATCGCCAAACATGATCTGTATGATATTGTCTACGCCTGAGCGCATAAAATTGCTCTTTGCCTGTTCGGCAGCAGTTTTATCAAATTCGATTGTTGTGATCGTTCCGCCATACTCCCGTGCCGTGAGCGCCATGGATGTTGCCGAGAATCCGATACTGGTTCCAATCTCAAGGATCTTTTTTGGTTTTTTCATTTGCAAGATTACTTGCAGGAAGCGTGCGGCCTCATCATCTACAACCGGCACAAAGTCTTTCCAGCCTGTTTTATTTACGAATTCCCTTCTTCTCAGAGCGCTCTTTTCCTCATACAACTCTTCGATGTAAGTCTGGTATTTTTCCAATGTGCCAATTGCTGAAGCTGTTTTCTTTTCCATAGTCTATATCTCTCCTTCAAATTCATTCGTGCCTGACGGAGAGACGAAAAAAACGCACTCTCCAACCAGGTAGGTTAGACAGTGCGTTGGCTTACGTGAACGCTTACGAGATAAATGTTTGTTATTATCATATATCATTTCATGTCTGAAATCAATCGTCTGAATCTACAAATAAAGGATCATCGAATTTTTGCTTTTCAATATATGATATAAATACTCCGAACCGAGTATCCCATAAAAGACAAAATCATAAATTGTGTCTTTTGCCCATTTTAGGTGCGGATTCCGAATTCGCGCAGTTATCCTTTCCGGATCCTACGCCGGAGGATATCCAACGCATTCGAACCCGGCATTTGCGCTTAGAAGCTTGCAGATCGTTTTGCCTTTATAGGACAGCCGAAAAAGAATCTTTGCATTGTTGTTTTCCTTCGTAATCCCGCTCATCTTTCCGTTTCGCGGCGACGCGAGCGGAAATCCCGTGCCGCCGGATAAAATATCCGCCTCAAGCCTGAGGCCGTGCTGACATACAGCGACGGAATTTTCACCTGATTCCGCTTTTGCACCGAGATAGGTTGCAAGGCGGTATTCCTTTTTATCTTTCATAACAACGCAGATGCAGCCTTCAAAGCGAAAACCGCAGAAAGGTATCTCCGCGATCGACATGATAACGCTGCTGCCATCCGCAAAATCGTTTGCCTGAATCCAAACATATTTTTTAGGGAACGATCTTCCGCTGTCACCCTCGATGTATCCGGTACCGTTTTCGAAATCGTAGATCTCATGTCCAATCCTCAGCGAGCCGTTCAGTCTGTGGCGCATGCTTAAAATTTTGTGCCTGCACTCCATCGGGAAGAAGCGAAAC
>CAZLMO010000053.1:9702-12208 GCA_964560915.1 uncultured Oscillospiraceae bacterium
GGATTGATATCTTCGGCAACCTGATAGCTCATTCCGGGCGTCAGCCTGAATTCTCTGCCGTCTTCAAGTTCGGTCACCAATTCCCCCTCTAAAACGAAAAGGACATGCCCGCGTTTACACCAGTGGTCTGCAAAATACCCGGGGGTATATTCAACCATGCGTACCCTTATATTCCCCATTTCAAAGGTACGCCAATAGGCCTCTCCGGTTACGCCCGGATGTATGGTCGGTTCTATCGTATTCCAGTCGACGGTACAAAATGGAACGTCCTGTATTTTCATTTTTATTCCTCCCTGTCATTTTATAAATAATCCGAACCGAGTATCCCATAAGCAGTATTTGCATGGAGATTCCGATCCGCTAACCGAAAAGTGAGCGGAGAAACGGCCTTATTCCTCCATTAAACTTTTACAGAAACTTATAGCCGCTTCGATATCCGTGGCATTGGGATGCCCCTTTTGCAGACCGCCGATTAGCTTGAACGGACCAAAGGTGTCAAAGCCGCGGCAGTTGAACCTTCCGACTATATGAGCGCCCCTGCTTTCAAGTTTCTGTATAAATTCCAGGTCGGACTTATTCGAGGCCGCACCGCTTGTATACATCGTAAAGCAGTCCTTTTTGTCAAGACCCGCAAGCTTATCCGCAAACTCAATCACCGGACGGCCTAAGGCGGACATATAGACTCCGGAAGCAAAACCCACAAGCTGATACTCCCGAAGATCGGGCAGTTCCTCCCGGCAGGGCAGCATGATGAGCTCCGCGCCGCAGCGTTCCTTGACGGCTTCCGCGATTTTCCTTGTGTTCCCGTGGTGTACCGAATTGCAAAAGATCATTGTTTTTTTCATAACGGATCACCCCTAATTATCCGTTTATTCCCTTTTCCAGCGCGTTCTCAACTGCTTTTTTAATGACTTTGCTGGAATTTGTGGCGCCAGAAACCGCATCGACATTGGTATGCTGCTCGCACAGGATTTCGTCGATGACCTCCTCTCCGGCCTTGCCGCGTTCGTTGCGATGCTCCAGCAGATCGATTTTTATAATCGTGCCGTCGCGGACCGTGATCCTGACTTTCGCGTAGATATAACCCACATTGCACTCACCTGTGTATTCGCCGTCCGTAACGGCAGAGATTTGGGGATCGGAGAACGAAATGGCTGCAACCTCCCGCACATATTCGTTAAGGCCGGTTATGCAGAATGCGATATGCGCGATAAGCAGCAGCGCCATTCCGAATGCACAAAGCTTGTGCCACACAAAAGCCCTGCGCTTGTCTTTCATTCGATACCATGTGGCGATCGCCGCAATGGCGCAAATCGTCATCGCAGCACCGAATATATAGACTATGACTGGCCTGTGCCGGATAAGCGGCAGGATAAGCACGATGTGAACGGCCACCAGGGCCACAAGCAAATAGCCGAGCGGCTTATGGATAGCGGAGAATCGCTTTCTGATCGGTGAGTCCTTTCCGAGTTTTTCGGTGAAAAAAACTGCCGAAACAAAAACGAAAACCACCGCGGCCACGATACCAAGGACCATCAACCGCCCTTCTTTCTGACTGAATTGAGCAGCAGGTTAAAACCGAACTTCAAAAATTCATCTCTGCTCATACCAAGGCCTTTTCTGAAATACTGTGCTTTGTTTGACGAAACAGATATCAGGCCGCAGATGCTGGACCAGAATACAAAGCTTGTCGGCAGCGGGGGAAGACCTTCCTCTACAAGGCCGCTGTCGGCGGCGTCCTGAAAAAGACGCACTATGAGCGCATTTGTCTTCTCTCCTGTATCGTATATTGTTTTAAGTACGGGCAGTCTTTCAAAATCCGCCGCATCCACGCTGATATTTCCGAATACGCTGTCAAAGTACATCGGTTCCCTGTCCATAAAGCCCGTCAGAAGATCACAGATTGCAAAATAGCGTTCTTCGAACCGATTGTTTTTTTCAAGGCAGTCCGCGATTCCGCATTGGAGCATCGCCATATACTCCAGCACGATGCTGTAATAGATGTCGTCTTTCCCGGAGAAGTAGACATAAACCGTCGATTTGCTGTATTCCGCCTTCGCTGCGATATCATCCATCGAAGTACCGTCCATGCCTTTTGCGGAAAAAAGTCCTTTGGCTGCATCAATGATATTTTTACGGTGAAACTGAGCTAAAGCCTCTTTCTTATTTGTCATGTTGATCTCGCCCCATTGCACTAACGTTGCGATTATCATATTGTTAGTACGATCTCTTGTCAAGTATTTATAATAAATACTTGAGGTCTTTGGTCCGAATGAAACCGGAATCGATCCTGTCACTCCGTTTTGCGTTGGCGTGGAATTATAGGATTTGTTACCCGCGAATCCGTATGAACGCAAGCAAAATAAAAGACCGCCGACCAAAATCGACCGTCTTTTATTTTGTTGTGTCGTTTGCTCAATTTGGATGTCAGGCCTTCGGCGCGGACCCATACAAAACGGCTCCCCACAATGTGGGGAGCCGTTTTGTATGCAGGCTCAGCCTGCTG
>CAZLMO010000054.1:0-12175 GCA_964560915.1 uncultured Oscillospiraceae bacterium
CCAGAAACAGGGCGAGCGGCACATAGAACTTCCAGAGCTTGGCGAGGACGTGGTAATCCAGCAGGGAGAGACAGACCGCACAGAACATGCCCATGCCGATGGCGCCGATCTGCACGATGACGTTTCGTTCGTACGCGCCGAGCTTGGGGCCGATCCCCGAATGAACGATCGAATATAGGCACAGGACGCTGACGCCCGAGACCAAAAGGCAAAAAAGCAGCATCAGCTTGTCGGTGAAGCGGATATATCTCAGAGCGGAAGCCCAGAATCTTTTCATGAAGAGAGGCCTCCTTTCCAGGGTACCTTTACCGTTATTCTATCATTTCATCACTTGTTTGTAAAGTAAGAGGACGCAGCAGAAGTTTTTCAATCCGATCGGCCGCAGGCCGTTTTCTGCGTTTTGGGCGGCTTTTGCCGAATTTTAAATTGTAAACGGAGGAAGGCGGTGCTATAATAAAATTTTAGAAACGGGGGTCGGTATTACGCGCAGGTATACATCGCATTCCGAATCGGATACCGCAAGGGCCGCGGATGAGATTGCCAGGGAGCTTCGCCCCGGGGACGTCGTCCGGTTTACCGGCGGACTGGGCGTGGGGAAAACAACCTTTACCCGCTACCTGACCGCCGCCCTAGGCAGCAAAGACGACGTTTCCAGCCCGACTTTCGCGCTGGTGCACTGCTACCGGGGCCCGGTGCCGGTCTGCCACTTCGATATGTACCGGATCCATACCTTCGACGACCTCTATTCGACCGGTTTCTTTGATTACCTGGAATCCGGGGCCGTGCTGGTGATCGAGTGGAGCGAAAACGTCGCCGGATTTCTGCCGGAGGGCGGCATCCGGATCGACATTCAAAATACCGGGGAGACCGACCGGGAAATCACGGTGGAGGGAGGGCCTTTCTGATGAAAATTCTTGGCTTCGATACGGCGGCAAAGACGGCATCCGCGGCGGTGATGGACGAAACCGGCCGGCTGCTGGCCCTCACCTATCTCGACAGCGGCTTTACCCACAGCGAGACCGTGCTGCCGATGGCAAAGAATCTGCTGGATTCCCTTCACCTTGCCCCGTCAGATATTGATCTCTATGCCGTCAACTGCGGGCCAGGTTCGTTTACCGGCCTCCGGATCGGCATTGCGGCAGTCAAGGCAATGGCCTTTGCGCTGGACAGGCCCTGTGCCGGCCCCTCGACGCTGGAGGCGCTGGCATGGAATGTTGCGGACCGGGAAATGCCGGTTTGTGCCGCGATGGATGCGCGCTGCGGGCAAGTTTATTATGCGCTTTTTGACTGCGCCTCCGGCGAACCGGTCCGCCTCTGCGAAGACCGAACGGCCGCCGTCGGCGAGCTTCAGCCGGGATTTGAGGCCTGCGCCGCGAAATACGGGGAAATCCTGCTGATGGGCGACGGCGCAAAGCTTCTTCAGGGAGCCTGTGGGAATCTTTGCCGTTCCGCGCCGGCAAACCTCGTTTTGGGCAGCGCATATGGTACCTGTGCCGCGGCACGGAAGATTTACCGGGAGGGAAAGGCCGTCCCGGCGGGCGAGCTGGTCCCGAATTATCTCAAAGTCGCGCAGGCCGAGCGGGAACGGGAAGCAAGGCTTGAAAAAGCCTGATCTTCTATAGAAATAAAAAGGTTGTCATACGGAAAGGGAGTTGTTAAATGCTTGCGATCGGTTCGGATCACGGTGGTTACGCACTCAAGGAGGAAATGAAAAGACATCTGGACGACATCGGCGTTGCGTATGAGGATTTCGGTACGGATTCCGAAGCCTCCTGCGATTATCCGGTCTTTGCGGAAAAGGTCTGCCGCGCCGTACAGAGCGGCAAATGCGAGGAAGGCATCCTGATCTGCGGCACCGGCATCGGTATGAGCATCTGTGCCAACAAATGCAGGGGCATCCGCGCCGCGCTCTGCGGGGATTGTTATTCCGCGGAGTACGCCCGCCGCCACAACAACAGCAACATCCTGTGTATGGGCGCGCGCATCACCGGACCGGGCTTGGCATTCAAGATCGCCGATACCTATCTCGCCGCCGAATTTGAGGGCGGCCGCCATGCCCGCCGCGTCGCCATGATGACGAAACTGGAGGACCAGGAATGCCCGTAATCGGCAAATTCGATTTTGAAAGTTTTTATAATACTATTTTCAAGGAGGATCCCAACATGATGAAACAGCCCGTCATTCTCGATCACCCGCTGATCCAGCACAAGCTTTCCATCCTGCGCCGCACCGATACCGATACCAAAACCTTCCGCGAGCTCGTCACCGAGATCGCCATGCTGATGTGCTTTGAAGCCACCCGCGATCTCCCGACGGAAGAAGTTGAAATCGAGACTCCGGTCGCTCCCTGCATCGCGCATCAGCTTGCCGGCAAACAGCCCGCCATCGTTCCGATCCTCCGCGCGGGCTTAGGCATGGTCGACGGCATGCTCAGACTCCTTCCGCAGTCCAGAGTCGGCCATATCGGCCTCTACCGCGACCCGGAAACCAGCAAGCCGGTCGAGTATTACTGCAAACTGCCGGACGATATCATCGAGCGCGAGGTCATCGTCGTCGATCCGATGCTCGCGACCGGCGGCTCCGCCACCGATGCCATCAGCCAGATCAAAAAACGCGGCGTCAAACATATCCGCTTCATGTGCATCATCGCGGCCCCCGAGGGGCTCAAAGCACTGAATGAGGCTCATCCGGATGTCCCGATCTACTGCGCCGCGCTGGATGATCACCTCAACGAGCATAATTACATCGTCCCCGGCCTCGGCGATGCCGGCGACCGCATCTTCGGTACCAAATAATGAGGATCCTGTCCGTGGATTTCGGGGATGCCAGAACCGGGCTTGCCGTATGCGACCCGGCGGAGCTGCTTGCTTCGCCGGCGGGTGTGATCCACGAGCGGCATGTTGAGCACGTACTCGAAAAGGTTGCCTTTGCGGCAAGGGAGAACGGCGCTCAGAAGATCGTCGTGGGCCTGCCCCTCAATATGAACGGCTCGGAGGGCCCGCGCGCGGAACTCTGCCGGGATTTTGCCGGGAAGCTCACGGCCCTCTCCGGCATCGAGACGGTTTTGTGGGACGAGCGCCGCACCACCGTCACCGCCGCGGCGTACCTCAACGATACGGATACACGCGGCAAAAAGCGCAAGGCCGTGATCGACGAGGTCGCCGCCGTCGTAATTCTTGAAAGCTACCTCGCCTGGCGAAGAAACCATCCGGACGAGCCGTAAAAACGACATATCGAAAAAAAGCCTCCGGTTCAATGAAACGGAGGCTTTTTTGCTGAAATTTTACCGGAATGGCCCGGCCGCTGTCATACCTGAATCCTATACACGGGAGGCCGCACGATCCGGGATACGGGGCTCTCTTTTGGCAGGCACGGAAGGAGAGGGAACTTCGCGGAAGGTTTTCCCGAAGAACGGGCCTTCCGCCGGAGGGCCGAGCAGCCTGGGGAGCGCTTTTCATTTTCTCCCGGGGGAATCTGTTTACCGTTTCCCTTTGTCGTAGATCTCGCCGAGCGCCCGCGGCGCGCGGTTGTTGCCGGAGAAGAAGACCAGCAGCAGAAGCGTGACAACATAAGGCAGCGTCATGATGAGATCGGAGAACATGCTCGGCAGGCCGAGGAGCTGCACCAGTTTGTAGCCGCCGCTGCGCGCGAAACCGAAAAGCAGGCAGGCCCCGAAAGTCGGGAGAATCTTCCAGTTCCCAAAGATCAGGGCGGCGATGGCAAGGTAGCCGTAGCCCATATAGATGCCGGAGCTGAAGCTGGCGGAAATTGAGTAGGCAAAGCAGATGCCGCCGATCCCGCAGAGGCCGCCGGAGAGCATGACCGCAAGAAAGCGAATCTTTGCCACGTTTGCGCCAGCCGCGTCGACCGCGTGCGGATTGTCGCCGCAGGCACGGAGCCGGAGACCGAAGGGGGTTTTATAGAGAACATAATAGGCAATCAGCGCGACAAGCAGGATCACAAATTCAAACGGATAGATGTTGGTAAAAAAGCCGCCGAGAATCGGAATGTCGCTGAGCGCCGCCCAAGTGAGGCGGTTGCTGGCGCCAAGCTGAAACTTATCCGTAAATGCTCCGGTGACGGCGCCGTTGATCTGCGAGGTCAGGAAGCCGGTGAGCGCCATCGCAAGGATGTTGATGACGACGCCGGAGATGACCTGATTGGCCTTGAAGTTGACGCAGAGAACGGCGTGGATGACGGCGAACAGCGCGCCGCCGATTGCGGAGAACAGCATCGCCGCAAACATGGTGCCGGTCGAGCCGCTCGGGAAAACATTTGCCGCGAGAGTGACGACCAAAGCGCCGACGAACGCGCCAAAGCCCTGAAACCCCTCGACGGCGAGGTTGGTGACGCCGCTGCGCTCGCTGTAAATGCCGCCGATCGCCATGATAAAAAGAGGAAGCGCAAAGGCAAGCCCATCCATGACGATGGTATTCATACGCGCTCACCCCTTTCCGCTTTTCCGGCCGCTTCATCGAGCTGCTCCTTTTCCTTCATCCAGCGGTAGCGGATAAACGCGCCGCAGGCGGAGAAGAGCAGAATGATGCCGATGATCAGGGAGGCAATATCCTGGTCGACGCCGACAGAGGAGCTCATGTAGGTGCTGCCCTTCGAGAGAATCGTAATCAGGAAGGAGGAGGCGAGGATGCCCACAGGGTCGGAGTTGCCGAGCAGGGAGACGGCGATGGCGTCGAATCCGGTGGAGATCAATACCCTCGGCTGGATGGAACTGAAATAGCCCAGATAGTAGGAGACGCCGGCAAGCCCGGAGAGCGCGCCCGAAAGCGTCATGGCGAGCACGATATTCTTACCGACATGGATGCCGGCAAATTTGGCGGCCTTAGAGTTGAGGCCGACGATTTTCATCTCAAAGCCGGTTTTCGTGCGGCTCAGGAAAAACCGGACGACGAACGCGATGAGCACGGCCAGAGGGAACGCCAGAGGGATCACGGTTTTGACGTCGCCGACCACGACATTTTGCAGCGTCAGGCGGGAGGCGTCGGAGACGTATTTCGATTGGCGGGAGACCGGGTCGACAAATTTGTAGTAGATAAAGAAACTGATGACGTAGTTAAATATGTAGTTGAGCATGATGGCCGAAACGACTTCGTTGATGTTGAACCGGTGTTTCAGCCAGCCGATGACCGACCCGGCGGCCGCGCCGACGACGAGGCCGATCGCCAGAACAATCGGTTTGGCGAGATAGGCCGGCAATGCGCTGTACCCGACGAGCACCGTGGCGATGAAGCCGGAGATCAGCATCTGGCCCGAGACACCGATATTGAAGAGGCCGGCCTTGGCGGCGACGGCGACGGCCAGCGCCGCGAAGATCATCGGTGTCCAGGCGTCGAGGAAGCTCATGAAATCGGTAAAAATGCTCTTGCTGCCCGCGTATTTGAGCTTCGGCAATAACCCGCAGCCGCGAAGGTAGCTTAACAGGGCCTCCCACGGGCTGACCTTTAAAATCAGATAGACGACGGCGCCGACGACGAGGCTGATCAGGATGGAGAACAGGGGGATGCTGATCCTCTGGCGCTTTTCGTCGCCGAGCAAGAAGACAAATGCCTTTCGCAGCGCGCTTCCGACCGTTTTCATTCTTCCTTCACCCCCATCATGTACCGCCCGACTTCATCCTTGGTCATGGTGTCGGCCGGCGCGATTTTTCGGAGCTCGCCGTTATAGATGACGCCGATGGTATCCGCGAGCTGCATGATCTCATCCAGCTCAAGGGAGATGAGTAGGATGGCACGGCCCTTGCCGCGCTCGGCGAGGATCTGCTTGTGGATGTTTTCAATGGCGCCGATATCGAGGCCGCGGGTCGGCTGCACAAAGATCATCAGCGGGGAATCCATCTCGATCTCGCGGGCGACGATGGCCTTCTGCTGGTTGCCGCCGCTCATTGAGCGCGTCGGTGTGTGGATGCCTTGGCCGCTGCGGATGTCGTAATCAGCGATCAGGCGCTCGCCCCTCTTGTCGAATTCCTCCGGGCGGAGGACGCCTTTGACGCAGAAAGGTTCCTGATAATAATTTTTGAGGGAGAGATTCTCCGCCAGATTCATATCCAGCACAAGGCCGGTATTCTGGCGGTCCTCCGGGATATAGGCCATGCCGGCCTCGGTGCGGCTGCGCACGTCGAGGCGGGTGATGTCCTCACCGTTCATCGTGAGGGTGCCGTCCGCGAGCGGAATGATGCCGGCGACGGCGTCGGCGATCTCCTCCTGCCCGTTGCCGGAGACGCCGGCCACCGCGAAGATCTCGCCGCCGCGAATGGAAAAGGATATATCCTTGACAACCGGGAAGCCGTCCCGGTTTTTAACGGTCATATGAGAGACGCGGAGGACTTCCTTGCCGAAATCCGACGCGCTTTTTTCGAGTTCAAAATCGACTTCATGGCCGACCATCAGGCTGGCGATCGCCTTGGTAGAGGTGGACGCGACATCCAGCAGGCCGACAAGTTTGCCGCGGCAGAGCACGGCGCAGCGGTCGGCAACCCTCTTGATTTCCTCCAGTTTGTGGGTGATGAGAATGATGGTCTTGCCGCCGCGGCGAAGCTCCCGGAGGATCTCCAGCAGGGCTTCAATCTCCTGCGGCGTCAGTACGGCGGTCGGCTCGTCAAAAATGAGAATCTCCGCCTCACGGTAGAGCATCTTCAGAATTTCAACACGCTGCTGGGTGGAGACGCTTACGGTTTCAATGACCTGCGTGGGATCCACCTCAAGGCCGAACTGTTTCGAGAGTGCGGCAATTTTTTTGTCGGCGCCTTTGACATCCACAAAAGGCAGGACGCCGATCTTTTTTTTCGGTTCCAGGCCGAGAACAATATTTTCCGTGATGGTGTAGTTGGAGACCAACTTAAAATGCTGGTGCACCATGCCGATGTTGAGCTGGGTGGCATAGCGCGGGGAGGTGATGCGCACTTTTTCGCCGCGAACCCGGATCTCGCCCTCATCCGGCTCATACATGCCGAAAAGCATGCTCATCAGCGTGGATTTGCCTGCGCCGTTTTCGCCGAGCAGGGCGAAGATTTCCCCTTTTTTGATGCTGAGGCTGATATCGTCGTTCGCAACGATGCCGGGGAATTTCTTCGTGATGTGCCGCATCTCGACGATATATTCGCTGTTTTCTTCCATGCGAGCCCTCCTGTTTTATAAAAAAGGAAAAAGGGATACCCCGTTTTCACGGGGTATCCCATGCGTATTTTGAAATCAGAGGCCCGGGAATTCTTCCGGCGTGTAGCCGTTGAAGTTCGAGGCAGGGACGATCTCGCCGGCGGCGATCTTGGTGAAGCATTCATTCAGAGCGGTGAGCGCTTCGGCGGAGAGCTGCTGACGGCCTTCCGCGGTGACGACGCCGGTGTAGCCCTGGGCGGCATCCAGATAGACGTTCTGGCCGGTGAGGGTTCCGTCGACATACTCGTTGAGTCTGTCGTAGACGGTGATATCCATGCACTTCAGGGAGGAGGTCAGAATGACGTTGGTGTCGCCGTTGACGCCGTCGTCATACTGGTCGCAGTCGCAGCCGATGAACCAGAGGCCGGCTTCCTTGCAGGCGGTGAGAACTCCGTTTCCGGAGCCGCCGGCAGCGGCGAAGAGAACGTCGCAGCCTTCCGCGATCAGGGCCTCGCCGATGACTTTACCGGTGGCCGGGTCGGCGAAGGAGCCGACATAGTTGCCGCCGACGGCCACGCCGGTGACGTCGGAGCTGCCGTAAGCGGCGATCTCGACGACCTGGGCGGTGGTGCTGTAATGGGCGTTGGCGTAGTTGACGCCGGATTCAAATCCGTACTGATAGTTGACGTTGGAAGGATAGGCAACCCCGTGGACGGAGGCGACTTTGCCGGACTGGGTAGTCATGGCAGCGGCGACGCCGGCGAGGAATCCGCCTTCCTGCTCAAGATACTGACAGGCATAGACGTTGTCGAGCGTGACTTCGGCGCCGGTTGCGTCGGACGGGAACGCATCGATGAGGATGAAGGTGGTGTCCGGGTTCTCGGCGGCAATGGTGCCGATGCCGGAGAACTGGAAGCCGTTGCAGACGATGACTTCATAGTCGGCGACAATGTCGGCCACGGCCTGGAGGGCGGCGGAGGTGTCACCGGTGGTCTCCTGAACCGGAGTGACGGTGGCGTTGCCGTTATCCGCGCAGAATTTGACGACGCCTTCATAGATGTTCTGGTTGAAGTTTCCGTCGTCTACGCCGGAGGGGCTGGAGACGACCGCAATTTTAAGAGCTTCGGCGGGCTGCTCGGCTTCGGAAGAAGGTTCTTCGGAAACGGGCTCGCTTCCCTCAGGGGTGGATTCCTCTTCGGTGGTGCCGCCGCAGGCAGCAAGGGTAAATACCATAGCAAGCGCAAGAATCAGGGCAAACAGTTTTTTCATATTCGTTCTCCTTTTTTTAAAATGATGTTGTGGGTTACGCGGAAAAACTGCAACACTAATATATACCATTTCATAAATACAAACAAGGGAGTAACGCGATTCTTATGCATATTTTTTATTTGACGTCAAAATTTCATGCAATTTTTTAACAAAAATTACGCAAGTTTCACAAGCGATAATCAAAGCCGGATTTAAAAGCACGGCAGCCGAGCGCATCTTCCCATTGCTCCGGACGAAAAAGGCGAATCTCCGGCAAAATAATCAAGCCGCGTTCCATCAGACGCAGCGCCGGAGAAAACGGGCCGCACCGGCTGCCGACGACGGTGATCTCGTTGACGACAAGGTCGCTGAGGTTGTTCATGGATTCACCGGCGTAGGTGCTCTTGAGAATGATCCGGCCGCCGCGGCGCACGATTTTCCGCGCGGTGTCGAATCCGGAGGGGCTTCCGGAGCATTCCACAACGGTCTCAAAGGTCTCGTCAGGCTCGTGGGAGATCCGCGCGAACGGGCGGAACTTTTCGAGCTTTTCCGGGGAGATGCCGTAAATGACGACCTCCGCGCCAGTCAGGGCGAGCACCTGTGCGCAGAGGAAGGCGAGCCTTCCGTCGCCGACGACCGCCGCCGGCTGGGAAGGCCGGATATGCGCGAGCTCCGTGATGCAGAAAGCGGCGGCCAGCGGCTCGGTGTTGACGGCGACCTCATCCGGCATATCGTCCGGAACCGCATGCAGGCAGCTTGTCCGGATGGTCATGTAGTCGGCAAAGCACCCGTCCTTGCCGGCGATGCCGATGCATTTGCGGCTGAGGCAGTGCTTTTCACGCCCGGTTTTGCAGTAGACGCATTCGCCGCAGCCGGCGTTGATCTCGCCGACCACGCGCTTGCCGATCAGGGAGGCATCCCCGGATGCTTCGACGGTGCCGACGAATTCATGCCCCAGTACACCGCGGAAATCCGGCTTATATCCTTTGATGATCTCCTTATCCGTGCTGCAGACGGCGGCGACACGGATGCGGACCAGGGATTCGCCGTCTTCCGGCTCCGGGATCAAGGCGTCGCTGCGGAAAGAAACGCTTTTTGTCTGATTATCATAATATAAAGCTCTCATAATCCGCCTTCTTTCTAAACTCTATTCTTAATTATAGTCTCATCCGGGGTGCATGGCAAGATGGAATGAGATTCTCCCTGCCGGGGAACACTCTTATAAAAATAGAGATCACTCCGGGGATTTTTCTTTCCGAGCGGCGCTTTTTTCGGCGGGGATCCGTCGGATCAAAGCCGCTTTCTCCACGGTGCGCATCGTATCCTCGGCGGATGAAATCCTTTGGAAGAAACCGATGAGTTTACAGTCGGGTGCCGGGCGCTTTTTGCGTAAGAAAAAAAGAGCCCATGCAGGCTCTTTCAATCCGTGACCGGGCATATAAGCCGGGTTCTGTAATCATGACGACAATCTATCTTCGCCGCCGGTTGCCCGTGCGGCTGACGCCACCTTTGCGGAGGAGGCCGGGCCGGCCTCGAATCTCCTGTACGGTGTTGCTCCGGATAGGGTTTACAGGCTCCCTCCGTCACCGGAGGGGGCGGTGAGCTCTTACCTCGCCTTTCCATCCTTACCGCCCGAAAATCGGGCGGCGGTATCTCTCTGTTGCACTTGCCCTGGGGTCGCCCCCGGCTGCCGTTAACAGCTATCCTTGCCCTTGGAGCCCGGACTTTCCTCATATGGCGCCTTTCGGCGCTCACACGCTGCCGTCCATCCCGCTCACGGAAAATAAGTATATCCCAAAACAAATATTCTGTCAAATATAGAAAAAACGAATTTTTTTAAAATAGAACTTGCATTTTAAAAAAAGCGGGCATATAATAAAAACATAAATTTTTCCGGAAGGCGCTTGCTTCTGCGGTTTACGTCTGCCGGGTCGGATTCTATATAAGAAGGAGCGAAAATCATGTCATTCACGAACGCCTATTTGCAGAGAGTCTATGAAGCTACCGAGAAAAGGAACCCCAACGAACCGGAATTCCTTCAGGCGGTCCATGAGGTATTTGCCTCGCTGGAACCCGTCGTCGAGCAGGATCCGAATATCGAGAAATGGGGCATCATGGAGCGCATCGTCGAGCCGGAGCGCGTGATCGAGTTTCGTGTTCCGTGGGTGGACGACACCGGGAAGGTGCAGGTCAACCGCGGCTACCGCGTTCAGTTTAACAGCGCCATCGGTCCCTATAAAGGCGGCCTCCGGCTCCATCCTTCCGTGAACCTTTCCATCATCAAGTTTCTTGGCTTTGAGCAGACGTTCAAAAACAGCCTGACCGGCCTGCCGATGGGCGGCGGAAAAGGCGGCTCCGACTTCAGCCCGGCCGGGAAATCCGACAGCGAAGTCATGCGTTTTTGCCAGAGTTTCATGACGGAGCTTGCAAAACATATCGGACCCGACACCGACGTTCCGGCCGGCGACATCGGCACCGGCGGCAGAGAGATCGGTTACATGTTCGGCCAGTACAAACGTCTGCGGAACGAATGGACCGGAGTCCTCACCGGGAAGGGCATCCCGTTCGGCGGTTCCCTCGCAAGATCCGAGGCCACCGGCTACGGTCTTTGCTATTTCACCAGAGAGCTTCTTGCCGGCAAGGGCAAATCCTTCGCAGGCAGCCGCGTCATCATCTCCGGCTCCGGCAATGTCGGTACCTACGCCAACCAGAAGGCGACTCAGCTCGGCGGTCTTGTCGTCGCGCAGAGCAACTCCACCGGCTATGCCTACGACCCGTCCGGCATCAAATTTGAAGTTGTTGAAGATCTTTACCTGCACCGCATCTCTCTCCGGGAGTATCCCAAATATGTTCCGACCGCCAAATATGTCGAGGGCTCAAAAAATATGTGGAAAGACGTCAAGGCGGATATCATCCTGCCCTGCGCCACGCAGAACGAGATCGACGGCGAATCCGCCAAAGCCATCCTTGCGAACGGCGGCTGGTGCGTAGCCGAAGGCTCCAACATGCCGAATACGCCGGAAGCCATTGCCGCTTATAAAGAGGCGGGCATCCTCTATGCGCCGGGCAAGGCCTCGAACGCCGGCGGCGTCGCGACCTCCGGGCTGGAGATGACCCAGAACTCCATCCGCCTGAGCTGGAGCTTTGAGGAAGTCGACCAGAAGCTTGACGACATCATGAAGCACATTTACAACGCCTGCTGCGATGCCGCGAAGCAATACGGCATGGAAGGCGATATGGTCGCCGGAGCGAACATCGCCGGTTTCCGCAAGGTTGCGGACGCCATGATCGCTCAGGGCGTCGCTTATTAAGATTCCTCCATCTCCATATAATTTGTTCGGCAAAAAGGCGCCCCGCGGATTGCAGGGCGCCTTTTTGTATAAAGAAAACGTCATGAGCATCAAAACTTATCGCGATCCGGCGCCGCAAGTCTCCTTCGCCAGCCGCAGCAGGTAGTTCATTCGGGCAACCTGGGCGCTGCGTTCATAAATAAACGAATCGACAAGGTCCTCGTCTGCGGCAAGATTGAACAGCGCATCCGTTCTCTTCATTTCTTCCTCCAGTGATTCCATTTCCTGACGAAGTTCTTCGGCTCTTTTTCTACGGAGCAGAACGTCCGGCGCTTCTCTTCTGAACAGCGTTTTCATTTTGTCGCCTCCCGCCTTTATTTATTCGGAAGTATAGGCGGAAATACCAGATTTTAATCAAATTGACAAAACGTGTGCCGGTGGTTATAATATTGGAGCGGACCGACTCCGGGGCCAAAACCGCGAAGCGCCGGAAACCGTAAAAAACTTTTCATCGGGGTGTAGCGCAGT
>CAZLMO010000055.1:0-12094 GCA_964560915.1 uncultured Oscillospiraceae bacterium
TAATGAAATCGCTAATCTCAAACCCGCCGTGACACTTACACTCCGAAAGCTTGTACTGTTCCTTCTCAGGGTTATCCAGATGCGCCATGTACCGGATCGCACCCTTCGCACTATGGCACCGCTGCGGGATAGGACAATTCAAAGCCCTCGTGAGCTCGAACACCTGATCATAGGACTTCATACTGCCAAATACCAACAGCAGATGATAATGTACTTTCTTAACCGTACCATCAGCATTTATATCACGATCATGTAATGGGGACTCAACCCATTCGATTTGCCATTCTGCGATTACATCGCGCCAATTCTCCGGGAGACTTTCCGGATACACCACCAAACACCAAGTACGGGCTCTTGTTTCCGAATTTTCAGACATCGGCAAAACTCAACCCCTTTTATGTATTGTGCAATTTAGCCAACTTTCGAACAATTCCAAACGAAAAAACTGTAGGAAAGAAGCCGTGATCATTGATCTACCCTAGGGGGGTCGTAGTCCCCCCTAGGGTCAGATACCCCGCATACTATCAATCTTCCCGAAACGATTGTAATACGCCTCATACTTCGCTCCTGGGACAGGCTGAAACTCCTTAAACTTCGCAGGAGACAAGAAGATCCTGTCACAGCCAGAACCCTCGATGTGGTCATCCTGATAGGCATAGTAGACATTGAAACCGTTAACCGGATTGCCGTCTTTACCTTTGAAATCGACCTTCCTAAGTCCCATGATAAGAATTTCCATAAAATTTACCTCCAAACGTTTAAAATAAGTAGTACCACTGGTACCATTAAACAAATAGTACCACTGGTACCACTTATTGTCAAGAAAGAAGGAAAATAATATGACAGGGAAAGAGAGAATAAGCACATACTTAACGGAAGAAATAGAAATCCAATTAAGAATCAAAGCAGCGAAAAAAAGAATGAGCATGTCAAAGTACATTGAAATGCTCATCTTAAAAGATTTAGCCGATAACGGCGGGGAAGACAAGGCGGAGTAAACAAAAAGCTCCGGCGCAACACAACGCGCCAGAGCTTCGTAAACGGGGCTATTTGTAATTAAGGGCGAGACAAGCAAGGAGCGGCAGGCAACACGCACCGCCGCAACACGCCGCGCCAGAGCCGCGGGGGAGGGGCTATTTGCCAATATGGGGCTAGCCGCCCCATACCCTGCAACATTCAAAATTTCGCTAAATAGAAATTTAGCGAAATTAAGGGGAGGAGAAATACCGTTTGAACAAGAAAAACCTGAACGACTGCCCGGATTACCTCCGGGAGTTCCTTTACTATATGGAGACGATCAAGGGCCGGTCTCCGCGTACGGTCGACGGTTATTACACGGATTTGCGTTCTTTCTTTCGTTTTCTCAAAATCAAACACGGATTGGCTTCTGCCGAAATTTCCTATGCGGAAATCAAGATCGGCGATCTGCCGTTTGAAATAGTCAAGGCGGTCACCCGCTTCGACGCGATGGAATTTTTGAGCGAGTTCCAGCGAAACCATGACAACCAGGCGAAGGCGCGTTCCAGAAAGGTTTCCGCGCTGCGTTCTTTTTATAAATACTTAACCGTTTCCGCCGGAAAGATCACGGAAAACCCGATGCTGAATCTGGAGACGCCGTCTCTCAAGAAGTCGCTTCCGAAATATCTGACGCTCGAGCAGGCGCTGGAGCTTCTGACGCACATCCAAACGGATTTTACGGAGCGGGATTACTGCATGATCACGCTGTTTTTAAACTGCGGCATGCGGCTTTCGGAGCTGGTGGGCATCAATCTCGGCGATATCCGCGAAAACCGGCTGAAGCTGCTCGGCAAGGGCAACAAAGAGAGAATCGTCTATCTCAACGATTCGTGCCTTGCCGCGATTGACAGCTATCTAAGCGTGCTGGGCAGCGGCACAAAGGTCAAAAGAGCCGATAAAAATGCGCTTTTTTTGAACCGCAGCGGCAAACGGATCGGCGCGCGCAGGGTCGAGCAGATCGTGAATTTCTGCCTCAAAGAGGCGGGGTTGGACGGCATGGGTTATTCGCCTCATAAACTGCGGCATACGGCGGCAACCCTGCTTTACCAGGATGCCGGCGTGGATATCCGCGTGCTGCAGGAGATGCTCGGCCACGTCAGCTTATCCACGACGGAGATCTATACCCACGTCAGCAACCGCCAGATCGAGGAGGCGGTCACAAAATCGCCGCTCCGGAATGTAAAGCCGAAAAAGACGCCGGTGCCCGAAACTTTGCGGGATTCGGGAAATTCCGCCGAAGAACCTTTGTCGGAGAATCCCGAAAATTCCAAGGAGGAATCATCTGCGGGTCAATCAAAGTCTTGAATTTTTTTGTTCCGTGCGTCTGAGCGGCGGCCGCCGCCCTTGCGTGACATTGAATGCCGCGGCAAACGATTTTTATACGAAAAAAAGAGGGGTCTCTCCCCTCTTTTTTTGTAATAAAAAATTATATGGCTCGGGTGAAATCTGTGATTTATAAAAGCAGCAATTTAAAAAATGCGGAAAGTGCCGAGATCAGCGCACAAAATGATGCAAAGATAAAATACTTTACAATATAGTCGATCGCATAATCAATGGATTGTTCCTGCGATTTTTCAATGGAGATGCCTGCGGATTCCGGAGAAACGACGACGGTCTCTTCCCTTCCGAAAATCTGCCGAAATAAATTGCCAGAAAACCGGACGGATGCCTCGGAGGCAGTCAGAAACAGGAATGCGAACAAAAACCCATCGGCAAACAGGAGCTCCAATGCCTCCAAAAGCTGCACGGAGCCGCTTCTGAGGAAGAAAATCCCGCATAGGAGGCCGTTTGCGGCGGCTTTCAGCGCCACGGCGAATACGGTAACGGTTTGCCCGAGCGCACAGAACCCGGAAAACATCACAACGGTGAGAAACAGGAGCTCGGAACAGAATTCGGATAGAAACATCGGGAAAAAGGAACCACTTTCCACGGTGAAGACCTTTTCCGCAAGGCTGCCGATCTCCGAGATCATCGTTTCCGGAAGATAAGAGATGCAGTAGATCCCGGCTCCGGATCCGGAAACATAGACCAGTGTCAGGAGGAAAAACAGGCCGTTGCCCCGGATATTTCGTTTCATTCTCTTGCTCATTTTTTCATCTCCGTAGCACAACGTTTCTGGATAGCGGCCTTTGACCGCTTCTTCGATTTGAGAACCATTGACAGGCAAGATTGGGTCCCCTCCATCGGCCGGAGACCCGGCATTTGGCATACGGGTCTCTTTGCCGGCGTATTCCCGGAGAAGAGCCACCACCATATACCTCAAAGAGGTGAATCACCTGCACCGCCCGGACCCCTGCGCGTACCGATCTGTTTCCTGTTTTTTGATCTTTCGGCCGCCTGGCAGTCTTTGACGGGACAGGCTTTTTTCATCTCACTATATGAAGAAAAGCCCCGGCATAGAACCGGGGCTTTGAGGATCTTCCGAAGTTTTATTCCTGTTCCAGGCTGAAGATCAAAACGACCTTGAAAAGATCGCCGTCCAGATAAAGATTCAGCGTGCCGCCCATCTGCTCCGTCAGGGATTTGGCGATGGAAAGCCCCAGGCCGCTCCCCTCTGTAGTGCGCGAGGAATCGCCGCGGATGAAACGCTCCATCAGCTCATCCGCCGGGATGTTGAGCGATTCCCGGGAGATGTTTTTGAGCGTCAGAACCGCCTTGCCGTAGGCTTTTTTGAGGTCGGCATAAATCCGGGTTCCGGGCAGCGCGTATTTGACGGAGTTTTGCAGCAGGTTGTCGAGCACGCGCCAGAGAAGCCGTCCATCCGCGCTGATGGTCGCTTCCTCCTCCGGGAGGCCGACGACCGGCTCGAGATTTGCCGCCGTGAATTTCTCCGCGTATTCTCCGACGGATTGACCGACCAGTTCCGCGAGATCGAGGTTCTCTTTATTGACGGTGATGGCGCCCGAGGAGGCTTTGGAGGCCTCCACCAGATCCTCCGTCAGCTTTTTGAGCTTTGCGCTTTGCCGGTCGAGCACGTCGATATATTCCAAGACGTTTTCGTTTTGAATATCTTCCTTTTTTAAGAGATCAATATAAGAGACGATGGAAGTCAGCGGCGTTTTGAGATCATGGCTGACGTTGGTAATCAGCTCGGTCTTGAAGCGTTCGCTGCGGAGCCGCTCATCGACCGCCTTGGCCATGCCGATGCTGATGCTGTTAAGGTTCAGGCCGTGTGTTTTAAAATCCAGCCAGAGCTTGGTGGTATCCACCTTGTACTCCAGATTGCCCTCCGCCAGCGCGGTTCCGGCCTTCTGGAGGATGCGGAGCTGAAGCGCAATCCCGATCAGGGCGCAGAATGCGGCGAAATCAAGCATGAGAAGCAGGAAAAGAAAGAAAAAGGAGCCGTCGTAGAAAGCCACTCCCGCGAAAATCGCGCTGAAAATCAGAAATACCGCGGTGGAGACCGCCGTTTTCCAGATCAGAGGCAGCGCCCCGAAAAATCCCGAGACGGCACGGAAAAATAGCCTGAGCACATAATAAATCATGGTATTTTGCCACCACTTGCCCGCCTTGAGCCTTGCCGAAACGGTGATGCAAAAGGCAAGGCCGATGACCGACCAGCCGATCAGACCGATCGCGGCGCCGATAGATTCAAACAGAAACCGGTTGCTGTAGTTCCAAAGAAGGCCGTCGACCATCCAGTAGACGCCGGCTCCGAAAAAGAAGCATAGGCCGGTATAGAGATCCAGCGGGATCTTGTTGTGCCCGCGGAGCACGACGCCGTCCTCCCCCTCCTTATGCCCGGCGGCCGCCATCAGAAAGACAAACAGGATCACAAGCAGCAGCGCCGAACCGATGCAGATTGGGAAAAACGTATCTTTTAACCCATACATCCAGCTATAAACGACGTTGGCCGTATAGAATTCTCCGCTGTCGACCGGAAGCGTGACATAGCCGTCAACGGTATATATATTTACGCTTTCTGCGTTGACGGAATCACCGTTTTCTTCTGCAGAAAATTCCTCATCAGGAAATTCTTCCGCAGTCATGGCTGTGATATAGACGGCCTGATCCGTCGTTGTGTCGGCAAGCTCCTCTCCATCCTCCGTGCGGATCACATAGGAGAAACCCTCCGCCAGAATATCCGGCTGATCCGTAAGGAGATCGAGCGTACCGTCGATGCCATTGTCCCAAAGCAGGCCGCGGATCTGATTCAAATTGTCGTATACGCAGGAACGGCACCAACTGCTGTCTTTAAAGGAAACTTCCTTTCCGGAATACCAGTTTTCCTCATACCCATAATACAGGCCCAAACCGCTGCCAACCGCGGTCGGCAGCAGCAGGCAGAACAAAAGAAACGCGATGGTTTTTGCCCAGAGCTTTCCCGTCAGTTTTTTCATTTTCCAACCTCCAATTTATACCCCTTGCCCCAAACCACTTTCAGATACCGAGGATTGGCCGGGTCGATTTCCAGTTTTTCGCGGAGGTGGCGGATATGTACGGGAATCGTGCTGTCGGCGCCGAGCGGCGTATCCTTCCAGACCAGGCGATAAATTTCCTTCGAGGAATAGACCTTGCCCGGGTTTTCGAGCAGCAGCTTCAGAATGTCGTATTCCGTCGGTGTCAGAGAAACCGCCTCTCCATCCAGCGTGACGGATTTGCCCTCGTCGTCGAGCTCGATGCCGCCGGCGGAGAGGGCCTTCGGCTTTTTCTCCATGCCGCCGAGATACGCATACCGGCGGAGCTGCGCTTTTACGCGCGCAATGACCTCTAGCGGATTGAAGGGCTTCGTGATGTAGTCGTCGGCGCCCACGGTCAGCCCGAGGATCTTGTCGTTATCTTCGCTCTTTGCCGTCAGCAGGATGACCGGCACGTTGCTGGTCTCCCGCAGCTTTGTGGTGGCCGCCATGCCGTCGAGCTGCGGCATCATGATGTCCATCAGAACAAGCTGGATGTCTTCCTTTTCGATGATTTCGAGCATTTCGCGCCCGTTCTCCGCCTCGAGCACCTTCCAGCCTTCGCTGCTCAGGTAGATATTCAGGGCTTTCCGGATATCCGCTTCGTCGTCACAAACCAGGATGTTATACATTTCGTCGCCTCCGGAACTCATTTTATCGGAAAAAGATTTAAGAAAACAGCGGCGGAACCTTTAAGATTCCCTTAAGATGGTGTTTTTCCAGGGGAAACGGCGCTCTTCCCGCCCGAAGAGGGAGCTTCGCGGAGGGACGTGCGGCCGCGGCGTTATTCCGAGTGCCATTATATCACAAAAAGGCCCCCGGCCAAAGCAAATCAAAAAGCCCCCGTCTTTCCGTTTCAGGAAGAGGGGGCTTTTGTCAGCGGATGAAATTTGTGCGGAGGCGGATTTCCCGTTCCGGGAGCGAAATGCCGGCCTTTTCCCCGGCCTCTTTGCATTTCAGAAACCAGACGAAGTTCCTTGCCAGCACCCGCATCGTTTGAAGGCCCTCAAGGTCCTCGCTCACCTGCTCCGGCGTACTTCCGTGCACCATATTCCAGTACTCCGAGGAGATGACCGGCATCTCGGCGATGGTAAAGTATTTATTGATCTGGTCGAGGGCCGTCGTTGTGCCGGCGCGCCGGGCACTGCAGACCGCGGCACCCGGTTTGAGGCGAAAGGTATCTGCCGGCGCCGCATAAAAGACGCGGTCCAAAAAAGAGGTCAGCGCCCCGGAAGCGGCGGCATAATGTACCGGAGAACCGAAGATAAAGCCGTCTGCCGTCTGCGCCAGATCCAAAAATTCGTTGACGGGGTCGTTTTTCACCACGCAGCGGCCGGTCTCCGCGCAGCCCTTGCAGCCAAGGCACCCGGAAATCGGTTTTGTGCCGAGCTGAAAGATTTCCGCCTCCAGGCCCTCATTTTTGAGCGTTTCGGCGATCTCGCAAAGAGCTGTAAAGGTACATCCCTTTTCATGCGGGCTGCCGTTTACAAGCAAAACTTTCATCAAAATTCTCCTTTCCGATCAGGAAGATCCATTTTCACCCAGAAAAATATTCACCGAAAGAGGAATGCGGAAAAAATTTACGGATTCCGGCACGAGGCCTTTTTCTTCCTTTGAAAAAAACGCCGGAAATCCGCGGCTACCCAAAACGGTGTGCCAAAACGACGGAAAGATGGAGAACCGCACCCTTCGGCAAGGAATTTTTGCTTTTTTCCGGCCAAAGGAAAAAAATCGTTCCCGCCTTTTGGCGGGCTTCCCGTCCTTTAGCGGGCTTCCTGCCGAAGAAGGGCTTTCTGCCGAAGAAGGGCTTCTGTTTCGCGGGGCATGTAATCTTTCGGAATTTTATTGATTCTCCGCCATAGCGGCCTTTATCATAACGGCGCATTCCACGCGCTTGCGCTCGATCTCGCAGGAGAGTTTTGTCGGGATGCTGATGTCGCCGTTCATTTCATAGTTGTTGGCGTCGCACCCGCCGGAGCAGTAAAATTTTGCCCAGCAGTCCCGGCAGCCCTGTTTCGTGTAGACGTTGGAGCACGCGAATTTATCCTTGATCTTCTCGTTGAGCTCGCCGGTATCGAGGTTGCCCATCTTCCACTCCTCCTTGCCGACGAACTGGTGGCAGGGATAGATGTCGCCGTCGGGCGTGACCGCAACATACTCGTTGCCGCAGCCGCAGCCGCGGAGCCGCCTGATCGCGCACGGTCCTTGATCGAGGTCGATCATGAAGTGGAAGAAATTGAAGCAGTTCCCCTCTTTCTTCCGACGGATCATCTCTTTGGCAAGCTTCTCATACTGCTCAAAGATCACCGGAAGATCCTCCTCCGTCAGCGCATAGGGCTCGGAGGGATCGGAGATAACCGGCTCGACGCTCAGCTGGTCGAAGCCGAGCGCGTCGATATGATAAATGTCTTCCGTGAAATCAAGGCTATATTTTGTAAAGGTACCGCGGGCGTAATATTCCGTAAACGGGCCGTTCCGGCGCTGCTCCACAAGTTTTTGGAATTTTGGCACGATGATATCGTAGCTGCCGCCGCCGCTTATGGTCACGCGCAGGTTGTCGTTGACGCTCTTGCGGCCGTCGAGCGAAAGGACGACATTTTTCATCTCCTTGTTGATGAAGGCGATGTTCTCGTCATTGAGCAGAACGCCGTTCGTCGTGATGGTAAAACGAAAGAGCTTATTGTATTCGGCCTCTTTGGAGCGGGCATATTTTACGATCTCCTCCACGGCGCCCCAGTTCATCAAGGGTTCGCCGCCGAAGAAATCCAGCTCGAGGTTGTGGCGGTTCCCGGAGTGCGTGAGCAGAAAGTCGATGGCCTTCTTCCCCGTTTCAACCGGCATAAGCATGCGGCCGGTTCCAAAATCCCCGGTGGAGGCGAAGCAGTATTTGCAGCGAAGGTTGCAGTCGTGGGAGATGTGCAGGCACATGGATTTGATCGGCGCGCCCTTCATTAAACCCGTGAAGCGCTCGTAATCATCCTCGCTGAAGAGCTTCCCGGTCTGCTGAAGCTGATATAATTCGCCGTAAATCTCGCGGATCTCGTTCTCCGGGTATTTCTCTTTGAGCGCCGCGACGACATTCTCCCCGCATTCCTCCGGGATCGGCCCGGGCAGCAGCGCGTTCAGAATCTCGTAGGTTTCCTTATCGAGCACATGGACGGCCCCGGAGTTGACGTCGAGCGCGAGATAATATCCGTTCAGAAAAAACATATGTACCATTTTTTATCTATCCTTTTCCAAGAAAAACGGGCACGCATTCCGCGCGCCCGATTCACGTCGATGTTCGAATTTATTTGGTCTGGATTCCGGACTGAATTCTGGATTGATTCTCGCACTCCTGGTTGGCGATCGTGCAGGAAGTTTTGCATGCGGACTGGCAGGAGGCCTGGCATTCGCCGCAGCCGCCTTTCGCGCAGGATTCTTTTAGATTGGCTTCATTGATGGTCTTAATATGTTCCATAATTAACATCCTCCTTGATCTTTTATCACGCAAAAATTATATCATACATGCCGTGTCCTGACAACAAATTTATTTGATCCGGTTGACCCCGACGATCCCGCCGATCACGGCGGCGCACTCGGTCAATGCGAAGCGCACGAACGCCTGCAGGCTGAAATCCCCAATTCCAAAAATCCCGCCGGCCGCCCAAATCACCAGAAACATCAGCACCCCGGCGACGGCGCCGCACAGGAAGCCGTTGCTGCCGTTGATTTGCGAAGCAAGAAACCCGCCGGAAAAAGAGCCTGCGCCGATTGCGACCATCGCCATCGGGAAAACGGCCGCGGCGGGCAGATCAATCTTTGCCATGGCAAGCGACATCAGAGCCATCAGCGCGGCGGCGGCCAGAATGCCCAGCCCGGCACCGAATAATGAGGACAAAAACGCCCCGGAGAATCCGTTATCTTTTACACGCAAGCCTATCCCTCCCGAAAGCAGCCTGATTTACTGTATGCTTTCAGGAGCCGGTTTATGAATTGAATTATTTGCTCGGTTCCTCGTGGACGGTGTTGTTTTGCTGGATGGCCCATTTTGCGATTCGGAGCTTGCTGCGGTCGCCGCCGGTCTCGATGATGATGTTGTCCTCCTTGATGGAGAGAACCCTGCCGATGACGCCGCCGGTGGTGATGATCTCATCGCCGACTTCCAGCGAATCGCGCATTTTTTCCGCTTTTTTCTGCTGCTTCTGCTGTGGGCGGATCAGCACGAAGTAAAAGACGATCAGGACGGCGACGATCGGCAAAAAACTGATCAGGCTTTCGCCGAGGGTACCCCCGGAAGCCGTTTCCGCTTCCGTTCCTTCAGCAAGCGCGGTTACAAAAAGAAAGTTATTGAGCATCGGTTAATTTGCACCTCCGTTTTAGCCCTTTCCGGGCTATATATTTCATTATAATATAAATATTGAGCCGTTGCAAGAAAAAATCAGATTCTTCTCCCGAGAATCGGCACATATTTCGCGCGGAATTCCTCAAAGGTCCCGTTTTCAACGGCCTCGCGGATGCGCTCCATCAGCGTATTATAGAAAAACAGGTTATGCTGAACCGTAAGCCGGTGCGCGAGCAGCTCCTGGGAACGGAGCAGATGCCGGATATAGGCGCGGCTGTGGAGGCGGCAGGTCGGGCACTGACATTCCGGGTCGATCGGGCCGTCGTCACGGATATAGCACTCATTGTTGAGATTCCGGATGCCCTCCCAAGTAAAAAGGGTGCCATGGCGGGCATTGCGGCTCGGCATCACGCAGTCAAAAAGGTCGACTCCGAGGTGCACGGCCTCGATGATATTGACGGGTGTGCCGACGCCCATCAGATAACGAGGCTTATCGGCCGGCATATAGGGCTCGACGTCGCCGATGATCCGGTACATCTCCGAGGCGGGCTCCCCCACCGCGAGGCCTCCGATGGCGTATCCGTCGAGATCAAGCTCCGCGATCTCCTGCATATTTTCGATGCGCAGGTCGGAGAACGTGCATCCCTGGTTGATGCCGAAGAGCATCTGATTCGGGTTGATCGTCGTCGTGAGCGCATTAAGGCGCTCCATCTCGTCCCGGCAGCGGTAGAGCCAGCGCACGGTCCGCTTGCAGGACTGGGCCGCGTAGGATTTCGGCGCGGGGTTCTCCACGCATTCATCAAACGCCATGGCGATGGTGGAGGCGAGGTTCGACTGAATGCGGATGCTCTCCTCCGGGCCCATAAAAATTGCGTGACCATCCAGATGGGAGTGGAAGTAGACGCCCTCCTCCTTGATTTTGCGCAGCTTTGCGAGAGAAAATACCTGAAAGCCGCCGCTGTCGGTCAAAATCGGGCGGTCCCAGTTCATAAACCGGTGCAGGCCGCCGAGGTCGCGGATCACTTCATCGCCCGGGCGGAGCGAAAGATGATAGGTGTTGCAGAGCGCCACCTGGCAGTGCAGATCTTTGAGATCAAAGGAGTCAATCCCGCCCTTGATCGCTCCGCAGGTCGCGACGTTCATGAAGGCGGGCGTCTGCACGGTGCCGTGAACGGTCTCGAACGTCCCTCTTCTTGCCAGACCCTCGGTTTTGAGTACAGTAAACATAAATTCTCCTTATCCAATAAACATACTGTCGCCGAAAGAGAAAAAGCGGTACTTCTCCTCCACGGCGACCTCATAGGCGTGCATCACGTTTTCGTAGCCGGCGAAGGCGGAAACCAACATGATGAGCGTGCTCTCCGGCAGATGGAAGTTGGTAATCAGCCCGTCGAGCGCTTTGTATTCAAATCCGGGGTAGATGAAGATGCTGGTGGTGTCGTCGTCGGCCTGAATCTTGCCGCATTTCGCGGCCACGGATTCGAGCGTCCGGCAGGAGGTGGTTCCCACCGCGATCACGCGGTGGCCGGAGGCCTTCGTCTCGTTGATTTTATCGGCGGTCTCCTGCGGCAGCATATAATGTTCCGAATGCATGATATGGTTCTCGATATTTTCCGCCTTGACCGGGCGGAACGTCCCGAGGCCGACGTGCAGCGTCACAAAGGCCGTTTCGACGCCCTTTTCCCGGATCTTATCCAGCAGCTCATTCGTGAAATGCAATCCGGCGGTCGGCGCGGCGGCGGAGCCCACCGGGTCGGAGTAGACGTTCTGATAATCCTCGTTGTTGCGGAGTTCCTCCGTGATGTACGGAGGAAGCGGCATCCGGCCGATCTGATCGAGCACGTTGTAGATACTGCCTTTGTGCTCAAATTTGACAATCCGGTTGCCGTCCTCCACAATGTCGGTCACCTCGGCACGAAGCAGGCCGTCGCCAAAGACAAACCGCTTCCCGATTTTCGCATGTTTGCCGGGGCGAACGAGAATCTCCCAGACATCGAGCTCATGCTGATTCAGAAGCAGGAATTCGATCGGCGAGCCGGTATCCTCCCGCTGCCCGATCAGCCTCGCCGGCAGGACGCGGGAATCGTTGAGCACCAGCAGGTCGCCGGGCTCCAACAGATCCGGAAGGTCGTAGAAATGCTTATGCAGAATGGCTCCGGTTTTCCGGTCGAGGCAGAGCATGCGGCAGGAATCCCGCGGATCGACCGGGTGCTGGGCAATCAGCTCTTCGGGCAGGTCGAAATAAAATTCACTTGTTTTCATTTTTCCAAAACACTTTCCATAACAATTGACTTTTAAGAGTAACCAATATATTATATTGCATATATATTTTGTTTTCAACCGATTTTTGAGGAGG
>CAZLMO010000056.1:0-7475 GCA_964560915.1 uncultured Oscillospiraceae bacterium
TATTATCTTTCGCTCTCCATCTTTCCGGCGCTGATCTGCGCGCACTGGATCCTCGGCATGCTGGGGCAGGATCTGATCGCAATCCTGGAGGAATTCTCCGATCTCATTCCAGTCGGCGCCCTGCAACAGATCGAGGAATACCTGCGCTATGTCTCCAAAGTCGAATCCCCGGCGCTGCTGACCGCGGGGCTGCTGGCCAACCTGACGACCGGCTCGGCGGCTTTCCGTCAACTGCTCGATATGGTGCGGGATATTTACGGCGGCCACCGGAACCATACGGTTTTTCATTATTTGATCAGTATTCTGAGCTCGATTCTGCTGCTGGCCGTGATCTACCTCGGCGCGCTGCTGATCGTCGGCGGCAACTGGGTGCTGCGGGTGCTAGATCCGTATTTCGGCCTCGCAAAATACGCGGCGCTTTGGTCGGTATTCCGGTTTGTTCCGCTGCTGTTTTTTCTGTTTCTTTTCCTTTATTTTCTTTATAAGGCCGCGGCTTGGCGCAGCGACCACAACGCGGCATTCTTCCCTGGGGCCGCGGCGGCCTCCGTGGCGGTCGTCGTGGTCAGCGCTATATTCTCGTGGTTTATCGGCCTGTCGGTGCGCTACTCGCTGATTTACGGCTCCCTGGCATCGTTCATTATCCTCATGATCTGGCTGTATATCACCAGCAATGTCATCATCATCGGCGCACTGATCAACAACGTCTGGAAAAACGGCCCGATGAAGGTCAAACACGACCTCTGAGGAGAGCTTTCGCGCAAAAAACACAGCCGCTGGGATAAATTTTTTAGATTCAAGAAAACCTCCCTTTGCCTAAATGAATGCGGGTTTGCCGGCCGCATCATAAAGCAAAAGGAGGTTTTGTCGTGGAAGATATATAAAGTTTCTCACATTCCAAACAGGATAACGCCGATGATTTTCATCTTGTTACAATGTCGATAGGATTCCGATCATGGAGATCACCAGCATGAGCGCGCCGACCGAAAACAAGATGATGCTGATGATTTTCATCCATTTCGGATACGGCTTGACGGCGGAGCGCCGGGAGGCGGTGCACCAGATTCCGAATATCAGATAAATGGCGGAAATCAGTAAAAACGTGAGGATAAATCCCGCTTCCGGTCTCGTATCGCTCATATTGGCAATAGGCGGAATGATAAGAAGCCCGCCGATGACAATATTGAAAATCGACGCAAATTTCTGGAAGCCGGATACGTTCTGCCGGACGGAAGGCGCTGTCCGTACCGGCGGCGCGGAGCCGCGCCTGTCCGCCGCGCGAACGGCTAGCCAGCCAAGCAGAGGATTGACGGCGCCGAAGATGCTTGCAAAAAGCACGGAAATATACCGGGAAGCCGAGTACATCATTCCGATAAGACTTTCTGCAAACTGGGCGCCCAGCGCCAGCGCCGCCGCTCCGACGATCACATAGAGTCCGATACGGCGGTGGCACAGAAGCAGGAGATATCCGGTCATTCCGGCAACGGCAAGCAGCAGGCCCGAAGTGTAGGCGATGCCGCCGAAAGAGCCGTAAGCGGTGCCGATTACAATGCCGATGGAGAGAAACATGGCGACGGCGGCGATCCATGCCCACACTTTACCCGCACCGAAAAGCTGCACGCGGCCCTGAGGTGCGCTGCACAGGGATTGCGTAAAGCGTACCGCGAGATAGAGAACGGCGGCATCCGCGGCCATTCCGAACAGAATGGAGAACAGACCGGCGGCGTTGATGTTTCCAAGGCTGTACCATCCGTACTGTAAAAACCATGCAACCAGCGTGCAGAGCGCATAGACAACGGCCGCGGCGGCACCCGAACCCGTAAGCCTCTGTTTTTGAGGCTTTTTACGCAGCAGATATCCGGCCAGCGCGGAGGCTCCAAAGATCAGCACCAGAAAGAGCAGGGCGCGACCCAACAGCGGCCAATAATACGGTTCGCCGAAGCCCATCACCTGTGTGATGGAAAATTTGCCAACCATTCGACTGCTGAGCAAAACCGCAAGAGAGCTTCCGGCATAAAGAAAGGCGGAGACAAGGCCGGAAAGCATGCCGTACAGCTTGTATTTTGTTCCCTTTTGCATAAGCTGATAGACGCCCGCGCCCATCAGAGCCGCCACGATAAAGTAAGCGGCGTTGGAGCTGAACAGGAGCCTGCCGCCGAAAATCCCCTGGAACAGCAACAGCGTAACCCATGAAAGCGCAAGGATTCCGGAGAGCCAAAGGGAACGCTCCGGCTTTTCGGGCAAAGCCTGCTTCACAGGAGGGTTACTCATCGGAACATTTCCATACTCCGGCTGCGACGGAAAACGCTTCGTGCCGCAGATGGAGCAGAAATCCTCGTTGTCGCCGAGGGAGGCGCCGCAATTGGTACAGAAGCGAACCTTCGGGCGCTCCCCGGCGGACGCCGTCTCTACGGAAGGAGCGGCCTCGGCGGCACAGGCATCATTTGCGGGAGCATCCTGCGCCTGCAAAAACCGGCGGTTAAACCGTACCCATACATTCCCGCCGGGCTGCGCCTCAAAGCGATGCTCGCTTTTAAAAGCAACGCCGTACTGATCGGTGACAAACATGACGTTATATCGGCTGCTTGTGGCAAAGGTGATGGATTTGCCGTTTTTGACGGCTCCCAGCTTGATGCCGTTTATGTAGACGATCTGCGGAACGGCGGCTCCCATAAAGTTTTTTTCCCGCGTGAAGGTTACCGTGCAGGGTGTCTCCAAGACATCCTCCGGCGGCGCGATAAGCGGCAGGGTCTCGAATTTGTTTTTGCAGCCCTCGCACTGATATTGCAGAGGCCCGGTCACCTGATTTGCCGCCGCGTTGCTGCCTGCGACAAGGTTGCCGACGGCGCCGAAGGCAAGGCCCGTGGCAATGGAGGCTCCCAGCGCCCCCTTTGTTCCCGTTACGGTAAGCCGCTCACAGCCGCAGTGAGGGCATTTCAGTCCTTTTAAGGTGGCTATGCCGTCCATGGTTATCCCTCCTATATTATTGATAATTCTTAAAAATCGTTGAAATGAATGCCGTTTGTATCAACCAGATTGTATTTGCCGCATTCGGGGCATCTCACAACGGTTTTGGCGCGATAGGCAACGCCGTCCAGCCATTCATACCCACAGCTTCCGCAGGAGACGGAGAGCAGGTAATTGTCGGTGATTTTATTCGCCGCCATCTGCAGATCCTCCATACGATACGGAAACACGGCGGTTTTCGCCTGGCACTGCGCAAGCGGGGGATTGCGCTGAAAATCACAGAGCCGTTCAAGGAATATTCCGTCCTTGTCGCGCCCCCATTTCCCTTCGGGAGTTTCCACCATGACATAGTAAAGCGGCTGGGTGACCGCGGTCTGCTCGAGAAAATATTTTGCTTCCTCGGCGCTTGACGCGCGGTAGTATTCGTAGGTGTACTGGTCCTGTACCGACTTGCCGAGAGAGACCAGCAGGGGCTTCGGCGCTTTTTCACCGCATTTGGTGCAGGTAAAGTGCCGGTATTCGTGGCTGCAAGCGGCGGGCAGCGTTTCTTCCGTCACCTCCGCGGCAGGCTCCTCTTTTGTGGGGGCTTCGTCGCAGACGATCGGGATGCCCATGACAAATATGCCGCTCATGGGATTTGACAGCTGCAGGGAATGTTCGTCCGACAACGCGATGCCTTCCTCGATAAGTATGTCCGCATAGCCTTCCTTGCCGAGATAACCGCGTATTTTATCCTTGAAGCCTTCCATGCTGTAGGATACCGATACCACGCCGGAGGCGCTGCCGCCCTGCACCCTCGCATCCCACATATTGGGGCGGATCAGCTTCAGCGGCATATCCTTTGCGGCTTCATAATTCTCTTTAAGCTTATTTGCTTTTTCCAATACCAGATCTCCGGAAGGGGCCATGCCAAAGGCAGGGCCCTGTACCGCGAAGACATAGAACGCGCTGCGGAGCGCGTCTTTTGTCGCGCACGGCTCCGCGACACCGCCTTTTGCGGCCTGCGCGAGCCGGTTTCCGCAATAGGGGCAGAAGTTGATGTTTTGAGGCAGCCTTTGCCCGCACCGGGAACAAAAGATACTATCCGACATCGAGAGTGTCCTCCTTTTATCCGTTATTTACAAAATACCAGTAATCTTCAAAGTCGTCCGAATACAGAGAAATGGTTCCGCCGTAAAGCTGGCAGCCTTTTGCCGCATCCAGCATAGAGGTATATACGCTCTCGTTGGCATAGGTGGCATAGGCGCTTTTCGTTTGGGAAAGGATGATTTCGCCCGTCGTAAGATTCAGAAGTTCGGCATCCAAGGTGGCGTGATACTGAGGGATTACGGTTCCGTCGCTGTAGGTGAAGGTGCCGATGTTGTTTTCGTAGCTGTAGTGCAGAATCAACGCATAGGTCGCTTCGTTGGGGTTATCCGTAAGGGTCAGCCCGCCGTTTTGCAGATTTCCGGAGGTGCGCAGCAGATCGTCGGTACTGATGGGCAGATGGCGCGAATAACTCTGGCCATAGCCACCTTCCGATTCCTTTCCGGCCACCGGGTCGTATACGCCGTCCGTACAGACGATGTAGTACATGGGCGTGGGGTTTTCCGGGGTAAACGAATAGATATCGCCGACTCCCGCGGCATTCAAAAGCGCCTCCTCGTTCCAGTTTTTTAGTTTGCTTTCATCAAACACGGTTTCCGTATTTGCGGGCTCGGAGATGGGTTCCTCCGCCGGCGGAGGATAGATTTCCGTGTCGTTTTCCGTGACCATTTCCACGAAGGTTGTTCCGAAAGGAATTTCCCGGTACTGCGTATCCGCGCCGGTGCCGTTATACATATATGTATAATCAAGCGCAAACCATGCGGTGGCTCCGTCAAAGCGAAGGTCAGATATGGTGCTTGCACCAAGCGCGATCTCCTCCGTGCCGTTCTGATAATCCACCGGATACTGCCCGGAGTAGCTTTCCGTCGCGGAAGGTATTTTCAGATTGGTATCCGTGCTCCCGTCGGTAAAATTCGCGCTCAAATTGGTGAGCTCGATTTTCACGTTGTAAATGTAGTTTTTTTCGGCAGAGAGAATAAAGCTGACTTTCAGATTGTCAATATCGAAGTACACGCAGTTTCCCGTATAAAGGCATTCCCCCTCCTTTAGCTGCACGGTTTCCTCCTCTGCCGGCGCGGTTTCCGCCGGCGCTTCCGAGGCGGATGGGGAGATATCGTTTGCCTGGGAGGGCCTGAAATCCTCCGGGTTGGCCAGGATCAGGATCAGCAGACCGATCAGCAGGGCGGCCGCCACGCCGATGACGATGCAGACCCATTTCGGCAGCTTATGCTTTTTGGTTCCGGCGGTTTGAGCTGCCAAAACAGGGGCTTGCACAGGAGGAGCGGGTTGCTCCGAGGGGATGTCCGGTTTGGGCGCGGCAAAGCGCTCCGGCGGTTGGGCGTCCGGTGGCTCCGTGCGGCCGTCACATGGGGCATATCGGCCGGAAAGCTGCTCCGTTGGCTGTAGGGCGTTCGTCTGCTGCGCGGGATCCGATTGAGGGGTGTCGGTCGGCGGCTGCTCCTGCGCGCAGGGTTTCCCACAGCTCGGGCAAAAAGCGGCTTCCTTTGGAAGAGGGTTCCCACAAAACTGGCAATACATCTTTTTCCTCCTTGTCGGTTGGCCATATTTATTTTTTTATTTTATTTTAAAAGTTTTGGCCGAAAGCAAAGCCTGCCGCGGCATGCGGCAACTGCATGAAATCCCGGCGCGCAGGAGCGGCGGCCCGGCGTGTGCATCCGCAGGCAGAGTCGTTTCGTTCCGGAATTCCCGGCGTTCTCGCTCTTTCCGCGGTTCGGATTCGGCGGGGATGTCGTTCCCTCGGCGCGCTCAGCAGCGGCCCAGCGTGTGCATCTGGAGCCGGACCCGCTCGACCTTGGAGGCGCGGTCCGGCGCGGAAATTTCGTGGACGACATACTCCGGGTCGACCATCGCCAGCAGGTCGTTGACCAGTGGATTCGTGATCGGGTCGTGCTGATCGATTTTTAAAATCCACGAGTAGGACTGGGCAAAGCAGTCGTAAAAATCTTTCTCCGGCACGATATGCCGCGCAAGCATATCGGAGAGCACGTCGCCGCTCAGGGACTGGTGCAGATGCATACCTTTTATGTATTTAGCTAGCTCTCCGTGGCGCGCGACGCAGTCCATCACCCAGCGCAGCCCCTGCTCGTCGCTCGTGATGTGCTGATTGGCGTTCATCAGGTGGCCGGTGTCGAGAAGGAGGCCTTTATTTTCATAATGCACGCGGCCGAGCAGATATTCGGTCTCGGCGGGGTCAATAAAGTGATGCCCCGGGGTGAACAGGTTTTCAAGCAGCAGCTTGAAATGATAGTGCTTCCCGTCGGTCAGCTCGTTCAGAAGCTCGGCGGAGGCGTCGAAAATCTCCCGGTTGGTGTGCTCCCACTGATAGCTGAAGATCTCTTCGTTAGAGACATCAGAAATATGAAAGACGGCATATTCGACGCCCATCGCTTCGGCATAATCCATATCCGCCTGAAAGAGCTTTTTGAATTCCTCCCGGGTTTTGGATTGGTAGTAGCCCTCCCACAGCTCGCGGCTGCCGAAATGTTTTTCGAGATAGGCCGTGTTGCCGTTCCAGAAGTCGATCCAGTTGGGGTAAAAAAGCAGGTGGCAGCCGACGACATAATCCGGGGTATAAATGCCGGTGTCGTCCGGGCCGCCGCGAATGACCTCGACGCCGTCGCAGCGGCAGTCGCGGACAAACTGAAGCATGTCCTCACGGTCCCTGTACGCTTTGAGCCAGCTGTTTTCGCTGACCACGTTGACAAGATGTTTCACAGTAGCACCTCCCGGAGAAATATGCTATAATTATAAACGACCTTAAGGAAAAAAAGCGTTTCCCTGTTACATTTTAGCAAAAAAGGAAAGAAACGAAAAGGGGAAACATGGTAAAATAAAAGAAATAAATCAAATTCGGAGGAATTTCCATGAAATACGAAGAAGCGCTTGAAGAAATCGTATCCGCGGACCCGGAAGCCATCCGGCGTTCCGAGGCGCGCTGGGCCGGAATCGCGAAGCCGCTCTACAGTTTGGGCGTGCTGGAAACGGATGTCACGAAGATCGCCGGCATGAAGGGCGACGACTATGTGCACCTGGGCAAGAAGGCCGTCATTGTGATGTGCGCCGACAACGGCGTCGTCGAAGAGGGCGTCACCCAGACCGGCCAGGAGGTCACCGCCATCGTGACGGAAAACATGTCGAAGGATATGAGCTCCGTCTGCCAGATGGCCAAGATCGCGGAAGCCGATAGGTTCCCGGTGGATATCGGCGTCTACCGGCCGGTGGTCGGCGAGAAGATTCTTCAGAAATGCGTCCGCCGCTGCACGGCCAACATCACCAAAGGCCCGGCCATGACGCCGGAGGAGGCGAAACAGGCCATCGAGACCGGGATCGACCTGGTCGGCGAACTTAAAGAACAAGGCTACGGGATTTTTGCGACCGGCGAAATGGGCATCGGCAACACCACC
>CAZLMO010000056.1:7485-11921 GCA_964560915.1 uncultured Oscillospiraceae bacterium
CATAGCTGAATCCGTCCTCCACGTACGTGCGGGCCTGTTCGATGGCCATGTGCGCGGACCGCCCCGGCCTGAACCCGTAGCTGTGCTCCGAGAACGTGTATTCCCAGAGCGGCGAAAGCACCTGCGCGACGGCCTGCTGAATCAGCCGGTCGAAGTGATGACCGGCAGGGGCGCCGGGCTCTCCACGGAGGGCTATCAGAAGAAGATCAACGCGGTCAAAAGGGCCATCGAGGTGAATCAGCCCGATCCGGACGATGCCTTCGACGTACTCTGGAAGATCGGCGGCCTCGACATCGCGGGGCTGGTCGGCGTATTTCTCGGCGGCGCGGTTTATCATGTGCCGGTCGTCATCGACGGCTTCATCAGCGGGGCGGCGGCCCTGATCGCACAGCGCATCTGCCCGGAATCCAAGGATTATATGCTCGGCAGTCATATCTCCCGGGAGCCGGCCGGCCGGATGCTGATCGAAGCGCTCGGCGTCGATACGGTGATCGACGCCGGAATGTGCCTTGGCGAGGGTACCGGCGCGGTCGCGTTTTTCCCGATCCTCGACATGGCCCTTGCCGTTTACCACAACATGACGACCTTCGAGGCGACCAAGATCGAGGCCTATGTCCCGCAAAATTAACATTCAGAGGTAAGAGAATGGTAGTTGTTGTCTACGGGGGTTCTGCCTGCGGAAAATCCGCCTTTGCGGAGAAAACCGTGCTGGGGCTTTCCGAGGGAAAAAGAATATACATAGCGACCATGCAGATCACGGATGAGGAATGCGTCCGCCGGGTGAAGCGCCACCGCGCCATGCGCGCGCAGAAGGGATTTTCCACTGTGGAGGCGCCGCGGGATCTCGCGGGGGTCGTTGCGCGGGAGGTTCCCGCCGGCTCCACGGTTTTGTTGGAGTGTCTCGGCAACCTGACGGCCAACGAGCTTTTTGCCCGCGAGGGCGGTGAGGATCCGGAGGAGGCCGTAAAGCGGGTCAAGACGGGGCTTTCGGCGCTCTGCGAGAAAGCGGGGAACGTCGTCATCGTCGCAAACGACGTCTTTTCCGACGGCGTCGCCTATGAGGATCTGACGGAGCTGTATATCCGGTGCCTCGCGGAGATCACCTGCTATGCGGCGGCAAAGGCCGACAGCGTCTATCAGATGATCTGCGGGATTCCGATCCACAAAAAGGGGGCGGTGCTGTGAAAAAGATCCTCAGCGGAATGGGCATGGCCTTCGCCATGTATTCCAAGATCCCGATGCCGGATTGGGTTTGGAAATACGGCACCCCGGCGCTGACCTTCTGCTTTTTCCCGATGGTCGGCATCGTATCCGGCGGGCTGCTGTTTGGGTGGCTGCTGCTGGCACAGCGCCTCGGCATTGGAGCCTTTCTTCAGGGGGCGGGCTGCGTGCTCATCTCCGTGCTCGTTTCTGGAGCCATCCATTTTGACGGATTCTGCGACACCTGGGATGCGCTTGGCTCCCATCAGAGCCGCGAAAAGAAGCTCGAAATTTTAAAGGATTCCCACATCGGCGCATTTGCCGCGATTTACGGCGCGCTGTATATATTGGTGGCCGCCGCCTTTTGGGGTGAGGTGGAGGTGAGCCTGCGCACGGCGGGCGTGCTCGCGTGGATTCCCGTGCTCGGCAGGGCGCTCTCGGGACTCTCCGCGGTCACGTTCAAAAACGCGCGGGGCACCGGGCTTTTGGCCACTTTCTCCGACGCCGCGGATACCAAGACGGTGCGGATCGCCTGCTGCGGGTGGATCCTTGTTTCAGCGGCCGGGATGCTCTGGATTGCGCCGCTCTCGGGGCTGGCGGTGCTCCTTGCCGCCGGGATCGTTTTTTTGCATTACCGCCGGATGTCCTACCGCGAATTCGGCGGCATCACGGGAGATTTGGCCGGGTATTTTTTGACGCTCTGCGAGGCCTCGGCGGCCGTGGCGGTCGTAGCGGTTCAAAAAGCGGTGGAGGTGCTGTTATGAAATTGATTATCGGGGGCGTCGGCTCCGGAAAACTGGGATATGCCGCAAATCTGGCGGGTATTCGCCCGGAGGAGGCCGCTTTGGATTTTGACAGCGCAAGAGGCGCGAAGGTCTTTTTCGGCCTGCACCGGTGCGTGAGGGAAGCAATGGAGGTCGGGGAGGACCCGGATCTTCTGGTCGACGATCTTGTCGCCGCCAATCCGGAAATCATCGTCGTCAGCGACGAAATCGGCTGCGGCATCGTTCCGCTCGACCCGTTTGAGCGCAGATGGCGTGAAAAAGTCGGCCGCATCTGCTGCAGGCTTGCGGAAAAGGCGGATACGGTGGTTCGGATGGATTGCGGCTGCCCGCAGGTAATAAAAGGATAAAGGATAAAGAAAAAGGATCTTGACGACATGAGAATTTATCTTACGAGGCACGGCGCCACGCCGGGCAACCTCAAAAAACAGTATATCGGTTCCACGGATGAGCCGCTCGCTCCGGAGGGGATCCTCCTTGCGCGGCGGGCGGCGGAAAAGATGCCGAAGGTCGGCATCTGCTACGTCAGCCCGATGCTCCGCTGCCGCGAGACGGCGGAGATCCTTTTTCCGGAGGCGGAAAAACGGCTTGCCCCGGATATGAAGGAGACGGATTTCGGCGACTACGAATGCAAAACCTATGAAGAGATCAAGGACGATCCGGCCTATCAGAAATGGCTCGATGAGCGCGGCGCCCCGCCGAACGGGGAGAGCTGGCAGCATTTTTATGACCGCTGCACGGCGGCGTTTCTGCGTATTTTCGGGGAAGCGAGGGCGGAGGGCCGCGAAGAGATCGCGTTTGCCGTTCACGGCGGCGTCGTCATGGCCGTGATGGAGGCTTTTGCCCGCCCTCAGAAGGAATTCTACGAGTATCTGCTGCCAAACTGCGGTTGCTACGCGGTCGATGCGGACGGAGACGGAATTCTTACGGTCGCGGAGAGGATCGTTCCGGAAGAGCAGGCGTAAAACGGAATCATCCGCCGTTCCGGGCTCACCGGAACGATAGTGCCCGCTCTTTCGCAAAAGCGGCCCGCCGCAGGAATCGGCCGGGCCCGTGGGATATTTTAGGCTTCGGCGGCAGAACCGGCCGCGGAAAAACGCAAAATGAAAAAGGTTCCGCCAAATTCACAACGCCCCGCTGGGATGGAGTTCTGTGAAAGCCGCTCCGGGCTTTTTTCCGGGCATGCGTTTTAATTAAATGTCAAAAAAGCGCTTTTGTGGAAACAAAGCGTTTTTTATTTACCAAAAATTCACGATTCTTCACACAACCATGACAATTCTTTCAAAAAACCGCTATCCTCCGGGCATATCCTTGTCAGGATATCAAATGACGGAGGATATGTGATGGAAGATATGACTCAAACGCTCGATCCTGAAACCATACCGGTTCCGGAACCGAAAGATGATCTTCCGGCAGAGCAGTCCGCTCCGGAAATCGACCCGGCTTTGGCGGCGCTGTTTGCGCCGAAAAAGAAGAACCGAAAGAAGCAGGTTATTTTTGCGGCGGTCATTGCAGCGGTCTGTCTCTGTGCGGCGGGGATCTTTTTCCTTGTAAAAAATGCGAAGGAAAAGGCCGTGGAGGAAGAGGCGGTCTACCGGGAATACACGGTCACCCAGGGAAATATCACCGTAGGCAACAGCGAGAGCTCGTCGGTCTCCCTCGATCGGGAGACAGTGACGTTCAATGTCTCGGCGGCGGTGGAGGAAGTCTATGTGAAAGCAGGCTCCTTTGTTGGGGAAGGCGACCCTCTGATCCGAATGAATCTCGACGATATCCAGACCGGCATCACGGAATATGAGCTGGAACTGCAGGAGCTTTCGCTCGAACTGGATGAGGCGAAAATGGAGCAGCAGGAGCAGCTTCTGAAGGCTTCCCAGACCTACGATATATCTGTGTTTTCCGGCGAGTATGCCGACGACACGGAGACCGTCACCATCGGCAAGGCGGAAAACACGCTGGAGACAGCGCAGCAGAAGGTGGACGATCTCGAGGACGAACTCGACGACCTTGAGACGCTCTACGAGGACTACGACGACCGGGAGGAAGAGCTGGAGGATCTGCTTGAAGATAAGGCGTCATACTACAACGCCCTCGAATCTTACGAGCTTGCCGCTCTGGAGGATACCGCTACTTATTATTGTTCTTCCTATACCGTACTGAGGCAAAACAAGAGCAACTATGTCAGCGCGATGGAGACTGCAGGGCTTACGAATGCGGAGGCGCTGGCGAGCTACACGCGGCTATACCGGTATCTCAAGGTGATTTACGATTATGCGGATGCCAGCGCGGACTGGACGGAGGATTACAGCAAATACGACAGCAAATCCGAGCTCAAGACCGCGGTAAACGATCTAAAAAGCGAATTGAGCAGCGCCGAACTGAGTCTGAGCGAAGCGGAGCTCAACTATGATTCCAACTCGCTCAAGGCGCAGCAGGAGAACGATACCTCCGTGC
>CAZLMO010000057.1:0-11915 GCA_964560915.1 uncultured Oscillospiraceae bacterium
CGATAAGTGCTATGAGTTTGCCTTACCCGCCATATAGGCCGGTGGGCATTTGCTTCGCAAACCGGCGAACTCATCGTAAACCGCACAATAAGTGCTGCGAGTCGCCCGTTTTTTGGCAATAAAAAACCGCCTTCCGAAACAAATCGAAAGACGGATCTTATAATATCCGCGGTACCACTTTCGTTGACGCAAAAAAGCGCCCACTCTGCCGCGACACGATGGCCGCGCTCCCCGTATATCGGCGGGGAATGTCCGTCCTGACTTAATTTCCCGAAGGATTTCGGCCGGCCGCTCAAGGGTGAGTTCACCGATCCGACCCTGCCGCCTCTCAGCATACGGCGGCTCTCTGGGAAGGCACGTGAACGGCTACTGGTCCCTGTCAAAGCGTTAAAAATATGAAATTGCAATCATTCTATCAGCTCCGGTGGCGTTTGTCAATAAAAAATCCCAGATTTTGAAAAATTAAAAGAGTGAGAGGATGTATGCAAATCAGATCGCTTTTCGGAGGCCCGCGACAAGCATGATGATTCCGAGCCAGGCGAGCTGGTATCCGGCGATCCAGTGAACACCCAAGCTGTCGATGTGCCCGGTGAAGAGAAAGAATACGACGAGCACAAAGCCGAGCACAATGCCGATGATCTCGAGCAGGGCCGCCAGGAAGGAGGTCGCCCGGATGGCGCCGCAGGAGGCCAGCAGGTCGGAGAGCGCGCTGAGACTGCCGTTATAGACAGCTGCGGCCGGAGCCTTCTCACGTTCTTTGGTCAGCTCGGAACATTTTGCCTGATATTTGGAAGAAAGCAGCTGAATCTGATCCGCGGGGTAACCGTACAGCTCGACGATTTTTTCAATCGTGACATTCGGGTCGCTGCAGTTGACGACAAGGCGGATCCCCCGTTTTGCAAGCAGTCCGAGCGATCTCGCGACTTCCGGATCGGCGTTATAGCTCAGAACAAACATGGCGGTCAGTTCCCCGCTGTTGGAAAGATACAAAATATCCCTGCCGCCGCCGACATATTTCCCCTCATAATCATGGGAGGGGATATCGACGCCGTGGTTGAGCATCAGTTCCCGGTTGCCGATCAGTACGCGCTTGGAATTCACCCAGGCGGAAAGGCCCATTCCGTCCTCATAGACGATGCTGTCCACCGGCTTGAGCAGATTGTGATCCCCTTGGACGACGTTGATGAAAATGCCGGAGAGCGTGCTCCTGGTCGAGCAGATCACGGAAGCCGCATCCAAAATGGCCTCGTCGATGCGGCCCTGCGCGAAGGTTTTGATTCCGTGCAGGATGATGCTGCCGTTCGGGAAAAGTTCGTCGATATCCAGAAGGACCGAATCCGCCTCGGCAAAGGTTTCCGCCGTATAGCCGCCGGCGATCATCGTATTTTGTTTGTTGAGTTCCCTGCAGGTACGCATGACCGGCATCGTGCCGATAATCATCGCGGAGAGCGGGCTTGCGATACACAGGATCGCCGCAAAGCCGTTGATGGAGGCCTGAATGTTTCCTGTAAAGAAGAAGGATCCCACCGCCGCAACGACTGCGGCGAAAAAGACAATCGGTGCGACCGTTTTGGCGATCCCCTCCGTCGCGTCGTCGCGATAGGAGAGTTCCAGGAACCCGGTGAAGAATTTGGCTTTGGCGCCGCAGCAGAGGCGCGGCACCTCGTCGGTCTGGCCGGTCAGCTCACGGGCAAGTTCCCGATTATGGACCGGCAGAAGGGAGTGCTTGTTCTCCCCTTCGGTCAGCGACTTGAAGTTGTGAATGATACGGGCACTGGAAAACAGTTTCCCGACGGTATTGAAGAAGAGCGACAGAATCGCAACCGGGAAATAAAGATTCATCCCTTCGGCAAGAATATTCCCCGGGTCGATCACCATGGAAACGCCCAACACGGCCGCACCGATGACGGCGCCGGCAGCGAAGCTGTCGTTGGTAGCGTGAAATTTGAGCATCCCGATGATGCCGCTGCCCACCGCATTGTTGCAAATCAGCGCCGCAATGCAGACGACGGCGAGCTCCGCAGCCGGGAAGACGACGCTTCCGGAAGTGTAACTAAACGGATCGGGCAGCGTCAGCCGGAGCATCGGCGCAAAGGACAAAATCGAAGAGAAAATCAGCATCAGGCCCGTCAGCATCAGCCGGATAAGCAATACCGTCCGCTCCATGGCGAGCTCTTTCTGCACGGCATCTTTCTGGACCGGGTCACAGTAATCCTCCGCCTCGTTTTCCTCCTCTTCCCCTTCCTGGGAGGAGGAGACGGCCATGATCTCCCGCGCTACGTCGCTGTTGCTGGATTCGGAAAATTTGATCTTGTTTAAGGATTTCAGCACAGGAATATCCTGCGCGGTCGGCTCCTTGGCCTGTGCCATAAACTCCTGGACCTTATTTTTGCGCTTCTCCACATATTCATTGTAGAGTTCCTTGTTTTTTGAAACGGTTACAGGTCCGTCCGCGGCGGTTGGGACATCCGGCTCCTCGAAGAAGTTCTCTTCCGCAATATGAACCTGAAACGCCGCCTTCCCGGCGGGCGGGGCCGGGATCTCCTGCACGGGGATTTGATCCGGCGCCATGGGCGCCGTGGGTGCCGCAGGCGCCGCAGACGCTGCGGGCCTCACGGTTTCCGCCGACTCGGCGGGTTTTCCCGCCGGCTTTCTTTCCGAAGCAAACGCGGTACGTTCAAAGCCTTTTTCCGGGCGGGGCACCGCATCCTCCGGATTCTCTCTTCTGCGAGGAAGCGGATCCTTCGGCGGGGCATAGTCCTCCTCCGGCACGGCAACCGAAAAGCCGTCCTTCTCCGGTGCGGCGTTCTTGGCGGATTCCGGCGATCTCGGCACTCTCTGTGCCTCTCCAAAATCCATCTCCTGCGCCCGTTCCGCCGGTCTCGGCCTCTTGCCGTTCTTCCATTCCGTCGGCCCGAAGTATTGGGAGAGCGTGTCGTCCACCTGAATGGTCCGGGTGGTCATGGGCTCCGCACTGTACCGCTGGGTGTAGGCGGGGATGGCGGGCGCTTGCTGGGGCCGGCTCTGTGCCGCTCCGGCCTGCCGCTGCTCAAAGAAGTCGCCGCCCGTGTGGGTTTCTTCCCGGCGCGGGCTCTGCGCCGCTCCGGTCTGCCGCTGCTCAAAGAAGTCCCCACCCGTGTGGGTCTCTTCCCGGTGCGGGCTGTAGGAACCACCCCGAGTGGCTTGTCCTTCCTTCTTGCGCTTTATTTCTTCCAGAATATCATCAACAGAATATTTCTCAGACATCACGATCCCCTTCCGCATATCTGCATGATTTTTCTGTATTTCAGCGCGCGAGAATTCCCAGTCTCTGGCGCGCCGCCTCGTACATCACGACCGAGGCCGCAACCGAAGCATTCAGCGAATTGATCTTCCCCCGCATCGGCAGGGATACAACAAAATCGCATTTTTCCTTTACCAGTCTGCCGACGCCCTCTCCCTCGGCGCCGATCACCAGCCCGATCGGGCCGCTCATGTCTGCCTGCCATACGGGCTGGCCGTCCATGTCCGCGCAGAAAATCCAGAGCCCGCGCTTCTTGAGTTCCTCTATTTCGTCCGACAGATTGGTCACCCGCGCGACGGGAACGTACTCAACGGCTCCGGCGCTCGTTTTGGATACCGCATAGCTGAGGCCGACGCTTCGCCGCTTTGGAATGATGATGCCGTGCGCCCCGCAGCATTCCGCCGTGCGGATCAGCGCGCCAAGATTGTGCGGATCCTCCAGCTCATCGGCAAGGATGATGAAGGGCGGTTCCCCGCGCTCCTCCGCAAGCTTAAAAATTTCCTCAACTTCCGCATAGCGGTGCGCCGCGGCAAAGGCCATCACTCCCTGCGCGTTGGCGCCGGCGGATTCCTCCCCGATCTTGACCGGAGAGACCTCCTTGACCGGCACCCCGGCTTCCTTCGCCATCGCATACAGCCTGCCGAGTCCCTCCGCGCCCTTCGCGATAAGAATGCGGTCGATGCTCCGCCCGGCTTTCAGAGCTTCCATGACCGGGTTTCGGCCGACGATTTTTTCGTTCTCCTGATTATCTTCTTCCGCGGTGCCGCGGGCATATTCCGGCATAAGCAGATCCCTCCATCAGATTTTATTCGGCGCTCAGTCGCCTTTCATCAAATCGGAAATTGATACGACGGTCTCGATCCAGTAGTCACGGAGTTTCATACAGACATCCTTACCCTTTTGCGTGCGGGCATAATACTTTCGCGGCTTGGAGCCGTTCGTCTCCCACTCGCTCCGGAGCAGCCCCTGTTTTTCAAGTCGGCGCAGCAGCGGATACAGCGTGTTGCCATCCACCGGGACGCCTTTTTCCGATAATTCCTGTACCAAAGAATAGCCGTACTTCGGCCGGTCGAGCTGGTTGAGCACTCCAAGGACCACAGTACCTCTGCGAAGTTCCGATGCGAGGTTTTCAATGATCTCCTCGTTGTTCAATCAGCCCGCCCCCTTTCCGAGTAAGATATTTCTCGTGATAAAGCCATTTTTGCGCAAATTCCCTTCCACTTGGAATCTGCGCTGACCCATCTGAAATTATACTGTATAGAATAACTTATTGTCAAGTAAAAAATGCTATTTTTATTTGTTTATTTTTGAAAATATTTGTTTGTAATTTTATTTATTTTAATTTTTATATATTTCTTTTTTATTATTAATGTGTTTTATACTTTGCTGTGTATCATTTGATTTAAGTCAAAAAATTAGCAGGAGCAAGCCACTTGTTCCTGCTAATTTTTTCTGTTTTTATATCAGCGAACCTGTGGCTCCCGTTCCGGCACGAATTCCCCGCCGCCGAAGCGGAGCACCCGGCCGTCTTCCGCCGCAAGCTCTCCGCCAAGGAAGACCGCACGCGGCCTCCCGGTCAGCCCGAGCCCCGCGTACGGCGTGAATCCGTACGCCGAAAAATCCGGTTTTTCCTCATCCGCGCCGCAGTTCCATGCTCCATCCCAAACAACGATATCGGCGTCCGCCCCTTCGGCGAGAACGCCTTTCCTCGGCAAAAGCCCGAACAGCCGCGCCGGATTTTCACACAGAAGCCCGCACATGCGCTCCGCACTGAACTTATTTGCGGCGACGCCACCGCTCCAGACAAGGCTCGCAAGCATCCCGGCGCCGGGCAGCCCGATCGGCAGAGCGCGAAAATCCTCCGAGTCCTTCTGCGCCGCCGGCCGGCCGAAATGATCGGATGAAACCGCCATCAGTTGGCCGCCGCCCACCGCTCCCCAGAGCATGGCCTTATCACGGCCCGAGCGAAGCGGCGGATTGCAAAGGAGCTTTTCACCTTCCGGGGCGCTGTATGCCGCCTCGTCGAGCAGCAGATACTGCGGGCAGGTCTCGGCGAAGACCCCCTTGTTTTTTCCACGGGCGCGAGTGATCTCGCCGAGGCTCCTGACGGTGCTGACATCCAACAGATTGACCGGGGAACCGGCCATCTCCGCGATCATGCATGCTTTGACAACCGCCTCGGTCTCGCAGAGCTCCGGCCGGGATTTTGCAAACCAGTAAGGATCCGTCCGCCCCGCCTCCACATTGATATCCTCCATCGCTTTGGTGACGGAGCCGTTGCCGCAGCGGCAACTCACGATGCCGCCGGCCTCGTCCACGGACTTGAAAAGACGATACAGCTCCCCGTCGGAGATACTTTCCTCCGCGGCGAGGTCGGCCAAAAAGCAGCAGACGTCGTCGTTTTGCAGCTCATAAATCTCGGCATCCACGGCTTCGTCCCAACGGCCGGCCTGCAGATGAACGGCGTAGTTGCAGGCGCTGCCCTCCATGCCGGCCTTCCAGCGGGCAAAGGCTTCCCTCAGGCTCTCGTTCCGCCCCTGGGCCGCGCAGTCCACGACTGTGGTGACGCCGCCCGCCAACGCAAACGCGGTGCCCGGCGAAAGCTCGTCGCCGGAAAATGTCGTCAGCCCGTCGATAAAGCCCGGAAAAACCAGCGCGCCGGCCGCGTCATAGGTATCCGCGGCCTCGGGGCAGCCCTCTCCGATTGCGGCGATCACACCGTCTCTGATCAAAATATCACCCTCCGTGACGCCGGTCGGCGTCACGATGCGGCAGTTGATGATGCGTTTTTCCATGATGTTCTCCTACTCCTGAGATTCCGGCGGCTCTTTCCGAATAGCTCCCGGCGCCGGCCCGGGGATTTTTGAAACGGCCGGACGTTCTTTCGCCCCGGCAGTGCCCGGTATTCCCGCTCTTCCGGCTTCCCCGGAACCTCACGGTTCTCCTTCGCGGCTTCCCCGGAAGAATTTTCCTCTTCCGGCAAAATCCCCGACGGGATGTCATGTTCTTCTCTGTAATTACCGGCCCGGATTCTCGGGTTTACGCACTTTCTATAGCCCCGGCCGTTCCCTGTATTACTGCTCCTCCGGCTTTACAAGCGCCGCGTATTTTTTGATAATTTCCGCGGCCAGATCCCGGAGTTCATCCGGCAGCATCCCTATGGGGCCGCCGATCGGGTCGTATTTGAAGACGCTTCCCCCGTAACGGAAGCGGCAGTTGTTGCCCTCTCCGGTCACGAAGAAGCCGTCGTTTTTGCCGGTGCGGAAGTCTTCCTCATCGAGATAGAGCGTGAATTTTTCTTCATAGGGCTTGCCGTCGTACGGGCAGTAGCAGGCGCAGGCCCCGCATTCGTCACAGAATTCGGCGATATGTAAAATGGAGCGGGTGCCGTCCGGCAGCGTGATGCGGAGGTTGGCCCGGTTCGGGCAGCACTCCACGCAGGATTCACAGACCGTCTCGCACTCGAGGCAGCGGCGGCTCTCCGGGCATTTGGAGCAGTCGGGCACCACCCTGCTGCGCTTTGGCAAAAAGCCGAGGTCCGGCGCCTCATTATAAGGCAGCCAGCGGTCTCCGTGAAAACGGATCAGCCGGGAAGCAAATTTCTGTGCGTCGGCGACCGCTTCGGCGACCGAGGTACGGCCGTGTGCCGCGTCGCCGATCACGGAGACATCCTTGTCGGCCTCCTCAAAGAGCGGGGATGCGGGGCTCTCCCCCAGCGCCGCGATCACGCAGTCCGCCGGGACTTTATCTTTCTCTCCGGTATCCACCATCGGTACGGTGCCGTCCTTCTGCGGCTCGCCAGGCGTGGCTTTGTGGCAAAGCAGCCACCCGCCGCGGAGCCCGGTTGGCAGAAGAAGCTCCCGGAACTGAATGCCTTCGCTCTTTGCGGCGGCGATCATCTCTGGGCGGGCGGCCATCCTCCCCAGCGGGCAGTCGGCCACGACGGTGACGGATTCGACGGAGGGCAAGCGTTTCACGCAGCGGGCCGCGTCCACGGCCTCCATGCCGCCGCCGACGACCGCCACGTTACCGATATAGGCTTCCGCAAGGGAATCCGGATTTTCCTTATATTGTTCGAGGAATTCCAATCCGCCGGTGCTCTTCCCGAAGGCGAGCTTCAGCGGGATCGGTTCCTCCGCGCCGACGGCGAGCACGATGTGCTCGTAGCCGAGCTCCCGGAGTTCCCGCAGGGATGTAACTTCGTGGCCGAGCTCCAGTTCGACGCCGAGAGCCTGCATCAGCGTGACGTCCCATTCGATATCCGAATCCGGAATGCGGGTTTTCGGGATGTATTTTTGCACGGCGCCGCCCGGCCGCGCGGATCTGTCAAACACGGTAACCAGGCAGCCTCTCCTTGCGAGGAAGGCGGCCGCGGAGATTCCGGCGGGGCCGCATCCGACGACGGCCACCCGGAGGTTGTCCTTTTTCGTCTCCGAGAGGGCGTCAAGGACGTCAAAACACGCCTCCTTCGCCGCGCGGTAGCGTTCGCCCATGATGTCGATCGGGCACTCGTAGAAGCGGCGGGTGCAGGCATCCATGCACGGATGCGTGCAGATCGAGCCGGTCGTGAAAGGCAGCGGATTCCGCTCCAGAATGACACTGAGCGCCTCTTTTGTCTTTCCTTCCTTCATCAGCCGGAGAAGATAAGGGATATCCTGCCCCAGCGGGCAGGCGTTCCGGCAAGGGGAGATCCGGCAGGTTCCGGTCGGGATCGGGCCGGGCGTTTTTTTGGTCGGAAGCAGGTAGCGGTTTTTATATCTTCCGCTCTCATAGGCATCTTTTTCGATATCCGGCAGATTGCTTGTAAAAATGCCGGAGAACTGCGCATAATCGCAGCGGGAAACCTCGTCGGCGATCTGTTTGAGGCGCAGGTGGGCGCCGGGCTTCATCAGCTCGGAGGCAAACGTGACCGGCCAGACCCCGGCTTCAAAGAGCTTTGCCGCGGTGGCGATATCCGCGCCCCCGGAATAGGAGATGCGCAGGCCCCCGCCGTACTCGTTGGCGATTTTTTCGGCCAGCGCAAAGGTGACCGGGAACAGTGCCTTTCCGGTGAGGAGCATCTCGTCATAAGGCAGGTCCTCCCGTTTCCGGATAGGCAGGCCGCCGCTGACCTTGACGCCGAATTCCAAGCGATAGGAATCGGCGAGAGCCTGGAGCCGCAAAAACATGGCCTTCGCGTCGTCAAACGAGACGTCCCGGTCGAAGCGCTCCTTGTCGATTTCGATATCCCCGTAGCCGTTGATATCCAGAATGCCGCGGACGCTGTAATAGCCGAGCATCGTCGGGTCGATTCGGACGAACGTATGCAGTTTTTTCTCCTCGATGAGCCAGGCGGCCGCCGCCTCGATCTCTTCGGCGGTGGCGCCCGGTTTCGGCGCGTAGGTGACGGAGTCGCTGACCCGGGCGCTGATGTCGGAGATATAGGTGCCGTCCACGCCGTCCAGAAGATCCATATGGGCGCGGGCCCAGTTCTCGCACTCGCGCCAGACCGGCGTGTATTCGGCGCTTCTGAGGCCCTCGATAAAGCTGTCGGTGTTGCGGGATTGGAGTTCCTCAAGGCTGCCGCTGAGCGACATGTTTAAGACGAAACCCTCCTGCACGCCCAGATCGTAGCCGGAGGAGATCAGCTTGATTGCGTACCACGCCTTGACGTACTCATTGAAGGCCTGCTCTGCGGAAAGCTCCGTTGCGCCGCCGATATGATACATCTCGCCGGGCACCTTCATATAAGGCTTCGGAACCGGCCCCTGCTCCCCGGCAGAGAGGGTACGAAGCTCAATATAGCGGGCTCCCGCCGCATAGGCCGCAACGATGCCCTGCGCAAGCTGCGTGACCGGGCCCGCAGCGGCGCCGACCGGGTTCTCGATCCGCTGGCCGAAAACCGGAATCCTGGCTTTCCCCGCGTGATAGAGATCCGTGACGCCAAAGATGCTCTCACGGTCGTTATGTTCGGCAATTATCATGCCCATCAGCTTTTGAAAGGATAATGGCTTTAAATTCCCCATCCTGTGGCCTCCGTACCTTGTTTTGTTCCGGCAGCGGTTCCGCCGGGGGCGGAATCCGCCGCAAAAGGCGGATATACTTATACAAAATAATAATAGCATGAACCCCGCGCGATTACAAGCCGCACGCCCGGTTTTTCGCCGTTTCCATCCCGCCTGAGCATTGTCTGCACGCCCGAAGACGCTCTGCCCGGCAGGATTTCTCCGGAATTTTTATCGCACATCCGGGTACGCATTCCGCCGCACAAAAAACGCTGCGGCCGGAAAGGCGGCCCGGAGCGGCATTTACAACCGCCGGCGCTTATAGTATAATAAATCATTAGATTTTATGGACGGAGGACATCAAGTGAAGGCCGCATTTTATACCCTTGGCTGCAAGGTCAACCAATATGAAACGCAGATCATGGAGCAGGAATTCCGCAAGGCCGGCTTCGAGGTCGTAGACTGCGAGGAGGAGGCGGATGCCTATATCGTCAACTCCTGCACCGTCACCGGCACCGGCGACCGAAAATCCCGCCAGATGGTGCACCGGTTTCGCCGGGAGCATCCCGGCGCCGTCGTCGCGCTGACCGGGTGCTTTCCGCAGGCCTTCCCGGAGGAGGCGGCATCCGTGCTCGAGGCAGATATCATTCTCGGCGCCGCCGACCGGAGCGAGCTTCTGCCCTCTGTGCTCGACGCGCTGGATGGCAAGCGTGTCATTCACATCACGCCGCACACGCCGGATGAGCCCTTCGAGCCGATGATGGCCGAGGGTATGCTGGACCGCACCCGCGCCTTCGTAAAGATCGAGGACGGCTGTGACAACCGCTGCGCCTACTGCATCATTCCGAAGGCGAGGGGATATGTCCGCTCGAAGCCGCTCCGGGATTTAGAACGTGAGCTGGAGTTTCTTTCCAGCAAAGGCTATCAGGAGGCCGTGCTCTCCGGCATCAACCTGCCGTTTTACGGCAAGGATCTCGGCCTCCGGCTTACCGATGCCGTGGAGCTTGCCTGCCAAATCATGCCGCGGGTCCGTCTTTCCTCGCTTGAGCCGGAGCTCCTGACGCGGGAGGATATTGAGCGCTTCGCCGGCATGGAGAGCTTCTGCCCGTCGTTCCACCTCTCGCTCCAGAGCGGCTGTGACCGCACCCTCGCCGCGATGCGCCGGAGATACAACACCGATATGTACCGCAAGGTTGTGGCCGACATCCGGGAGGTCTTTGAGAATCCCGCGCTCACCACGGACCTGATGGTCGGCTTCCCCGGCGAGACGGAGGAGGATTTTGAGGAGAGCCTCGCTTTTATCCAAGAAATTGCTTTTTCCAAAGTGCACGTCTTCGCCTATTCCAGAAGGCCCGGCACCGATGCCGCCGATATGCCCGGCCAGATCTCCAATGCGGAAAAAGCGCGCCGCTCCGGGCGCATCTCCGAAGCGGCTGCCTTAACCCGGAAGGCGTTTCTGCAAAACATGGCCGGCCGAACCGAGGCGGTGCTCATCGAATCGGAGATTCGCAGCGGCCTGATGCAGGGCTATACCAAAAACTATGTGCCGGTCACGATCCCCGCGGTCAAGAGCCTGCTCTGCACGGTGCAGGATATCCTGATCACCGGCACGGATGGAGAAGTCTGCACCGGAACTATTAAAAATCCCCCGGTCGGGTATAATCCGGCCGGCATGTTCGGAGAAGAAGAATGACCACTTATTTTCAGCTTTTTGCTTCCTTTTTTAAAATCGGCTCGCTGATGTTCGGCGGTGGGTATGCCATGCTGCCGGTGCTTGAGCACGAGGTCGTCGACCGGCACGGCTGGCTGACCGGCGAGGAACTGATCGATCTGTTTGCTTTGGCTCAGTGCACACCGGGCGTCATCGCCGTCAACGTGGCCACCCATACCGGCTACAAAAAGCGCGGCGTTGTTGGCGCCGCCTTCTCGACATTGGGCGTTATTACCCCTTCCCTTATCATCATTACTATTATCGCCGCCGTGCTGAACAATGTCGCGGATATCCCCGCGGTCCAGTCGGCGCTCGCCGGCATCCGGGTTGCCGCCTGCGCCCTGATGATCAACACAATGGTGAAAATGTGGAAAAACGGCATCAAGGATTGGCTTGGTATTGTGATTTTTGCGGTCATATCCCTGCTTGCGGTCTTTACGGATGTTTCCACCGTCTGGCTGGTGCTTGGGGCGCTCCTGACCGGCATCCTCTCCTTCCACAGCAAGAGGGAGGCGGAAAAATGAGCGACCTTTTCCTTCTTTGCTGGGAGTTCTTCAAGGCGGGCCTCTTCGCGGTCGGCGGCGGGCTTGCCACGATACGGAATTGCAGTCCAATCGTCTGGGAAGCCTTGTAGGCGTTCGCACTCCCGTGGAGTGAGGCGTCGGACGGCGTAGTTGTCGTTGGCTGCGGAGGCGACGAGATCCGTCGCATCCTTATAGTCGCGCGCCTTCACCGTGCTGGCGGTTCCATCGACTTCATACTGGCCGAAGGCGGTCATGCGGGCGGCTACAGCAACATTCCACGCGCTGTTTTGATTGCCTCCCACACTGTTCTGCGCTCGGAGAGTAGGGCTTATTTCAAGTCCAGCGTCGGCCCCGCAATCCTTCGCACTGAAAGCAATCAGATGCCCTGCTTGGGCTTGATTGTCGTCTGTGCC
>CAZLMO010000058.1:0-11713 GCA_964560915.1 uncultured Oscillospiraceae bacterium
TTCTGCTCAAAGCGGGACGCCGCCTTTTTTCTCGCGTCGGTGAGCTTTCCGGCAAGCTCATGGGCCTTCGCGGAGAGGATTTTCTCCTGCTTGTGGAGCTCCGCGAGCTTTTCCTCGGAAAATTCGATGGAGTCCAGCTCCTGTTTTGCCTTCTCGTAATGCGCAAACATGGCTTCCACCGTGCCGCCGTACTTGCGTTTCAGGCGGTAGATCGCATCGAGCCTTGCCTCAATGCGGTTTTGAAGCACCGGGTCGAACTCCAGCTCGTCGGCGCAGGAGCGGACTTCGTTTGCAAGCTCCTCGAATTCATAATACATGCCGCGGAATTTCTCCGGAGCGCCGGAAAAATCCGGGAAATATTCGGAGAGCCCCGCCGTATCGTCGATCACGGTCTCCATCCTCGTGAGCAGGCCCTCGGCCTCATCGTTTCCGTCAAAGGCCTCTATGGCCTCCCCGATCAGCTCGGAGAGCTTTTCCGTGCTGTCCATCCGCTTTTTCTGGGCGAGGAGCTCCTCCTCTTCCCCATCTCCGACGGCGGCGGCCTCGATCTCCCGGATCTGATAACTCAGAAGGTCTATGCGCTGCGCCTTTTCCGCGTCGTTCACGGAGAGCTTTTTGATCTCCTTCTCGACGGATTTGAGCGCCTCATAGGCCTCCCGGTATCCGTTCCGGAGCGGCTCCGTGCCGCCGTAGGCGTCAATATAGGACATATGGAGCTCCGGGTCGGAGAGCATCTGGCTGTCATGCTGGCCGTGGATGTCGATCAGGTCGGCGGAGAGCGCTTTCAGCACGGCGGCGGTTGCGGGGCATAGGTTGATCTTGCAGACGGAGCGGCCGTCCGCAAAAATTTCCCGCGAAACCAGGAGCTCGCCGTTTTCATCCGGCTCGTAGCCGAGGGAACGGACCGCGTCGACATCCTTTTCCGACAAACCGGAAAAGACCGCGCGGACGGAGGCTTTTTCCGTACCCGTACGGATCAGGTCCCGACGGGTTCTTCCCCCGAGAACAGCGTGGATCGAGTCGATCAGGATGGATTTTCCGGCTCCCGTCTCGCCGGTGAGCACGTTGAAGCCGGGCCGGAGTTCCAGCGAGACATTTTCGATCACCGCGACATTTTGAATATGCAACTGAGAAAGCAACGTAATCCTTCTTTCAGCGTCAGTCGATCAGGCGCCTGACGTCGTCGACCAGTACGAGAGCCGTCTTTTCGTCCCTCATCAGAACGAAAATTGTGTCGTCCCCGGCGAGCGTCCCGACGATGCCTTGGCGGTTCATGGCGTCAAGGACGGCGCAGGCGGCGTTCGCCATGCCGGTGAAGCATTTGATCACGATGATGTTGCCCGCGTAATCCACGGATTTTGCCGACTGGCTGAAGATCGCATATTTGCTCCCGATATCGGAATTGGTCTCTCCGGCCGCCGCGGTATAGCGATATTTTCCGCTTGGGGAAAGCGTTTTTACAAGGCGAAGCTCCTTGATATCGCGGGAGACGGTCGCCTGCGTGATCTCAAAACCGCTTTCCCTGAGCCATGAAAGAAGCTCTTCCTGCGTGGTGATGTCTTTTTCGGAGATGAGTTCCAGAATCTTGGAGTGGCGTTTTGTTTTCATTTCATCGTCTCCCTATGATTTTCTCGTTGAGGGTCTCATAAAATCCACGGCCTGTAATGTTGATGAAGCGGATATACTTATCCGAGCGGCGAACCAGAATTTCGTCGTTCGTCTTGAGTACCATGCGTTTTTCGCCGTCGATAACAATGCTGAGATCCTTTTCCGTGTCGGAGCAGGCGGCCCTTACCGACAGGATCTTGTCCCCCGCGCAGACAATCGACCGAGAGATCAGGGAATGCGGGCAGATCGGCGTCATGATGACCGCGTCAAGCTCGCTGTCCATCACCGGGCCCCCGGCCGACATGGAGTAGGCGGTGGAGCCGTTCGGCGTGGCGAAGACGATGCCGTCCGCGCGGTAGTGGGCCACCTCCCTGCCGTCGCACCGGACGTCAAGATCGACAATTTTCCCCGGCTCGGTCTTGGAGATGAACATGTCGTTTACAGCGGTTTCGACCTCGTTGCCGTAGATGATATCCAGCATCATGCGCCGCTCGGCCTGGCAGCCGCCGCGCACCAGCTTTTCCAGCAGCGGAATCTCATCCTGCTCGAGGTCGGAGAGAAAGCCAAGATGCCCGGCATTGATGCCGAGAATCGGCACATCGTAGAGAATGGCGCTTCTTGCCGCGCGCAGAATCGTTCCGTCGCCGCCGATTACGATCATCAGATCGGATTCGGGCAGCGCGGCCTCGGAGGGCAGGAATTTGGCGCCCGTCCCGGGAAAAATCTGCGCAAAGGAGGAGTCCAGATAGGGCGTGACGCCGATTTTCAGAAGAAGGGCGATGACTTTCTCCGTGCAGGGCTTCACCTGTTCCCGGGTCAGGTTGGCGGAAAGGAACGCCTTTGGTCCGCGGGAAGGATGAAGCCGGAACTTTTCAAATTTTTTTTGCATAAAAAGACTCCTCTCAGTTGAGCGTATCGTGAGAGGCCGCGACCACGGCCTCCGGGGAAAAATCGGTTCGGTCGAGGGATGGGTCTTTCGACAAAGCCAGTAAATATTCGATATTGCCCTGCGGCCCTTTGACCGGAGAAAAATCGAGGCCGAACGCGCCGTATCCGGCGCCTCTTGCAAAGGAAAGCACCTTCTTGATGACCTCAAGATGCGTCTCCGGCTCCCGAACGACGCCGTGCTTGCCCACCTTCTCCCTTCCGGCCTCAAACTGTGGCTTCACCAGGCAGACAATGACGGCATCCTCCGTCAAAAACGGCAGGAGCACGGGAAGAACAAGGCTCAGCGAGATGAAAGATACATCGATGCTCACGAGGCCAACCGGCTCCGGCACCTGCTCTTTTGTAAGATACCGGATGTTGGTGCGCTCCAGATTTACCACACGCGGATCCGTGCGGAGCGCCCACGCAAGCTGGCCGTAGCCGACATCGACGGCATAGACCTTTTTGGCACCGCTCTGCAGCATGCAGTCCGTAAATCCGCCGGTGGAGGCGCCGACATCCATGCAAACCTTCCCGGCGGGAGAGATGCCCGGAAAGACAGCGAGCGCCTTTTCGAGCTTAAGCCCGCCGCGGCTCACGTATCGGAGCGTATTCCCGCGAAATTCAATCTGATCCTCCGCGGTGACCGGGTCTCCGGCCTTGTCGGCCCTCTGCCCGTTCACATAAACCTCTCCGGCCATCACCGCGGCCTTGGCCTGTTCCCTGCTGCCGAGGATGCCCCGGTCGACCAGTTCCGCGTCAAGGCGCTTTTTCTCACTCATCGGGGTTCCCTCCTTCACCGGCAATCTTCCGCCGCATGGATTGGGCGTCAAGCCCCTGTTTTTTGATCGCGGAGGCGACGCTCATCTGCGGGATGAAGCCGGATACATTCTGCGGATGATATCCGCCATGAAATCCCTTTTCCGTCAAAGCCGCGCCGAAATGCTCGGCGATGCCGCCCGGAAAAACGGCTTCTTCAAAGAAGAAAATATTCCGATACCGCATTGCGGCATCGACGGCCGCTCCGTCGAGCGGCCAGACTTTATTGAGCTTCAGGAGGGAGAAGCCGCCTGTTTCCGCGGCGGAGACCGCTTCGGCAAAGAGCCTGCCGTAACAGACAATCAGCGCGTCGGCGCCCGGATTTTCAAAAAGAGTGAAATCCGCGTCATCCGTGCGGTATTTTTCGGGAACCGCTTTTTCGCAGTCGCGCGGATAGCGAACGGCATACACGCCCTCCCCGTTCAGCGCGGCCTCCAGCATGAAGCGCAGCTCCCGGTAATCCGCCGGGCAAAAGATTGTCATGCCCGGAACGGCGGTCAGAATAGAGATATCGAAGATCCCCTGATGTGTCTCGCCATCCCCGCCGACGATACCCGCCCGGTCTACGGCCAGCACGACGTGCTTCGGCTCGATCGAGGCGTCATGAATGATCTGGTCGCAGGCGCGCTGCAGGAAGGTCGAATAGACCGCAAAGACCGGTTTCATGCCTCCGGTGGCAAGCCCCGCGGCAAACGTCATCGCGTGTTCCTCCGCAATGCCGACGTCGAAAAACCGTTTCGGATAGGCTGCCGCAAACGTGCCGAGGCCGGTGCCGTCTTTCATTGCGGCCGTGATGGCGCAGATGCGGCCGTCCTTCGCCGCAAGCCCGGTCAGGATGCCGCCGAACGCCTCCGAGAAACTCTCGGACGGCGGCTCCAGCAGCTCGCCGGTCTCTTTATCAAACGGAGCGATCCCGTGGAACTTGGAAGGATTTTTTTCCGCAGGGAGGTAGCCCTTCCCTTTTATCGTATTGATGTGAACGAGCACCGGGCAGGAGAGTTTCTTCGCCCGCTCGAGGATGCGCACCAGCGTGGAGACATCGTGGCCATCCACGGGGCCTAAGTAATAGAATCCGAAATGCTCGAAATAATTGCTGCCGTAGAAGTGGTTTTTCAGCATGTTCTTGACGGCGGAGGTAAAGTTCCGCAGGCTTTTTCCGACAAGAGGGATCGCCAGCAGGCATTTCTCCACGTCGTCACGGAAGCGGAAGTAGCTGCGCCTCGTGCGGATTCTCGCAAGGTATCTTGCCATGGCGCCTACGTTTTTGGAAATGCTCATTTCGTTGTCGTTGAGCACGATAATGAGCTTTGTGCCGCTGCGCCCTGCGTTATTCATGGCCTCGTAGATCATGCCGCCCGAAAACGCGCCGTCCCCGACGACCGCGATGACGCTGCCGGTTTCTCCTATGATCTTTTTTGCCTGCGCGATTCCGAGCGCCGCGGAGACGGAAGTGCTCGCGTGCCCGGCGACAAAGGCGTCGTGCACGCTCTCGGCCGACTTCGGGAATCCGGAGGGGCCGTTCTCGGTGCGGATGCCGGTGATGTCGCGCCCGGTAAGAATTTTGTGGGAATAGCACTGGTGGCCGACATCCCAGACGATCACATCTTTCGGCGTCGAAAAGACACGATGCAGAGCCACGGTAAGCTCCACCGCGCCCATATTGGAAGCGAGGTGGCCGCCGGTGCGCGAGACTTTCTCCAAAATTTCGCCGCGCAGCTCCCCGCAGAGAGTTTTCAGTTGTTTATCATCCAGCTCCGAAACGCCCTCCGGCAGCCGGATCGTATCCAAAATTCTATCTTTCGGCATAGGTTCTCCCATCAAAACTCAATCAGTTCCTCCGCAAACAGGCGAAAGAATCGGGTATCGATCCCGCTTTTATCAAGGGGATCGAGATAGCCGAGCGCGAAGGCCATATGTTTTTTCGCATCGGTCCGCGCGGCCGTAATGCCGTGCACGGTGACATAGGAACTGGGCTCGGCAGATTCCGGCTTCTCCATGAAATCCCGGATATCATCCGCAATCTGAAACGCAAGCCCAAACTCGTTGGCATAGGAGACGGAAAAATACGTCTTTTCGGCATCCGCGCCGGCGGCGGCACAGCCCATTCCGGCGGCGCACCGGATCAGCGCGGCGGTTTTGAGCTCATCCAGAGCATAAAGCTCATTTGGGGAGAGCTCCTTTCCGGCGCTGCCAAGGTCGAGCACCTGCCCGCAGACCATCCCGCGATAGCCCGCGGCCTGGGATAATAAACCGACCGCTTTCAGCGCCCGTTCCGGCGCTTTTTTTGCAAGGCCGCATTCCGCAAGAATGGCGAATGCCTCCGTGAGCAGCGCGTCCCCGGCGAGCAGCGCGTTCGCCTCGCCGAAACGGATGTGGCAGGAGGGCTTTCCGCGGCGCAGATCGTCGTTATCCATGCAGGGCAGATCGTCGTGGATCAGCGAATAGGCCTGCACACATTCAATCGCCGCGGCAAAAGGCAGCGCATCCTCCGCGGAGCCGCCGAAAAGCCGGCAGAATTCCAGCACGAGGATGCCGCGGAGCCGCTTTCCGCCCAAAACGGAATAGCGCATCGCCTCGGCGATCAGGGTCTGCTCGGAATTTTCCGCGGCAATCCGCTCCGAGAGGCAGCCGCCGATCTTTTCCCGGTCATTTTCCAGAATGGAAAGGAAGGTCTCTTTCTCCATGAATTTACCCGTTCCCCTCTTCGGAAAGCTCCGTGATTTTCTGCTTCGCCCCTTCGAGAATCTTCGAAGCCTTTTTGCAGAGATTTACGCCTTCTTCATAAAGTGCAAGCGCCTCCTCGAGAGGCATATTTCCCGCCTCGAGTTTCGCGTTGATATATTCCAGCCGTTCCACGGTCTTTTCAAAATTCAGATCTTCCGCCATGGGAACGCTCCTTTCTTCTATATAATTTTCGCGCCGACCGCGCCGTCACAAAAACGCAGCCGGATCTCATCCCCGGGCTCCAGTTCGCCGGCCGATCCCACGGGCCGGCCCTCTTTTTCCGCGAAACAGAAGCCTTTTTTCAAAATCTTTGCCGGATTTGCCCCGTCGAGCCGCGTGAGCTCCCGCTCGAGCACCCGGTCGGAATCATTCAGGATTTTTGCCATGTTTCGTTCCAGTGAGAGCCTGCCGTCTCCGATTAGGAGGGCACCGGTGGCCAGCGACATAGATGTAAAGGAATTTAGCTTTTCAGCATTTCCTTTGATTTTATCTTCTTTCTCATACTCAAGGAAGGTCTTGATTTTCGCCGTCAGCGCCGTGGAGACGGTGCCGAAGTAGTATTTGAGCTCCGTGCTGTCCGGGCTGCAGAGCTCTGCTGCGGCGGAGGGCGTCGGAGCACGCAGATCGGCGACAAAATCGCAGATCGTAAAGTCCGTCTCATGCCCGACGGCGGAGATCACCGGAATGGTGCTCGCGTAAACGGCTCTCGCGATGCGTTCGTCGTTAAAAACGGAGAGATCGTCCGAGCTGCCGCCCCCTCTGCCGAGGATGAGAACCTCCGCGTCGGTGTGCAGGTTTATCGTCTCGATCGCCTCCACAATCTGCGGGGCCGATTCGGCCCCCTGCACGGAGACCGGGTAAAGCAAAATTTCTCCGAGCGGCCAGCGCCGTTCCAGAATCTGCTCGATATCGTGCAGCGCCGCTCCCGAGCGGGAGGTGACGACCCCGATCTTTTTGGGATACGGCGGAATCGGCCGTTTGTGATCGGCGGCGAAAAGCCCCTCTTTCGAGAGCTTCTCCTTCAGCTGCTCAAAGGCGAGGTAGTTTGCGCCAAGGCCCTCCGGCTGAATATCGTAGACGACCAGTTGGCAGGTGCCGTCCCGCGAGTAGAGTGTCACGTCACAGCGCAGGATGACCGACATGCCGGAGGTCGGCTCAAATTTCAGGCGGGAGGCACTCGTACGGAACATCACGCAGCGCAGAGAAGAATCTTTCTCCTTCAGCGTAAAGTAGACGTGCCCGGAGATGAAATTCGGGCGATAATCGCCGATTTCGCCCCGGACATAGAGCCCCTTGAGCTTTTCGTCCTCCTCCACCGTCGATTTGAGATAGGTCACGATCTGGGATACCGTCAGGATTGCGAATCCGGCCATTCCGGGTCCCCCTTCCTACTTTGGTCGGCGATGGAAACCAAAACGGCGATGCCCGCGGCGTTGTCGGAAGAAAACACGGGCTTTGCGAAGATGCCGCCGTAGTTCTTTTCAAAATGCTCCCGGAGAATCGCATTCGACATGACGCCCCCGGCATAAAGAACCGGCAGCTTCCCGTAGGCAGCGAGCGCAAAATCCGTCATACCGGAGACCGCGGCCGCGATCGAATCCAGGCAAAATCTCGCGATATGCTCCGGGCTCTCTCCCGCCGCCCGCATCGCTTCACAGCGGTTTTCGATGCCGGAGAGGCAGCAGTTTCCGTCCTTCATCGTCGGTTTTATCTTATAAATCTTATCGCTCTTCTGCGCGAGCTTTTCGAGCTCCGGGCCGGCCGGAAACGGCAGCCCCAGCATCACGCCGATGCGGTCGACGGCCTGTCCGGCCTTGAGATCGAGCGAATCGGCAATTTTTTCGCAGCGGAAGATCCGGTCGTCGCTCGGCTCCACAAGCAGGCATTCCGTCGTCCCGCCGGAGACATGGAACGCGAGAAAACGGGTTTTCAGGAGGTCGAGCCTCCCCGCGGAATAGAGCGCGGCGGCGGCGTGGCCCTGCTGATGAGAAAACGCATAAAGCGGCACCTGATGGGAGGCCGCGACGCACTCCGCCGCCATGATGCCGACCAGAAAACACGGCATATAGGAACCTTCGAGATCGCGCGGACGGTTTGAAACGCCCACCGCGGCGATCCCGCAGGCGCCGGTTTCCGCAAAAACGCCGGAGACCATCTCCCCGAGCTGTTTGACGTGCTCAAACACCGCGTCGGACTGCCGCAGGCCGACAGTGCCTTCCTTTACCGGAAGCAGGCGCTTTTTCTGGATCAAAACACCGGAGCCGCCGTCATACAGTGCGGCCGAGGTGGTGTAATTGCTGGTATCAATCCCCAGATACAGCGGCATCGTTTGCCTCCTGTTTCTTTTTATAAACCGCTCCGAGGATACCGTTTACGAAGGAAGGGTCCTCGTCGCCGCCGTATGTTTTTGCAAGCTCGACCGCTTCGTTGATCGAGACGCTGTCCGGAATATCGTCGAAGAAAAACATCTCGCAAACCGCGTTGCGCAGGATGGCCAGCGCGACGTGGGACATGCGGCCGGTCTTCCAGTGGGAAGAACATTCGGAAATCTTCCCATCCAGCAAATCCCGGTTCTCCAGCGTCCTTGCCGCCAAATCCTTCGCGAAAGCGCTGATTTCAAGCGGTTCCTCGCTGGCTTCCACGGCATTTTCGATAATATAGTCGAGCCCTTCCGGATGGAAGGCGCTTTCAAAAACCAGCGCGAACGCCTGTTCTCTCGCTTCTTTTCTTGTCATTCCGTTTCCTCTTTCTTTGAAAAAAAATCCCTCCCCGTTTTCTGAGGAGGGGGGATCTCGTCTGAATTGTCAAATGGCAGGTGCCGAATCCATCGGCCTGCGGATTCTTTCCGCAGCCTCTTTTTTGCAAAATTATTATATCATAATAAAATTTATATACAAGTTTTTTTATAATAATAAAATACAAAATTTTTGAATATACACCGGTGCATAGAAAATGAGCCCCCGGAAAAACCGCATGTTTTTCCAAAAGGCTCTGTTCAAATATTCTCTTATTCAAATGTATATGCAGCGATCAGCTTACTTCCACAATCGTGATATTCTCAACGGGAACATCCGTCTCCTCCAGAATGGATTCTTTGATCCCCGCAGCCTCTGTGGCGAGCAGCCCCTCGGTCTTTACGATCACGTCCGCGTATTCCTCCGAGATATAGACGAGGCAATCCTCAAAGCCCTTCGCCTTAATCATGCTCTCAAGCTTCGTCTCGAGTTCCATACTTGCGGCAATCGCGGAGGCCTGCTGTGCAAGCTGCGCCATCTGCTCCTCGGTGAGGTTCTCCGTCACGGAGAGATTCTGGATCGTTTCCACGGCCTCGTCCCGGTTCCGTTCCTTGGAGATGCGGGCCTCGCTGAAATAGGCGTCCGCGTCCATGACGACGCCGTCCGTTCCCGTGGAGACGAGAAGCGAATCTCCGTAATTTTTGGTCTCCGTCGGCGTGAGGTCAAGCCCGTTGACGGAATAGAGATAATTGACGTAAACCGCTGCGGTGAGCACCATTACCAGCGCGGCGACAATCACATGTTTTTTGCGCAGCACGAAGCGGAGTTTCGCCTTTTCCCCCGTCTTTTTCCCGCCGAAATGAAAGAATCCACGTTTTGCTTTTGCCGGCACGGCGGCCAGCTCTACGCTTTCATAGTTGTTGACGCTTGTCATTGCCTACCCCTCCATATTCAAGCCTTTTTTGCCACAAAAACCTTTGAGGAAGAAATCCCCAGCGCCGTCGAGACCGCCCGGATCACCTTTTCCGCAACCTGCGGATTCCCGCCGCCCTCACAGATCACTGCCGCACCGTTAATCTCGGGCACCAGGATTTTTCTCACCAGGGCGGAATCTCCTGCGGAGCCGTCAACGATTATATATGTTTGAGTTTCTGATTTTAATACGCTTTCGGCGTTTTCTTCCGCTTTCATTTCCGTATCGGAGAGGTATTCATATTCGTAGCCGCCCGAAAAAGTAATCAGGACCTCCGCTTTTCCCGCGCCGTCGATCCCTTCCACAAGCAGGCAAACCCGCTCCTCCAGCTTTGATTCCAGCTCCGGCAAATAGGCAGGGATTTCCCCGGTCTCCGTTTTTTGGGCGTTCCCGCCGCAGGAGACGAATTCGGAGAGAAAAATCAGAGCGATCCCGGCGAAGCCGAGAATCAGGATGATCCTGCCGCCTGCTGCGGACGACCGGGCGCCGGATAGCCCAAGTTTATCAAGAATCTTTTTCAGCGGATTCATGTTCTTCCCCCTCATAAAGGATCTTCGGCTCGAGGCCGGAAAGCTCCCGAACGGTTTCGGATACGGCGGCGGGATCGGCGCTCCCCTGCTCCGGAAGCCATATGGTGACGGAGTCGATCACCAGCGTGGCGCCGTCCTCCTGCAAAGAAACTTCCACTTCGATCCCTGAAACCGGAAACCCCTCTTCCCGAAGCCCGGAGGAGAGCTCATCTTCCAGATTGGCCTCGAAGCTGGAAATCACGACGGACTCTGTCGCCTTTTCCGCCGTATCGGACACAATGGAATATGGCTCGGCCAGATCGGAAAATGTTCCGGTGCCGAGGCCGGAAAGCAGCGGCCCCAGGATTGCGGAGAGAAAAAAGACGCTGGCCGCGATCTTAAAAATCTTTGCCATGCTTCCCTCCGGGAGCAGCATCTCGCAGAGGAAGATGGCGACCCCCGTCGCGCAGAGGGAGATCGCCCAGTCGGCCAGGGATTCCATATCATCCGCCTCCTACGGTCAGCAGCAAAACGCCGGTGGAGATGATGACGGTAAGGGCCGAGCACGCGAGCGCCGCAAAAAGAATTCCCGTCACATCGGAGGCCGCCGCGAACATTTTCTCCATCTTCCCCTGCTCAAAAGAGGCGCAGAAAGCCGCGCACAGGCTGAGGGCGATCTGCCAAAGAATCAGCTCCACGATGGAGGGCAGGCAGGTCATCGCCGCGGCAAGGATTCCATAGGCGCCGACCACGTTCCGGGCAAGCCGCAGGCAGCCCTGCGCGGTACCCATCGCATCCGAAAGCGCACCGCCCACGATCGGGATGAAGGTGCCGATCACGAATTTGGCGGAGCGATCCACGACGCTGTCGGCGGAGGAACCGACCAGCGTTTTGAGGCTGAGGATGCCGGTGTAAATGACCATCGAAAAGGAAAGCGACCAGACCGCCGCTTTTTTGAGCATGGCCGTGATCTTGCCGACGTCAAAAGGCGTGAAGGGCGCCGCCATCGAGATCACGAGCAGCAGCAGGGAGAGCGGCACGATGTATCCGGAAAACAGCTTGGCCGCAAGATTGGAAGAAAGCAGCAGCATGGAGGAATAGGCGGCGGCCGAGACCGGGCTCCCGGCCGCCGTGACGATGGAGGCGAACACAGGAATGTAGCCGACGAGCATCTCCTGGCAGGAGGAGATCACTTCCGCGGCGGACCGGAAGGCCTCTTGTAACGGATAGAGCGCCATTGCGGAGAAATACAGTACGCCGGCAACGGAGAGAAGCCTGTCCAGCGTACTCTTGCCCGGTGAGATCGCCCCGACCGCGGAGATGACCATGCTTCCGGAGAGCGCCGCGGCCAGTGCCCGGAGAGGCCCGATATACCGCTCCCGGACGGCATCCTTTACGGACTCAAACACCGTCTCGAT
>CAZLMO010000059.1:0-11521 GCA_964560915.1 uncultured Oscillospiraceae bacterium
CTTCGCGGCCTCGTACTCGGCGCGCAGCGCGCTCTCCGCCTGCTCCGCCTGACGGAAGGAATCAAGGCGATCGTCCGTTCCGGAGGGTTGACGGAACGGCACGCCAGGGCCTTGCTCCGGATTCCGGATGACACGGGGCGGCTGCAGGCGGCCGAGCATATGGTCAAGCTGTCTCTGAGCGTGCAGGAGGCGGAAGCCTATGTGGATGCGCTTCTCCGCAGCCGGCAGGAACGACGCCCTCCCGCACAGACCCGGTACCTGATCCGGGATGTGCGCGTCTTTCAGAATACGATTGAGCACGCCGTCGAAGTGATGAGATCCGCGGGCATCGAGGCCATGAGCACGATGACGAGGGAAGACGGCTATCTCTGCTATATGATCCGGGTGCCGGAAGAAAAGGTGATGGCGCTGCCGAAAAGCGCCACGGGCGCCCGAACCGGCGCTTGGCCATCGAGGCTGTAACGGCGTGTTTTCCGCATACGCGCCTGCAGTGATATCAGACACATTCCCCTGAAGGCACAAAAAGACCGCTTCTCCCGAGCGGTCTTTTTGTATGAAACGGAATCTTCGGCGGGCAATCGGCGCCTTTTATGCCCGACCTCGGAGGCCCGTGCTCGTAAATGCGGTGCAAAGTTCCCCGTTTTACAGCAATTGAAATCCGCCGCGGGGCGGATCGTGTAGTTTTCCTGCGCGTAGGAAAGCGTCCTCCGTTTTCATGGGGTTCGTTCCCACATATTTCCTGGGGCAGCGGTGCTCATCCTTCGATAATTTTTACATAGTAAGTCCGTTCACGGGGGCCGTCGAAGTCGCAGAAATAGACATCCTGCCAGGTGCCGAGAAGGAGCCCGCCGCCTGCGGCGATAAGGGTCTGTGAGGGACCAAACAGCGTGGTTTTCATATGCGCATGGGAGTTACCTTCCCCATGAAGATAGTTTGGGTCCTTCGACGGAATGGCCTTCTCGAAGCCATAAAGCATGTCATGCACCACGTCCGGATCGGCATTTTCGTTGACGGTGATGCCGGCGGTGGTGTGCGGGGACCAGATGACAACAATTCCCTCCTGCACACCGCTTTCTCGGAGATCGGCGCGGATGGAAGCCGTAATTTTTGTCATGGACTGCGCTCCGGATGTGCGGAGCTTGTGGGAAAACAGATTCATAAAAACCCCTTTCTGCGCGGTTTTCCTGAAGACTACAGGTCGATTGCGAAATTTCGCGTTTTCTGATATAATTGACCATCGCCGTAGGCGGGCCATTGAAATCAAGGTATCACAGCCGCTCTGCGGCAGTATAAATTGGCTATTGCCATTTTATGGTTCTTTCAGCTGTTATACCATAGCTTGTCTCCGGAGGGCAAAATTTCGGGGAGGTGCAAAACATGGCATGCGGAAGGGAAACGGAAAAACTGACAGGGGAGAACGGTTTTCGTTTGCCGGAACGAATCGAGACGGAGCGGTTAATTTTGCGCAGGTGGGAGACCGGCGACCTTGAAGACTTTTATTGTTACGCGAAGGATCCGGAGGTCGGCCCAAAAGCCGGTTGGAAGCCCCTCGCCAACAAAGAGGAGTCGGCGGAGAAGCTCACGAAGTTTATCGCCGAAGAAGAGGTGCTTGCCATCGTGCTCAAAGAGAACGGGAGGGCGGTCGGCTCGATTGGCCTGCACCCGGATAAAAAACGCGCCGGCAAAGATATCCGGGAAATCGGATATGTGCTTTCCCTGGCGTGCTGGGGCAGGGGTCTGATGCCGGAGGCGGTGCGTGCCGTGATGGATTGGGCATTTCGGGAGGGAGGCCTTTCCATGCTCACAGTATATCATTTCCCAGAGAACCTCGCTTCCGGCCGCGTAATCGAAAAATGTGGGTTTCATTACGAGGGGACGCTCCGCCAGGCATGGGAGATCTGGGATGGGAGCATCAAAGACGAACGCTGCTTTTCTCTGACCAAGGAGGAATATTTTAAAAACCCATAAGAGAATCGGTTTCTTCAGGGAACGGTTCAGCAAAAGAACATGAGACAAGACCGCGTGATCAAAGCACACGGCCTTTTTATAGGAGGATTTCCTGCCGAGCACGGAAAATCCGGGGCGGGAGCACCAGAAGCGCACACTCTTATTCCTGGATGAAGAGAAAGGGTCAGGGGGAAAAAATATCTGAGATTGTTTTTTTTGAAAGCCCCAGACCATATGCGGAGCCAAGACGCGTATTTTTTAATAGGAGGATTTCCCGTCGAGCACGGAAAATTGGGGATGAGAGCAAGAGAACGGTTAACCTCCTTCCCTGAAGAATGAAAAAATCCTGAAATTTACAAAAAAACAAAATCGGAAAGGGAAGCGAAGCTGGAATCTTTGACAAGCTCGATATTTAGTAATATACTAAATTAGTAATTTACTAAAATTATGGGAGGCAACGAAAATGGAAATTCCGATCAATCTGAAGCACAAGCCGGTATTTCTCTGCCCGGATTATGACGAGGTGGATGGCCGTGAAGCGGGGAATTCGGAGGCGAAAGGATTGTCGCTCGGGCTCGCACAGTGGAATGACCGAGGAAACATTGACATTTCGGCCAAGGTATGGCGCAAGAGCGGGGAACGCTGGTCACGCCAATCGGAGGAGCTGCCGATCCACCGCGTGCTGGATCTCGCGCTGCTGATTACCGAGGTGAAGGCGTTTCTTTCCGGCTCTTATCGTTTCCCAAAACTCTATGACGAAAAAAATCCGCTGATTGCCAGAATCGGCCTGCAAGGAAGCACCATGACGGTGGAGGTCTGCGACCAAAACCCGATGCTGGATACGGATATCCGCCTCTTTGCGGATGCGATCTCCCAGGATGACGAACAGATTTCCGAGCGCATGAGCAGGCTGGCCGATTTGCTGAACGACGCGGGCTACGGGAAAAACGCCGGGAAATAAATCGGCTCAAGGCTTTGTCCCACTCAATCTCCCTGTCGGATTCCACCGGAGAGCTTGAGTGGGTTTTTCGCGTAAAATGACCACCGACCCTGCCGGCGTGAATGAAAATGCTTTTGCTATCCGCATAGGGCGAAGCGATAGATATAACCCTTTCACTGTGTGTAAAATTTACGGATGTATTTGCTTAAACAGTTGCCGAGCGTGTAGTTATGGGGCATATGATGCAATTTTGGAGAATTTCAATGCCTCTTAAGAGGGAAGCCAGCAGTATACCCTTTCAGGGTGGGCATATCACGCATTCACCGCATGGCTTTAATTAAAAAATAGCAAACCTTTCACACCGCGGCATGAGGCAAAAGGCTTGCCGCAAAATGAGCCCACGCAAAAGTGGCCCGTGATCGTCGGTATTCGGATAAAATATCATATTTTTGTTCAGGCGCCGGAGAGCCGCTTTTTTGCATCGGAGAGGCCGGTTTCTCGAGCAATCTTATTTGGGCCGGAGGGTGCTGTCTGATTTTCTCACGGGGCAGGTATGGCGACGATCGGTGCGCCGGTGGGACGCCAATCAGATTCCGCTTGGAATAAAAACCCTCCGACCGCCGGAAAATATACTCTTTTTGGAGCTCCGTAGGTTTCGGAAGGATCCCTAATAAAGTGGTTGCCTCCTTCACATCTTCGCGCCGATTTTTATCTGAGGAAGGAATGGAGAAGACTGCGGCAAGAGATCCCGCACACGCACGTTCACCGAAGAAAACCGCCCGCCAAAATGGTTGCCTCCTTCGCATCTTCGCGCCGATTTATATCTGAGGAAGGAATAGGGGGAACTGCGGCGAGAGATCCCGCGCATGCGCGTTCACCGAAGAAAACCGCCGCGGCGTCATTTTCCACTGATAGCCTTCATTTTCAGGTGGAAGCAGGCCTTTCCACTTTTACAAAGGCTACCCTTTCTCCGAGCGCCGTTGCCGTTTTTCCATAGGCGGCCTTCTCACTTTTATAAGCCGCTCACTTAAAAACTTCGTTTTTGTTCCACGTGGAACATTCGTAAAAACAAAAAAACGACCGCGGGCATCCATACAAAATGCCCATGTGGCCTTTTTTGCGAAAAGGAATGGCAAATTTCCGGTTTTACATTGAAAAAAGACGCATATATGATATAATTTTACTATCATACGGAAATCTTCGGAGGCAAAAATGGGAAAAAGCATCGCTTTCGCCAACCAGAAGGGCGGAGTTGGGAAGACCACCACTGCAGTGAACCTCGCCGCGTCTCTGGCATATCGCTGTCCGGGCCGGGTGCTGCTTGTAGACTCCGATCCGCAAGGCAACGCGACCTCGGGGGTCGGTATCAACAAACGTGAAATGAAGCATACTATCTATGACATTTTCTTGGGTTCCTGCCCGGCGGAGCAGGCGATTATTCGGACAAAATTTCAGAATCTTGATTTGATTCCTTCCAGTATCAACCTTGCGGGGGCCGAAATTGAGCTGGTTGGGATGGAAAACCGTGCGATGAAGCTGCGCGAGGCACTCGCAGCCGTCAAAGGACGCTATGATTACCTCTGTATTGATTGTCCCCCTTCCCTTGGGCTGATCACAATCAATGGCCTCGCCGCCTGCGACACGATTCTGGTGCCGATTCAGTGCGAATACTATGCGCTGGAGGGCTTGTCACAGCTGATGGCAACAGTCCGGCAAGTTAAACGGCTCTACAACAGCACAGTCGATCTTGAAGGTGTTCTGCTCACCATGTACGACGCCAGGCTCAATCTGACGGTACAGGTTGTGGACGAAGTCAAAAAGTTTTTCCCCCAAAAAATCTTTCATACGATCATTCCACGAAACGTCCGGATCTCGGAAGCACCAAGTTTCGGCGTACCGGTATTGTATTACGATCAGGCGTCGAAGGGCGCGCAGTCCTACCTCGCACTGGCGGACGAGATTTTGGAGAAAAACAGAACGGAGGGATAGATTGGAAAAACGAAAGAGCGGGCTTGGCAAGGGACTTGATGCGCTGTTTGCCGACACCGGGTCGGACACGGGAAACAGTAGCACGGTCCGGATTTCGGAGATTGAGCCGGATCTTTCCCAGCCCAGAAAAGATTTTAATGAAGATGCGCTTGCGGAGCTTGCAAAATCCATCGAGACCCACGGAGTTCTGCAGCCTCTGCTGATCCGGCCGACCGCGAGCGGTATGTACCGAATCGTCGCCGGTGAGCGCAGATGGCGAGCCGCACGGATGGCCGGACTTACGGAGGTGCCCGCAGTCATCCGCGAAATGGGCGAATCGGAGGCCGCACAGATTGCACTGGTCGAAAACCTGCAGCGCGAAGACCTCAATGCGATCGAGGAGGCGAAGGGCTTCCGGCAGCTGATCGACAAGTATGGCCTGACGCAGGAGCAGATCGCCGACGTGGTCGGAAAATCCCGCCCCGCCGTCACTAACGCGCTGCGGCTGCTCTCGCTGCCAGACGAAGTCATGAAGCTCGTCGAGGTGGGCACGCTCAGTGCCGGCCACGCGAAGGCAATTCTTTCTGCAGAGGAAGAAAAACGCATCGGCCTCGCCAAAAAGATCGTTTCGGAGGGACTTTCCGTACGGGAAGCGGAAAAATTCGCCTCAAAAAAGGAAAAACCACCGAAACCGGCCTCCGCCGCATTCTCAAAAAACAGCTGGTATAAGGAAATGGAAATTGCTCTGACGCAGGAGATCGGTCGCCCGATCAAGATCATGGAAGGTAAAAAAGGCGGATTTCTTGAAATACCGTTTTATAATAAAGAAGATCTTGCGGAGATCTGCGAGCGGCTGGCCAATAAAAAAATATTTCAATGACATAAGGAGAAGTAAGAATGCTGGATATTCGTTTTATCAGAGAAAACACGGACAAAGTAAAAAACGCTTGTAAAAGAAGAAATAAGGATATGGACGCCGATATCGACGAGATCCTTGCGATCGACGCGGAACGCAGAAAGATCAACACCCAGGTCGACGAGATCAAGGCGGAGCAGAACCGCGCCAGCAAACAGATCCCGATCCTGAAGCAGAACGGGGAAGACGTCTCCGATATCATGGCCGAGATGAAAAAGTTCGCGGATGAGGCCCGGGAGCTTGGAAACAATCTCTCCGAGCTGGAAACCAGACAGAGGGAAATCATTTTACGTATCCCGAATGTTCCGCACAGCAGCGTCCCTTACGGCCGCGACGACCGTGACAACGTGGAGGTTCGCCGTTGGGGGGAGGCCAGAACCTTCGACTTTGAGCCAAAAGCGCACTGGGATATCGGCGCCGCCCTCAATATCCTCGATCCGGAGCGCGCCGCGAAGGTTACAGCCGCCCGTTTCCACTTCTACCGCGGATTCGGTGCAAAGCTTGAGCGCGCAATCGTAAACTACTATTTGGATTTCCATTCCGCCAACGGATATACCGAAGTCTTCCCGCCTTATATGGCCAATTCCGCCTCCATGATCGGTACCGGCCAACTCCCGAAGTTTGCCGAAGAAATGTATAAAATCGAGGGCGAGGATCTCTACCTGATCCCAACGGCCGAGGTACCGGTTACCAACCTGCATCGGGACGAAATCCTCGACCGTAGTCAGCTGCCGATCAAATACTGCGCTTATTCCGCCTGCTTCCGCGAGGAGGCCGGCAGCGCGGGCAGAGATACCAGAGGGCTTATCCGTCAGCATCAGTTCAACAAGGTTGAGCTCGTCAAATTCGCCGATCCGGATCGCTCCTATGAGGAGCTTGAGGACTTGACCCACGAGGCGGAGCTTGCCCTGCAGGGTCTTGGCCTGCCATATCGGGTCGTCGTGCTCAGCAGCGGCGACGTCACTTTCTCCAGTGCAAAGACCTACGACATTGAAGTCTGGATGCCTTCCTACGGCAGGTACGTCGAAATTTCGAGCTGCTCCAACTTTGAGGATTTCCAGGCCCGCAGGGCCTCGATCCGCTGCAAGGGCGGCTCGGGCGACAAACCGGTCTTTGTTCATACGCTCAACGGTTCCGGCCTCGCTATCGGAAGAACCACAGCCGCCATTCTTGAGAATTACCAAAATGCAGACGGAACCGTCACAGTCCCCGAGGCGCTCCGTAACTATATCGGCACGGATCTTATCAAGTAGAAAACAAATTTTTTTCGAGGGGGCGGGTGAGGAATCCGCCCTTTTTTTGTTGCCTTTGCAAAAATACAAAACAGCCCGTGGGCGGGAAAACCACCGGCCTTTGGACAGCACCGCTCCAGAGTAGGGAAGATGCCCACGCTGAAAACGGGATCCTGTGAGCAGACGGCATTGGGTTTTCCACGAAAGCACACGTTCGGAGAAAAGAAATAGTGGGGCAGGAACAAACATCCTGTGCGAAACGCCTGCCCTGACACGAAATTTGCCGCCCGCGGGCAAAAATCCTCCGGCAGCAGAGTCAAACTGCATTTTTTGGAGATCCCTGCCTTTTGAAGCGGCAAAACAGGTTCCACGTGGAACCTGTCTATGGCCGCAGAGGAATCAGCCATACGAGAGAGCTTCGAGGTCCGAAAAAACCGAGTTTTACCGCACCTGAATTTTTTACTTTAAGAAAAGAACATACGTTCTTGTAACTTTATAAACGGAGGAGCCCGTCCGGAGAGAGCGGGCATAAAGAATTTCTCCTGCAAAACGGATAACAAAAAGAAGTTTCATCTTGCAAAAGAAGGGGCAAGATGATAAAATAACCTAAATATACATTTGAGTTTGGTTTTCAACAATTCTATATAAAAAGGGGAATCTTATGCTGAACGCGAATTACGAAAACAAGTTTGTAAAAGAAGGGCTCACGTTCGACGATGTGCTGCTGATCCCGGCCAAGTCCGACGTGCTGCCCAAAGAAGTCGACGTCACGACTACGCTCGCTCGCGACATCAAGCTGAATGCACCGATCATGACGGCCGCGATGGATACGGTCACCGAATCCGCCATGGCAATCGCCATTGCGAGGGAAGGCGGCATCGGCATCATCCATAAGAACATGACCATTGAGGCTCAGGCCGATGAAGTCGATAAGGTCAAGCGCTCTGAAAACGGCGTCATTGTGAACCCGTTTTTCCTTTCTCCGGAGCATCTGGCTTTCGACGCCAACGAGCTGATGGCGAAATACCACATCAGCGGCGTACCGATCTGCGATGAAAAAGGGTATCTCGTCGGCATCATTACCAACCGCGACATGCGTTTCCTGAGTGATTTCAATGTCAAAATCAAAGAGGTTATGACAAAGGAGCATCTGGTCACCGCCCCGGTTGGTACCACGCTCAAAGAGGCACAGGAAATTCTGCGCATGCATAAGATCGAGAAACTGCCGCTTGTCAATAAAGAGGGCAAGCTCAGAGGTCTTATTACGATTAAGGATATCGAAAAAGCGGTTCGTTACCCGAATTCCTCCAGAGATAGAGACGGCAGGCTGCTCTGCGGTGCCGCAATTGGGGTCACGGGCAACGTGCTCGAACGCGCACAGGCGCTCGTCGACTCGGATGTCGATGCGCTCGTACTCGATTCCGCCCACGGCCACAGCGCGGGCATCATTCACTGTGTCGAGATGATCAAAGCCGTTTTCCCGAATGTCGCCCTCATCGCGGGCAATGTTGCAACCGCAGAGGCTACGGAAGACCTGATTAAAGCCGGCGCCGACGCAATTAAGGTCGGTATCGGGCCAGGCTCCATCTGCACCACCCGTGTGGTCGCCGGCATTGGCGTACCGCAGATCACCGCAATCTATGACGCCGCCTGCGCCGCGCAGAAGCACGGGATCCCGGTCATCGCAGACGGGGGCATCAAATATTCCGGAGACATCGTCAAAGCACTGGCGGCCGGCGGGAACGCGGTCATGCTCGGCTCCATGATGGCCGGCTGCGAGGAAGCGCCCGGCGAGATGGAGATCTATCAGGGCCGGAACTTTAAGGTTTACCGCGGCATGGGCAGTCTCGCCTCGATGGCAAAGGGCAGCAAGGATCGGTATTTCCAGGAGGACAACAAGAAGCTGGTCCCGGAGGGCGTCGAAGGCCGCGTGCCATATAAGGGTACCGTATCCGAGGTGGTCTATCAGATGCTCGGAGGGCTCCGCGCCGGAATGGGCTATTGCGGCTGCCGCACCATTGCCGAGCTGCAGGAGGAGGCACAGTTTGTCCGGATCACGAACGCCGGTCTCCGCGAGAGCCATCCGCACGACATCTATATCACCAAGGAAGCACCGAACTATTCCGTCCATGTCGATTAAGCCCGATTTTCGGGGGAGCAGATGGTTTGGCCACCTCTGCGCCGGGACGGCAATGTTTTTCTGGAACACCTCCTATCTTTCAGCAAGGGTGTTGCTGGAGGATTTCACCCCGATGGAGCTTGCCTTTTTTCGCTTCATTTTGGCCTATCCGCTGCTCTGGCTGATCGCGCCGCGGGGCATCCCCTTCCGCGGTTGGAAGAAAGAGCTTCCGCTGATCGGTCTTGGCATCACCGGCGTCACCGCTTACTATTTTTTTCAGAATACGGCTTTGACGCTCACAACCGTGTCGAATGTCGGCGTATTGATGAGCGTCTGTGGCCTGATAATCGCGGTCCTAAACCGGGTCTTTTATAAGGAAAAGACCTTTACGCCGCCGTTTGTGGCCGGCTGCCTGATAGCGGTCGCCGGCACCGTGATGGTCACGGTGGAGAGCAGCGGCGCGGTGGCTTTCCGCCCGGCGGGGGATTTGCTGGCGCTCGGCAGCGCGTTTTCATGGGCATTTTACAGTGCTCTAAACCGCAAGGTTGGCGCCGAGGGATACCCGGAGGCCGCGCTGATCCGTCGGACGTTCTTCTGGGGAGTCATATTCATGCTGCCGATCCTTCCGTTTACGGGCTTCCGAATCGGAGCGGAACGCTTCCTACAGCCGGAAAACCTCCTGTGCCTTGCACATCTGGTGCTGCTTTGCTCTATATTCTGCTATTTTCTCTGGAACATAGCGGTCCGTAATCTTGGGATTTTAACCTCCGGCTTCTATATTTATAGCGGACCGGTGGCGGCCGTACTGATCTCCGTCGTCATCATGCGCGAGCCCATAACGGCTGTATCCGCCGCCGGCATCCTGCTGATCCTCATGGGGTCTCTGCTCGCCGGGAAGAAAAAGAAGGCGGAAGCTCCGGTTTCCCCATAAAAACAGATTTCACAAAAAAAGATGAGCATCGCTTTTAACGGTGCTCATCTTTTTTGTTGAAAAATTGCGGAAGCTTCCTCTATCGGGGACCTTTACTTCTTTAAAGGAATTATTCTTATCGCTTGAGCATACATCCAAACAATTCGCAAAAATCGGGGCCGATGGCGTTTCATGGATTTCGCGAAAAGCCTGCACTCGATTCCGAAAAGAAAAAATCAATATTGTTCGGGCATGTAACCGGGCAGCTCGTTAAAATCGGAGAACCCGAGGCCATGGGCCTTCTCACGCATCACCTCATAAAGCTCGGCTCTGGAGGCCTCCAGATAAGGCATGAGAAAATAAATGCCGATGCCGCAGGTGAAAGCGCAGAGCAGATACCAGCCGATGAAGGAGAGCTCCATCACAAAAATGTTCCATTTCTCGCCGTGGGTCATCTGGCGGGAAAGCTCGAACGCGCGGTCCATTGAGATGTTTGGGTTTTCAGAGAGGATATAGGGAATCATGTAGTACTCATAGGATTTGACAATGCCCGGAACGATAAATAGCAGGGACCACAGAAAAATCTTGAGTTCCATAATGAACATGATTTTTACGATATGAAGGTAATTGCCGTGGCCGAATGCCCAGAACAGGCGGCCGAACCCGGATTTGAAGCCGCGGTTTTCCATAAAATAGCGGTGCATCCCGACCTGCAGCGGCATAATGACAAAAGCCAGATACCCGTAGGAGATGACCATCGCAACGACAACGGCCAGCATGATCATCAGGATCACTGAAATCATCACCGCGGGGTTATCTATATACCGGTCAAGTTTGTCGCTGAACTGATCCACGAACGAACGAAAGGCGCCGATGCCGGCTCCCGTTCCGGAAGAAAAGGTGAAGCCGTCAAACAGATTATGGGTTGATGTGCTGGTGTACATTCCGGAGAAAAATCCGCCGCTCCCGCCGGAAATCAGGCCAAACACAAAGGTGACCAGAAACGGCATCCAGTAATTCCGCCGGAGAATCCGTTTTGCCTCCTCTTTCAGTCTCGGTCTTTGCCACATGATAATATCCCTCACTTTCTGCAAGAATTATATCGCAGTGAAGAAGAACTTTGATAAACAAAATGTGAATTCCGAGGGAATTTTTTAAGAAACTACCTTCTTTATTTTTCCTTGAGAGACAGGCGGTGCCGTTTGACCCGGTCTTTATATACCGCCCTTTGCCGCACCCAAAAAAAGCCTGTAGCTCCGAACCACCATAGATGGGGGAAAAGAGCCGGAAATGGACAAACAAAAAGGCACCCTGAAAATCAGGATGCCTTCTTTGGTGACCCGGGCGGGAATCGAACCCACGTTACAGCCGTGAAAGGGCCGTGTCTTAACCGCTTGACCACCGGGCCTGGTAGCGGCAAATGGACTTGAACCATCGACACTTCGGGTATGAACCGAATGCTCTAGCCAACTGAGCTATGCCGCCATAT
>CAZLMO010000060.1:0-11382 GCA_964560915.1 uncultured Oscillospiraceae bacterium
GAATGGTGAGCGTATCCGTGCTCTCCATGTTGTAAAAATCAAGCGTGTTGAAATAAGGGCTATTTTCGTGATCCCCGGCGCGCTCCACGCTGTCCGCGCCGTATTCGGGATCCAAATCCACGGTATACGGAATTTTCATCTCGTCCGTGTAATTGCCGCCGAGGCTCGTGTCCTCCTCGGTTTCGGATGTCGGTTCTGCGATGGATTCGCTGCTGAGGCTCGTGTTCTCCTCCGTTTCGGGCGCCTGCGTCTCGGCCGGCTTGCAGCCGGACAGCGTGAGACAAAGAATCAAAAACAATACAATTAACTTTTTCATGGCAATTTCCTTTCCAAAAAAATTTAATTGTACCTGTATAAGGCAGCGCTGTGCGCCGCCCAAACAAACTCGCCTTGATTGTATTATTTATTCGATTGGGGGCGGTTTCCCCCGCATTTTATTTATCCAATTTCCGGTCGTTTTCCTGCGTTTTATATAGTAATTTGTCTGCAGCTACAGGAACGGTCTACTTTTAATACGCTCATGTTGTTTTATACAAGTACGGGTGGAGGTACTTGCCTCCACGGAACCCACAGGATTAAGCCTGCGCTATAAAATTTTGAGCCCGCCTTCGGACTCCGACATGAGGTGTGCGCATTTTGCGCATGGCGACGAAACCGACCCTCCCACCGTGCCAAAGATCATTATATCAGAAAACGGATGAAAAACAAGAGAAGAGGCCGCCGGCGCACCTTCCATGAAAAATTCCGGGAATCTCTGCGGCTTACGGATTTTTTCCGCCGGTACCGACGATGTGCCGGAGCTTTTTCGTATATTCCTCCAGCTTTTCCAGAACCCGTGCCCTATCCTGCTCGCAGCAGGATTTTTCATGGAGCATGTTCTGCAGAAAATCCCAGAATGCCGCGTTTAAATTTCCTTCCTGCATGGCCAGAACGATAGGCGGGGCGGAAATCTTTGCCACGATAACGCCGAGATCCTCCTTGGCGTAGACCATGTAGCCCTCGTCCGCCGCAGATTTTGTGAGGCAGACATGAAATCGCTCGAAACGTTTGAGAAGAAAGATGAGGTGCTCAAGATGCCGGAGATACTCCTCGGGCATGTAACAGACGGCATCCCCGTTTAGAATCAGAGAGAACGCAACCCGAACCTTTCCCTCCGTCACCATTTCCGGATCCGGAAGGCGGATGATCTCTGAAAAGTCGTTCGTTTCCAGAAGGGATTCGAACAGATCCGCCCGGAGCCCGTGCAGATCGGCAAGCGGCGTCTTCTCCATGCCCAGACGGGCGAGGATGCCGGAAAAAACCTTCTGCGGCATGGTCACAAGCGACGGTGATTCCGACCGGAGGATGGCGTCACCTTTTTCTTTTTCAAATTCGAGGAGGGTCTCCAAATAGGCGTCCCGGTTTCGGAAAGTGAAGATCCGCATGAGGGGCTTGCACATGGCCAGGTAACGGAAAAATTCCCTTTCATGGGCCTCAACGGAGTCCTTATCCCGAAACAAAAGATTGGCCGCCCCTTCGACGGAATCCCCCACCGAGCCGGAGGCTACCGCCGCGACACCGGGCGCGATAAACAGCGTGCGTTTAAAAATCCCATCTCGCTTTTTGGGATAAAAGTAAGGCTCAATCGCACCGGACATATATAGCGGCATCCATTGGCCGATCGCGTGAAGCATCTCGTCCAGGTCGCGGCTGATCGTATGGATCACAATAATCCGGTTCCCCTTCTCCAGCACCTGCGACATCAGGGCGGCCCACTCCCGCGCAAACGGAGGACTTGCCGTCATCCAGTCGGTGGGTTCGTCGGAGAAGAGCAGCAGCGTGACCGGCCGGCTCTCCGCGAGCACCGCATTCAAAAACCGGATTACGGCACGCCGCTTTCCATCCACCCCAAAGAAAACAGATACTTCCACCGGGTCCGGATCCAAAACCGCGGTTTCGCAGAGCGGAGAATCCGGTTCCCGGGGATGAGGCGGGGGCTGCGTCAGGCCGGCGAGAAAACGCTCGACGGTCCGGTTTTCGCCGCTTTTTTCCTCCCAGAGCCACAGGGAAATCCTCTCCGCAAACCCGCCCGTGCCATTGGCGCCCATGTCGGTTTCCATCGCATCCTGCAAGGCTTTCCTCCGGTACGGCTCCTCACAGTGCCGGGCAAAATACACAGCCATGGCATCGATACAGGCACGATCCTTGAGCGCGTGCCGCTGCCCCCTTCGCAGGCGGCTGATATGGGAGGCATCCAACCTAACGGTCAAAGCGAGAGCGCTGTTGGTCGTATTTGTGATGTTCATCAGAAAGTCAAGCTTTTCAGCGAACTGCATTTCGATCACCTCTTTTTTGATTATACCAGAGAATGCGTCACAATATCAACACTTTTCCAACAATCTTGGCACGATTTGTGACGGAAACAGACCGTGACAGTTTGCCAAAAGCGGTTTATTTGCGGCGCCCATCCTGATACACTTTATTTTAAAGGAGGTGGTGCCGGTGATCTTCGACATCAGGCTGAAAACGGGGTTCTATGAGACAAAGCCGTATTGCCTTTCCATAGGCAGAGGCGTGCTGGAACTGCTCCCGGAGGAGTTTGGAGAAAAAATTCGGATCTTTATGGAGAAAGAGATCCTTTCGGTCACTTTGATGGGGAAGGGATCCGCCGAGGTTGAGATCCAGACGGCGGACCGGCTTTACCATATGGTTTTGTGCGACCCCTTGCATTCCGGGGAGCTGTATCAATCGGTAAAGGAGAACTTGCGGGTCAGGATCGATTTCGAATATGCGTATGAGGGAGGGCTATAAATCGGCGAAAGCGGAATCCTTGGCCCTGCGGCGGGGAAAGACCCGCAGCGGTTCCCGGTTTTTCATGTGATTTTAAATAAACGTGAGGAGGAACGAAATGAAACTTAGAAAAAAGATGCCGGTTTTTGCAACCCTTATTATGGCCCTTCTTCTGACGGTGCTGAGCGCCTGTTCATTCGGGAAAGCTTCCGCTTCGGTCAGGGACAACAGGATTGAGCTGGGCGAGGTGACGCTTGATTTTGGCGGAAACACGGTGCCGGATTCTTCCGAAACAACGCTTACCGCCGTAAAAGTGAAAGAGAAAGAGAAGCCGGAAGGGCTTGTCTCCGGGCTTTTTGAGCTGGAGCTGGATATGACCTGCACCGAATCGGTCATGGTCAGCATTCCGCTGGAAGAGAGCGAGACGCCGGAAGATGAGAAAGCCGTACCGATGCTGGGGCTCGGCAGCGACCTTACACGCTCCGACGGCGGCGTGGATACCCTCTATACATATCTGCCCGCGCAGGTGAAGGATGGAATGGTGACGGCCTCTTTCATCCCCGCGGAATATCTGGAGCAGCTCTCGGTCAATGGTGCGTCGGGCAGCGCGAAGCCTTCCGGAGAGCGCCTGCGGCTGGGAATCTTTTGGTGTTCCACCACATTTACGGACGGCGGGCACTTCCTTGTCAATTTTCCGGCGCAGATGCACACGACGTTTATCAGTTACCAGGACCGTGAGGCGCTGCTCTCCGATTTTGAGGATATTTACGAAGAATATCTGGAAAAAGGATATGTCTATGCGAAACGCGGCAACTGGCCCATTGAGGTCAATATTCAGTCCCTCGACGAGATGGGGTACTATTCCTATGGGCGCAGCGGCGCGGAGGGCAAAATTTATCTGAACCGCAGCCTCTTTGAGGGCGGCTATCAGGCAAGTTCGGTAAAACCTCTCATCGCGCACGAATTCTTCCATTTTGTGCAGCTCAACTATGTGGAGAGCGGAGCCGACAACACCTGGTTCGACGAGGCCACCGCTACCTATTTTGAGGGGCAAAAAAGCGGCAACGTTCCGAGCATTGTCGCGGAATACAACGAGAAGATCTTCTCGGGTGTTTTTCCGGAGGAGAACGACGCCGCAAACGGCTATGCGCGCATGCCGCTGATCCAATACCTCTCCCAAAAGAGGGGAGAAAACTTCATCCTCAATGCCTATACGCTTGCGGGCGAGGGGGCGGATTGGGACAGCGCGCTGCTCTCCTCGGCCGGGCCGCCCTCCGGATGGGCCGGAGATTTTTATGAAGCACTGGTAAAGGGCGAGGTCGGCAGCTATGCGCCCTATACGCTGTATTCCAATCTCGCCGGAAAAGGTTTGGCAGGCGTAGGAACCTCCCTCGCGCTGCAGGTTCCCACCGAGGAGGAAATCCTGACCATCATGGAAAACGATGAGATCCCGAACTTGGGCGAGACGACCCTGAGCATCGGCCCTTATGGGGCGCAGCTCATTGCGCTCACCATCGACGAGGTCAATTTGTTCCGTGTAAAAGAGGGGACCGACCCGACCGTATCGGTCGCGGGCGCGGATCTGCGGGTGTTTGCCGTTCACGGCAGCACGGTCACGGTGCTCCCTTCCTCGGGGGAGAGTGTGAAGCTTGGCGATTTCAAAAAATCATGCGAAGAGCAATATGTCTTCCTCGCGCTGGTGACGGGTCTTCACGGCAGCGGGAAACAGGACTACACCCTGAAAGTCGAGCTTTCCCCATGCCCGACGCTTGACGAACTGGTCGGCAGATACGAGGATGGTGCGATCATGTTTATGGATGTCTATATTTCGCCGGAATACAGGGCCGCCGCGGCCGCCGACGATGAAGAAGAGGAGACGGAGAGCGACGACGTGGGCTGTGATATTGACATCGATGTCATCGCCGCTCTGGATGCCATGAAGGGACAGACCCAGCAGAGTCAGTTCGCGATCGTCAAAACCGGAGAGGATACGGGCACGCTCACTTTCTATGAGGAGGATGAGGAAGAGTTCTCCGATTCGCTCCCGTTTACCTACCTGAACGGCATCCTGATCTTTGATTATGATGTGGAGGGCGCGACGCTCACCGGGGACCTTGTTGCCGCCTACGGTGCCAACAAGGATGTGACCGTCGACGGGGATCTGATCATGAAAATGGGAGAGGATATCCGTTTGGATCTCCATATTTCCGGCAGCAAGCCGATCGGAACGGAATAAAGTATGCATCCTGAGATCACGTTTTCCCTGTTCGGCACCGTGCTCACAATCAAATCCTATGCGCTCTTCACCGTGCTCGCCGCGTTGGCGGGCGTGCTCACGGCCCTTCCCCTTCTGCGGAGGGCGGGGCTGCGGGTGTCGCAGGCGGCTTCTCTGACGGCCCTGATGGCGGCGGCCTTTCTCATCGGCGCGCGGCTGCTGAATTTTGCCGTGAACCCCGGCGCTTACGGGGATTCTCTGCATCTTTTTTCTCTGCGTCTCGCGGGGCTCTCCGTCTATGGGGGAATCTTCGGCGCTTTGGGCGCGCTGCTGCTCTGGGCCCGGCTTATCAAAAAGAACCCGCGGCCCCTGCTTGACGCGCTGGTGCTTCCATCCGGCCTCGGCTTCGCGCTTGCCCGGGTGGGCTGTTATCTAAACGGCTGCTGTGCCGGCATCCCGACGAGCTCGGTCTGGGGGGTGCATTTTCCGTTACGCGGCGGGGAGCAGAAAACGATCGGCGGAATCTTTTCTCTGCTCGGGAGAGATACGGTAACGGCCTCCCTCTACCCGACGCAGCTTTTTGAGATGGGGCTTGCGCTTTTGGGGCTTGTCCCCGTGCTGTGGCTGTATTTTCGCAAAAAGCTGCCGGAGGGCGCGGCGTTCCTGCTCTACGGAGTTTGGTTTTCCGCCATGCGGCTGATGGTCTTGCCCCTGCGCAGTCTACCCTATCCGGAGGCGGTTGTCCGATGGATCTACCCGTTTCTTTATATAGCCCTGATTTTCATAGGACTTTTTTTGCTGCGGAAGATGTATAGAGAAACAAAAGCCGCCGGGTCTGGCTGAAAAAATGCATACAAAAACCGGGGGCCGGCCTTTACAGGAGGCCCCCGGCACGTCAAGCGTTATCTGTCGGCGTCAGCAGCAAAAACAACGGCACCGGCAGCGGCAGCACCAACAGCGGCAGCGGCAGCGGCAGCAGCAGAGGCAACACATAGAATACCCTCCCTTCATAGGTGATGTACTCATGACCCTGCGGATGCCCTACTAAAATCATATTCCAACGCGGCTGCCGATGTGAGGAGAAGGAGAAAAACCTGCAGCGGCGGGAAGATTATGCCTGCAATTCCGCTTTTTATGTTCTCCGGTGTCTTCCGGCTCCGGAGGGCATTATCCTTTGCATTCCAGATAGCGCGTCTCCACTTTCTGCCAGTTTACGACATTCCACCAGTCGTCAATATAATCGGCACGCCGGTTGAAGTGTTTAAGATAATAAGCGTGCTCCCAGACGTCGATAGTCAGGATGGGGCAGTATCCGGAAGGCATGGGCGTCTCTTGATTGGCTGTCGTCATGATTTTCAGGCCGCCGTACGGATCCATCACCAGCCAGGCGTATCCGGAGCCGAACACAGACTTTGCCGCGGCGCTAAACTTTTCGCGGAAGGTATCATATCCGCCGAAGGAACGGTCGATCGCGGCGGCCAGCATGCCGGTGGGCCGCTGCTCGATTTCCGGAGTGAGGTTGTCGAAATAAAAGCGGTGATTGTATACCCCGCCGGCGTTTCGCAGAACCGGCGTGCCGATATTGGCCGGTAGCCTGTCCGCACGGCTGATCAGCTGCTCGAGGGACAAATTCTGCAGCCTCGGACGGCTTTGAAGCGCGGTGTTCAGGTTATCAATATAGGTCTGAAGGTGCCGGCCGTGATGCAGGATCATCGTTTGCTCATCGATATACGGCTCCAGTGCGTTATCGGCATACGGCAGCGGCATATTTATAAAAGGATAATGTTCAGTCAAAAAAATCTCCCCCTTTGGCTCTATCATATGTCGAGGCAGGGGGAGGGTTGACGCCCGGTGCGGAATTTTTTCCGGCGCCGTTTTTTTTTCGGGGAATCCCGTTTCGGTCGCTTGGTGAGTTCGTCACGGAAAAGAAACGGAAACCGAGGTAAGATAGAATCGTTCCTTCGGGAAAGCGGTTTTCGCAAAACAGGATATTTGGTGAGTTCGTCACGGAAAAGAAACGGAAGCCATGGTAAAATAAAATCGTTCCTTCGGGAAAGCGGTTTTCGCAAAACGGGGATACTTGGTGAGTTCGTCACGGAAAGGAAGCGTGAATTCCTGTATCATTATAAACAGAGCAAATCAAGGAGATGAGGCTGAGATGGCTTTTGAATTTGGGAGCAGAGAAGATGCTTCGGATCATGCGGGGAAAAAACTCACGGTTTCCAAGGATCGGTGCCCCCAGAATCACTTCTGCCCCGCGGTGAGGGCGTGTCCGGTGGGAGCACTGAAACAGGATTGGTTCCACGCGCCGACAGTGGATCAGGAGGCCTGCATCCGCTGCGGAAAATGCGTGAAGGTTTGCCCGACAAGAGCGTTGGTTTTAGAATAATTCATCCATACTTAGGAGGTATTACAATGTCCGTATTAACCATTACCAAAAACAATTTTCAGGAAGAAGTCATAAAGAGCGACAAACCCGTTCTGCTGGACTTTTGGGCCAGCTGGTGCGGGCCGTGCCGGATGGTATCCCCCGTCGTCGACGAGATCGCCGAGGAGATGCCGAGCATCAAGGTCGGCAAGGTCAACGTGGATGAGCAGCCGGATCTGGCCTCCGCCTTCAATGTCATGAGTATCCCGACCCTGATCGTCATGCAGGACGGAAAGGTCGTCGATCAGGCGGTGGGCGTAAGACCCAAGCACCAGATCGTTTCGATGATTCCGTAAAAGAGAACATAAAAATGCCGCCCAGAGAGATCCGGGCGGCATTTTCTAATCGGAGAGCTTTTGCAGCCGCTTTCGATCCCGGAGCTCAATGGCGCCCCGCGTGAGGTTCACCATGCCCTCCTCCTGGAAATAGCGAAGCATCCTTGTTACCACCTCGCGGGCCGTGCCCATGTGAGCAGCGATCCGGTCGTGGGTGATCCGGAGCGTATCGCCGCCGTCTAAAGCGCTTTCCTCCAGCAGAAACGCGGCCAGACGCTTGTCGAAGCTCTTCCACATGATCTGCTCAATCAGCCACATGACCTCCGAAAAGCGCGAGGCCATGACTTGGTTGGTGTAATTGGCGACGGCGGCGGAGGTATCCATCAGTTTTTTATAAACCTCCGTCGGGATGACCCAAAGCTCGGAATCCTTTTCCGCTTCGATCGTGACGTCAAATTGGATGCTGTGCATCATGCAGGAGGCGGAAAACAGGCAGAGATCCCGCTCAAACAGGCGGTAGATCGTGACTTCCTTGCCTTCATCTGAGAGGATGAACGCCCGCAGCTGGCCGGAGCAGATCAGAAAAACCCCGACGCAGTCCGACGAACCGTTGTGCAGCAGCGTGCCCTTCGGTGCGGCGCGTTTGATCGCCGACTGCTCCAGCAGAGATTTTTCGGCAGCCGTAAGTTCTTTCCAGATCGGGAAATAATGTTCAAATTCCATGGCGTTCCCCCCTTTTCCATAAAATAATTATACTTCATTTTTCCGGTTCGTCAAATTTTGTTATTGACATATGCCGATTTTCATGTATAATAAATACATAAATGGCATATGCCAATAATTAGGGGGGGAAAACAAAGATGCCGAGACCGTGCAAGAGGCGGCGGATCTGTGCCATGCCGGGATGCGGGCGTTTCGGCCCGAAGGATCGAACCGGCGCGGAGCATCCGGTCGTCACCATGACGCTGGATGAATACGAAAGCGTCCGGCTGATCGATCTGCTGGGGATGACGCAGGAACAGTGCGCACAGCAAATGAATGTGGCGCGCACGACGGCGCAGGCGATCTACAACAGCGCCCGGGTCAAACTGGCGGAATGCCTCGTGAATCAAAAAGAACTGAAGATTGAGGGCGGGGACTATGTTCTCTGCGATGAAAAAACGGAAGAGTGCGGCTGCGGGCGCGGCTGTGGACGCCGCTGCCGCCGGGAAGAAAAAAACAAGGAGGAAAATCAGGGATGAGAATCGCGGTAACTTTTGAAGACGGGCAGGTTTTTCAGCATTTCGGGCATACGGAGCGCTTTAAGGTCTATGACGTGGAGGACGGAAAAGTGACGCTTGCCACGATCGTCAATACCAACGGCAGCGGACACGGCGCCCTGGCAGACATTTTGAAGAAGATTCATGTGGATACGCTGATCTGCGGAGGGATCGGCGGCGGCGCGCGCCGGGCACTGGAGGAATCGGGAATCGGGCTGTACGGCGGCGCGTCGGGCAGCGCGGATGAGGCCGTGGAGGAGCTGTTAAACGGAGGCCTCTGTTTTGACCCGGATGTTACGTGCAGCCATCACGGCGAACACCCCGATGGCGAGTGCGGCGAGCACGGCTGCGGAGGAAACCACGGCGGCTGCGGCGAGCATGGGTGCGGCGGGCACAACAATTAAAAACAGGAATGATTCCTGTTTACATGCTCTTGCTGCGGAGCGCCGCCGTCAAAAATGATATCTTATAAAAGCGATCGGGTCCCCCGTGCGGCGAATGCCGTCCGGGGGATCTTTGCGGTGCCGGAAAATTTCAGCGGACAGAGCCGTGAAATTCCGAAAAAGGCCTCCCACCCTTTACGGTGAGAGGCCGATTTTTTTGCGCCCTTTTGGGGGTCAGGAATCGGATTGATTTTTGAGCAGGGTGCTGATAAGCTCCGCGCGGCTTCCGACGTCATACTTGGAAAAGATATTTCCTACATGGGTCTTGACCGTGCTCTCGCTGATAAAAAGAGCCTGCGCGATCCCCCGGTTGGATTTGCCGGAAAGGATGAGCGCCAGCACTTCCTCCTCCCGCCCGGTCAGCGGATCCAAAGTCTTCACATGCCGGAGGACGGTGGTCTGCTGCTGAGGGCTCATGCGGTCGTAGACGGCGAGATAGGCGTGGCTTTTGAGCAGCATGACCAGCTGCCGGTTGAGAGGGGGAAGAAGGGAGAGGGTGATGCAGACAACGACGAGCGCAATCACCGCCACCTCCGCGCTTGGGAGCTCCATAGAGGTTACCGCAAGGCCGATCAGACCGCCGCAGAGCACCCCGAATACATTTGCGGAGAGCCCGATCCCGAAGGCCCTGACGGGATTTTCCGTGTAGTCCAGCATCTCTCCGATGATACTCCACCAAAACAGGTCGAAAATCCCGCAGGCCCCGAGCATCAGCGTGTCCACCGCGAGGTAGTCGCCTTTGTCGCGCCCAAGCAGCATAAAGCCGATAAATGCGCCGATCATCATCGCCATGCCGACATAGAGGAGCGGGGAGCGTTTTACTTTTGCGGGCAGGTTCCGCACGATCACCAGCGCGGCGATGTACGGAACAGCCCAGTACCAAGTGACAAGCCCCGTCAGATGCGCAAAGGCGGGGTTGATCACCTGATACATCAGGCCGGAATTGATCGTGATGATGGCGACAAAAAGAAACAGGACTGCCAGCGGTATTTTGATATTGCCGGGCGGATTGCTTTCCGGCTCATCGCTCCACTTTTTCCCTTCCGGGATGGGCAGCAGGGAGATGAGAATCATCCCGACGGGGATGCACAGCATGATACAAAAAAGTCCGGCGGCAGGGGAGACGTTTCCGGCGACCAGGTCGATGGCGATCATCAGCAGGTTCGAGAAGATCATGGCATCCGCGCAGGATTTGATCCGCTCGTTTTTCGGCGTAAAAGTTTTAAGGTAATAGCCCCATGAAGCCAGCGCGCAGCCGCTCGCGAAGCCTCCGACGACGAGGCCGGAGACCCACAGCGCCGCCGGCGGAAAAAAGAAAGGCAGCGTGACAATCAGGGAGACACCCATGCCGGCGAGCAGGGTAAATTTGGCGGCCTTTGGAGATTTTACGAGAAAGCCGGCGAAAAACAGCCCAAAAAAGTGCGCGGCAATCGCCGCCATGATGTAGCCGGAGGCCTCCGCCTGCCGGGCTTCCAGCAGGCCGTAAAGCACCTGCCCTTCAAATAAAAAGGCCATTAGATAGGAAAAAAGAAAGGAGAATCCGGCAACCGAAAGAACACGCCCGTTGAGTACCCGGTGCTTTTTCATTCCGTCGCCTCCCGTTCCCCGCAGATTCCGTCCGCCGCTTCTCCGGATTGGCCCGTTTTACGCGGACGCGTTCCGAATTTTGTTGGAATTATGATACCATAACGGAAACAAAACGGCAATCCCGTTTGTAGATTTCTGCCGGAATATGTCGCCTCGGATACTTCCTCAGGGGCAGCGAAACGGGTCCCCGTTTCGCTTGAGAGGCCGTGGGAAAGCGTCTCCCCTGTTTGAAATTTTTCGCTTGGGGAAGAGCGGCTTCCGCTTCACGCCTGTGGCTTATGCTTGACGCGGAGCGCCGCCGCGGCGCGGGCAAGATTTGCCTGCACGAGCTTGTATTCCTGAATGCTCTGCTTTTGGCGAACCTGCTCAAGGGCCTCGTCCATCTCCCGCTGGGCGCACACCGCGC
>CAZLMO010000061.1:0-11155 GCA_964560915.1 uncultured Oscillospiraceae bacterium
ACTTCAAGTATTTTTTGTGAACTCCGGCCGGCCCCCTCGCCCGGTTTCCGTTGCAGAAAGATAAGAAGAATGATATAATTTATATACCTAAAATATGGGAGGTGTCGGGATGCTCGGAGCAATCATCGGCGATATTGCCGGCAGCAGATATGAATTTCACAATATCAAAACGACAGATTTCCCCCTGATGGACGACCACTGCTTTTTTACGGACGACACCGTGATGACCGTCGCCGTTGCGGAGGGCCTGATGAACGGAAAGCGCGATCCGGAAAAAACCGAGGCCGCCATCGTGAAGGCCATGCAGAAATATGGGCGCATGTTCCCGGATGCGGGATACGGCGGTAAATTTGGCGAATGGCTGCAAAGCGAACACCCGGAGCCCTACGGCAGTTACGGCAACGGCTCCGCCATGCGCGTTTCCCCCGTGGCTTCCTACTTTCATACGCTCTCCGAAGTGGAAAAGTATGCTGAGATCAGCGCCCGTGTCACCCACAACCATCCGGAAGGAATCAAGGGCGCACAGGCAACCGCCGCCGCCGTTTTTCTCGCCGGGAACGGCCGCGACCGCATCTACATCAAACGCTATATCGAACTGAAATATCACTACGATCTCAGCAAATCTCTGGATACCCTCCGGCCGGATTACACCTTCAACGTAACCTGTCAGGGCACCGTTCCGCAGGCGATCACCGCATTTTTGCTGAGCGAGAGCTTCGAGGACGCCATCCGCAAGGCCATTTCACTCGGCGGAGACAGCGACACCCTCGCCGCCATCACCGGCAGCATCGCGGAGGCGTTTTACGGGATTCCGGAGGAACTCGAAAACCGCGCCCGCTCCATTCTCGACAAGCGACTGGCCCCCGTGCTCAAACGCTGGGACGACGATCTCAGCGTACACCGCTTTTGCAGCAATGAGCACGATCTTTTAAAATACCTTTCCTATTTCGAAAAGAATCCCAAAACGGAATACGATGTGATCCGGCCGGAGGGTGCCGAAGAGGAGATCCGAATTCCGCATTACGACGACGTGATGCAGAATTTCATCCGGGACTTCTATTTTTCCGACTGCGTCGATAAGGCGTTCAGCCTGACGCTCGGCAAGCACGGCATCCGTACCTACGGGGATATGGTCGTCGAACTGCCGCACGCGGATCGGCAGACGCTCTGCGCGATGCTGACGCTCATCTTCCGCGGCGAACTGGTATCAAAAGGCAACATTGCCCGCGCGGCGGAAAGCGGCATTCTGGGCGATATTCTGAGCCGTCTTGCGGGGCTTGCCCACAGCGCGCAAAAAACTGTCGGGGAATAATTTCTATAAATTTAAAGCCGCTCCAAAATGAGGCGGCCCGAAAAGGTCCTACAAATATATAACCCCGGCCGTTCTCCGACACGGTCGCATAAAAAAAGACGCCGCCTATATGGTGACGCCATTTTTTTGTTTTGAAGGGAAGAAATCTGGGAAGCTTGTTTTTTGTCCAGATCCGCATCTGAAAAACGGGCGGCTCGGCGGGAATGCCTTTTCACTAATATTGCCACTTCCGGCCGTTCGCCGCGGTAAAATTCTGTGCATTTGTGCAATTTGTAAGAAAAGCAGAAGATTTCCCCCCTTTTAGGCACCCGTCTCCGGAGAAGAAAGGGAGATGTTTTCGGGTGAGTTCCGACTTATTTTACAGTATTTATTGCATTACTATTTATTTATTCGTGCACTTTGTTTTTTGCTGAGCAAAAAACGGATCAGTTTGTTTGCATATACAAACATTGCTCAATTGACTCTCATTTAAATTATCTTAATTGTAGAAAATGACGATATTCGCTTGTCTTTTTCCTCCGAAGCGTGTAGAATCCAAGTATCAACCGAGCCAAAGTTTTTGATGGAAACGGGAGCGTGAATGGATGAAACTTCTTGAGGAACGGATTCTCCGCGACGGCGTGGTTCGCCCGGGCAACGTTCTTAAAGTGGATAGTTTTTTAAATCATCAGATGGATGTCTCCCTCTTCAAGGCGATGGGCGAAGAATGGGCGCGCCTGTTTGCCGACGCCGGCATTAACCGGATCCTCACGATCGAGGCCTCCGGGATCGGAATCGCCGCCGTAGCCGCACTGAGTTTTTATAATGTACCTGTCGTCTACGCAAAAAAGACCGAAAGCCTCAACGTGGATGGCGAGGTTTACCGCACCAAGATCCAATCCTTCACCAAAAAGCGCATCTACGACGTCTTCGTCGGCAAAAAATATATTCAGCCGGGGGACCGCGTTCTGATTATCGATGATTTTCTCGCCAACGGCAAAGCGCTGGAGGGACTGATTTCCATCATTGAGGATCAGGCCGGCGCAACCGTAGCCGGAATCGGCATCGCAATCGAAAAAGGCTTCCAGCCCGGCGGCAAACTGATCCGCGGCAAGGGCTACCATCTGGAATCCCTCGCAATCGTGGACTCAATGGATCCCGAAACCGGGACCGTCATATTCCGCCGCTCCGACGAGCCGGGAGCTTTATAACTATGGTAAAAGAGCATGCGAAAGTATGCTTTTTTATATTTCAAATGCATGGGAATCCATAAGCAAAGGAAAAATGATTAGGAGGATAATCATGAAGAAAATTATTGCCCTGATTCTGGCAGCCATTATGATGCTCACCTTTGCCGCCTGCGGCCAAGAGGAGCCCGCCGAATCCAGCCAGCCCGAAGAATCCACTCCGAGCGAGACCAGCGAAGAGACCAGCGAAGTCGTTCTGAGCGAAGTTGCTCAGCGCGTCATCGATACCGAAGGCGAAAAGATCGATACCACCAAAGTCAAAGAGGCTTTCGATGCCGGCACTCTGAAGATCGGCGTCATCCTTTATCATGACGAAAACGCCGGCTATGACGCCGCTCACATCGACGGCATCAAGGCCGCCATCGCGAACGTCGGCGTCACGGAAGATCAGGTGATCTGGAAATACAACATCCCGGAAGACGAGAACTGCTATGATACCGCCGTCGACCTCGCCGAGGCCGGCTGCCAGGTCGTCATCTCCGACTCCTACGGCCATCAGTCCTACATGATGCAGGCTGCCCAGGAATATCCGGACGTCATCTTCATGCCGGCCACCGGCGATAACGCCGCAGCCTCCGGCCTCTCCAACCTTGTCAACTTCTTCCCGCATACCTATGAATCCCGTTATGTCTCCGGCGTCGTCGCCGGCATGAAGCTTGCCGAGCTCGTCGCGGACGGCAAAATCACCGACACCAACATGGACGGCGAAAATATCAAAATCGGTTATGTCGGCGCCTTCCCGTATGCGGAAGTTGTCTCCGGCTACACTGCTTTCTATCTCGGCGTCAAATCCATTGTTCCGAACGTCGTGATGGATGTCACCTATACCAGCTCCTGGTATGATCCCACTGCGGAATCCGCTGCCGCCAACGCACTTGTCTCCCGCGGCTGCGTCATCATCAGCCAGCACGCCGACTCCACCGGTGCTCCGTCCGCCTGCCAGGCTCTGCTTGACGCCGGCACCACCGCCTACTGCGTCGGCTACAACGTCGATATGCTCCAGGTCGCCCCGACCGCTGCTTTGACCTCTGCTCAGAACGGCTGGTCCGTCCTCTATACCGAAATGTTCCAGGCGCTGATCTCCGGCGAAGGCATTGCCAGAGACAACACGGCCGGTGCCAACGTTGACGGCGTCACGATCTCCCCGCTCGGCCCGTCCTGCGCGGCCGGCACTCAGGAAAAGGTTGACGAAGTCTGGGCCGCCATCAAGAGCGGTGAGCTCCATATCTTCGATACCAGCACCTTCACCGTCGGCGGCGAAACCCTTACTTCCTATACCGCCGCTTATCATGCCGACGATTTCACCGGCATCGAGTTCATTTCGGACGGCTATTTCCATGAATCCGAAATCGTCTCCGCCCCGATGTTTAACATCCGCATCGACGGCATCACCGAGCTTGCCAGCTGATTCAACCTACGCAAAAAATGAGGATAAAGGGAAGCCGTATTCTGCGGCTTCCCTTGCCTTTTTATGAAACCGGCGGGAAAAAGCCGTTTGATTCTGAAAATTGGAAGAGGTGGCGTGATTGGATACGGAATATGCCGTCAGCATGAGAAATATCACCAAGACGTTCGGCCCCGTCATCGCAAACGAGAAGGTCTCCCTCGACATCCGAAAGGGCGAGATTCTCTCCCTTCTGGGCGAGAACGGAAGCGGAAAAACGACGCTGATGAACATGCTCTCCGGCATCTACTACCCGGATGGCGGCGAGATCTTTGTAAACGGTGAAGCAGTCGCGATCCGCTCGCCGAAAGATGCCCTCAGATATGGCATCGGCATGGTGCACCAGCATTTTAAGCTGGTCGACGTATTTACCGCGACGGAAAACATTGTGCTCGGTCTTCGCAGCAAAGGCAACCTGAACCGGGAGGCCGTAACCAAGGACATCCAAAAAATTTGCGACAAATACGGCTTCGAGATCGACCCGAACAAAAAAATCTACGACATGTCCGTCTCCGAAAAGCAGACTGTTGAGATCGTAAAGGTACTCTACCGCGGCGCAAACGTCCTGATTTTGGACGAGCCGACTGCCGTTTTGACGCCGCAGGAGACGGAGCGCCTTTTCCGCGTCATGCGGAACATGAAGGCGGACGGAAAAGCCGTCATCATCATCACGCACAAGCTCATGGAGGTATTGGGAGTTTCGGACCGCGTCTCCGTCCTGCGCAGAGGGAAAAACGTCGGCACGCTGAACACGGCCGAGACCGACATCCAGGAGCTGACGGAGCTGATGGTCGGGCACAAGGTCGAGCTGAATATTCACCGCTCCCCCCGGAAAGAGCTCACGAAACGCCTCGGCATCCGCAGCCTCTGCTGCACCGACATCAGCGGGATCCCGAAGCTCTGCGACGTATCCATGGATGTTTTCGGCGGTGAGATTCTCGGCATCGCCGGCATCTCCGGCTGCGGCCAGAAGGAATTGCTTGAAGGCATCGCCGGCCTGCAAAAAGTGACCGGCAGCATTATGTACACCGCCCCGGGCGCCGAAGAGCCGGTCGAAATCGTGGGGAAATCTCCGCTGGAGATCATGCGCTCCGGCATCGCGCTCTCCTTTGTGCCGGAGGATCGCCTCGGCATGGGCCTCGTCGGCAATATGGATCTCACCGACAACATGATGATCCGCAGCTATCTCAATGGCAATACGCCGCTGCTGGACCGCAAATCCCCGAAGGATCTTGCCAAGCGCGTCGTCAGTGAGCTGGAGGTCGCCACTCCGGGTCTCTCCACGCCGGTGCGCCAGCTCTCCGGCGGAAACGTCCAAAAGGTGCTTGTCGGAAGGGAAATTTCCTCCGGCCCGGCGGTTCTGATGTCCGCGTACGCCGTCCGGGGGCTGGATATCAACACCTCCTATACCATTTACAATCTGATGAACGAGCAAAAAGAGAAAGGCGTCGCCGTCATCTATGTCGGTGAGGACCTCGATGTGCTCCTTGAGCTCTGCGACCGGATCGCCGTTCTCTGCGCCGGTCACCTGAATAAGATTTTCGAAGCCGCGGAAACTTCAAAGGATGAAGTCGGCTTTTATATGACTTGTCTCGAGCCGGAGGCGGCGGGAAAGGAGGACGAAACCATATGAGAAGACCGGAAAAGGAACATCGGCCTCCCCTGATCCGCATTGCGAAAAGGGATACCATCTCCAAGCCCCGCGCCTGGGGCATTCGTCTGGCCGGCGTGGCGCTGGCACTGGTCGTCTGCGCTTTCGTCATCTACGCGATCGTCCATCTGAATCCGATCAAGGTCTACGGCTCCATGTTTAACGGCGCGTTCGGCACGGAGAAACGCGCCTGGGTCACGGTTCGCGACGCGATGATGCTCCTCTGCATCGGCGTCGGCCTCGCCCCCGCTTTTAAAATGCGCTTCTGGAATATCGGGGCGGAGGGCCAGATTCTCGTTGGCGGCGTTGCAACGGCCGCCTGTATGATCTACTGCAAGAATTTCCCGTCTCCCCTGCTCTTTCTCATCATGATCGCCGGAAGCATGGTAGCCGGTGCGCTCTGGGGGCTGCTTCCCGCCCTCTTCAAATCAAAATGGAATACAAACGAGACCCTCTTCACGCTGATGATGAACTATGTGGCGATTCAGGTCACCTCGTATTTCGTCTCCAAGTGGGAGAATCCCTACGGCTCCAACACCGTCGGCATCATCAACCCGACCTCCCAGGAGGGCTGGTTCCCGGATGTTTTCGGCGAGCAGTATTTCCTCAATGTGCTGATCGTCATGACGATTACTGTCGCCATGTATTATTATCTTAAATACAGCAAGCACGGCTACGAGATCGCCGTCGTCGGGGAATCTCTGGACACGGCCCGCTATGCCGGCATCAACACCAAGGCCGTCTTTATCCGGACGATGCTTCTCTCCGGCGCGGTCTGCGGGCTGGCCGGCTTCATTTCCGTCTCCGGCGCAAGCCACACGATCTCCTCCAACACCGCCGGCGGACGCGGCTTCACGGCGATCATCGTCGCCTGGATGGCTAAATTCAACACCTACGTGATGATTCTGATCGCGTTCCTGCTGGTCTTCCTCGAAAAGGGAGCTATCGAAATTGCCTCCATTTATAGTCTCAACGGTTATGTCTCCGACATGATCGAAGGCATCATCCTGTTTTTCATCCTCGGAAGCGAATTCTTTATCAATTATCGACTGATTTTCCGGAACAAAAAGGAGGCTGACGCGGAATGAACCAACTGATTGCCCTCTTTCAGGATGCGATCGTCTTTGGAACCGTCATCCTGTTCGGCGCGCTCGGAGAAATCCTGACGCAGAAATCCGGAAACCTGAACCTCGGCGTTCCGGGCATCATGTACCTCGGCGGCATCGCCGGACTGATGGGCGCTTTCTATTATGAAAGCTCTGTGGAAACCCCAAGCAAATTTCTCTGCATCCTGATCGGGCTTGTCTGCTCGTTTGTCCTCTCCGCAGTCGGCGGCCTGATTTACAGTTTTCTGACCATCACCCTCCGCGCAAACCAGAATGTCACCGGCCTCACGCTGACGATCTTCGGTTCCGGATTCGCCAACTTCTTCGGCGGAAGCCTCAACAAACTCGCCGGCGGCGTCGGGCAGATCCATGTCGAGGCGACCAGCGCCGCGTTCCGCGCGTCCGTACCGGTTCTCTCCGAGATGGGAGCCGTCGGAAAAATCTTCTTTTCTTACGGCTTCATGGCTTATGCGGCCATCCTGATTGCCGTTTTGATGAACCGTTTCTTTAACAAATCCGCCATGGGGCTCAATCTCCGGGCTGTGGGTGAAAAGCCGGGTACCGCAGACGCGGCCGGCATCGACGTCATCCGCTATAAGTATTTCGCAACCTGCATCGGCGCCGGCATCTCCGGCTTCGGCGGCCTCTATTATACGATGGATTTCATTAAAGGGACCTGGGGCTCCGACGGTACGATCGAAAAACTCGGCTGGCTTGCCGTCGCGCTCGTCATCTTTGCCACCTGGAAACCGCTGAGCGCCATCTGGGGTGCCTACCTCTTCGGCATCCTCTATTGGGCGTATTTTTACATCGGGGGGCTGACGAGGAGCTCACAGGAGATCTTCAAGGTGGTTCCGTATGTGGTCACCATCCTCGTTCTGATCTTCGTCAGCTTCCACAAGAAAAAGGAAAACCTCGGGCCGGCGAGTCTGGGGCTCTCCTATTTCCGGGAAGAGCGATAGAAACGCGGTTCGGAAACGGCGCTTTTCCGCTTTGGAAGGGCGCTGTTTTTTTAGGATTTTCGTAACCGTTTCATCACATTTTCTGAAAGAGCGCTCCGTTTTTTGGAAAAAAGGACGATAAAAATGGTTCCAATTCCGAACAAACTGTGAATTCCCTTGATTTAAACGCGGATTTCTATTATAATACTTGAGTTACTTGAAAAGGAGGTGACCGGCCTTTGGATGAAAAACTGCCTGCCGCAAAACTCGGCGAACCGGATCAGGCAGATCTTTCGGTGACGGATCCGCTGGAAGGATTGCCGGACGCTTACCGGAAATATCCGCTTTCCGTCATCTACGCGGCAATCTATAATTTCTGCTACCTGGCCGGCGTCTCCTTTATCCGCCAGACAAGGAGCTTCTATTCCGGTTTTCTCGGATTTTTCCGCAGGCTTTCCGCCGACCTGATCTCCTATTCCAAGCGGCTTTCGTACCGGATGCTGCGCCCGTTTAACGAATGGTTCGTCTCTCAGCGCGAGGAGATCCGCTTTCTCCGGCGGACGATCGGCAAATGCCTCTCCGTGCTGCATGAGGCAAAATATCATAAAACAGAGGATATCCTTTCCGCCGTGTGGAGCCTCATTGCGGCATTCCTGCGGTTGGTTCGCAAGTTCCTTTCCCGTGTCTTTAATTACGCGGGGCCCGTGATCGCCTGCGTACTGCTCTATTTTACTTACGACTATTTTTCCGGCCTGCAATATGGGCTCCGGCTTCAGTATAACGGTAAGGAGATCGCCTACATCTCGGATGAAAACGTCTTTTTCTCTGCGGAACAGACCATGCGCAGCCGTTCGCTCTCTTCCGACTACAAGATCGAAGACATCGTTCCGGAATACACCGTCGTCGTGACGGACGGCGACATGTTCACCTCTTCCGAGGATCTGGCCAACCTGCTGTTTAAGGCTTCCACGGCCAATGTCATCGAGGCCTACGGCCTCTATGTAGGCGACGGCTTTGTCGGCTGCACCGATGAACCGGATAACCTGCTTCTGCTGCTCGACGAATACCGGGAACAGTACCGGGAACCCGGCGACAACGATTCCATCCTCCGTTTCGTTCAAAGTGTCCGGCTGACGGAGGGAATCTACCCGGTCTCCTCCCTGATGGCCATGTCCTCGTTCCGGGATCTGTTCTACAGCCAGACGGCGGGCGAACAGTACTATACGGTAGAGGACGGGGATGCTCCGCTCTCCATCGCCGCCGAATTCGGTCTCACCTATGCGGACTATGCGGCAATGAATCCGGATCTTCAGGATGTCGTGCATGTCGGCGACCGGGTGCTCGTCTCCCGCTCGGTCCAATTCCTGAGCGTGACGACGACCCAAAAGGAAACTTACATGGAAGCGGTTCCGTTTGATACGGAATATACTTATGACGACAGCTACTATACGACCTACTCCAAAGTGACGAGGGACGGCGTCGACGGAGAACAGGAAGTCACCGCCTTTATTACCTACGAAAACGGCGTTGCGGTCGATACCCAGGTTTTGAGTACGACCATGATCACCGATCCGACAGACCGCCTGATCACCGTCGGCACCAAAAACGTCATCACCTCCGTGCAGAGCCCGACCTCCTCCGGCAACACAAGCTACGGCTTTATCTGGCCGACGATCGGCGGCTATGTCAGCTGCGGTTACTGGGGATACTGGGGCCACACGGGAATGGATATCGCCGGCTGCGGATGGGGCTCCAACATCTATGCCGCCGCCGCCGGAACCGTCGTCACGGCCGGATGGAGCCGCGGAGGCTATGGGTACTACATCATCATCAACCACGGCGGCGGTGTCCAGACGCTCTACGGGCACTGCAGCAGCCTCTATGTAAAGGCCGGGCAATATGTCAACCAAGGCGATGTCATCGCCGCCATGGGCGCGACGGGCAACGCCACCGGCACACATCTGCACTTTGAGGTCAGGGTCAACGGCCAGTACACGAACCCGGCAAAATATTTTTGATTTGTCCAAAAAAGCGAACGGCAGGCCGGCCGTCCGCTTTTTCTTTGAAAGGGGCATGGCTCTCCGGAAAAATACCTTTTCTTTTTATTTTTCATATGATATAATAATTATAATTGTGAATCGCGAAGGGGAACGGAAATATTGGATAAATATGTTATCAACGGCGGGAAGCCGCTTTGCGGGGAAGTTACCGTGAGCGGGGCAAAAAATGCCGCCGTCGCCATTATCCCGGCAACCATTCTTGCGCAGGGCCCCTGTCTCCTTGAAAATATTCCCGAGATCAGCGATGTCGGTCATCTTTTTGAGATTCTGACAAGGATGGGCGCAACGGTTAGACCCGTCAGCGGCACCTCTGTCTTTATTGATACCAGCGATCTTTCCTCCCATAAAGTGCCGGAAGAGCTTGCCCGTCAGCTTCGGGCTTCCTATTATTTTCTCGGCGCACTGATGGGGCGGTTCGGTGAGGCGGATGTTTCCTTGCCCGGCGGATGCGATCTCGGCGTCCGCCCGATCGACCAGCATATCAAGGGATTCGAGGCGTTGGGCGCGTCCGTCAACATCGGGCACGGTTTCGTCGGCATTCAGGCCGAAAATTTGGTAGGAAGCCATATCTATTTTGACGTCGTCTCCGTCGGCGCGACCATCAACGTCATGCTCGCCGCCGTGAAGGCCAGGGGTCTGACGATCCTCGAAAACGTGGCGAAGGAACCGCACATCGTCGACCTTGCAAACTTTCTCAACTCCCTTGGCGCGGATATCCGCGGCGCCGGCACCGATGTCATTAAAATTCATGGCGTGGAGCAGCTTCACGGCACCAATTATTCCATCATCCCGGATCAGATTGAGGCCGGCACTTATATGGTAGCCGCCGCCGCCACAAAAGGCAACGTCCTGATCCGGAACGTCATCCCGAAGCATCTGGAAGCCATCACGGAAAAACTGGTCAAAACGGGGGTCTCCGTCGTGGAATACGACGACGCGATCCGTGTCTCCGGCGAGGTGGATTCCTTCCAGCATGTCAACGTCAAAACCATGCCCTATCCCGGTTTCCCGACTGACATGCAGCCCCAGATGACCACGCTTCTTTCCCTCGCGGAGGGCACCAGCATCGTCACCGAGGGCGTCTGGGACAACCGCTTCAAATACATTTCCGAACTTTGCCGGATGGGCGCCTCCATCTCCGTCGACGGCAAGGTGGCGGTGGTCCAGGGCGTCCCGAGCCTGTCCGGAGCCTCGGTTCGGGTGGCCGATCTGCGCGCCGGCGCCGCTTTGGTGATCGCCGGGCTCGCTGCGAACGGCCGGACGGAGATTGAAGAGATTCATCACATTGAGCGGGGCTACACCAACCTGGTGGAAAAGTTCCGCGGGCTTGGGGCGGACATTGAACGGATCTCGGTGCCGGACGGCAACGCGGTATACGCAGGCTGACAGACTATACGGAGCAGTTTTCCTTTAAA
>CAZLMO010000062.1:0-10830 GCA_964560915.1 uncultured Oscillospiraceae bacterium
TCCCCAATTATGAAGACAGCGCCGTCTTCCGCGAAGCGGCCAAAACGGCGCTACTGTTTATCGTATTAAGTCAGAACGGATTGTATTCCTCAAACAGCGCGGTGACGCTCTCCCAGAGCGTGCCGAGCCATCCGAGCCCCCTTTCGTCCGCCACCACGATATGATCCTCCGAAGTCAGATTCACATACTGCACCTGACTCGATTCGATCTTGGACAGACCGAGATCACTCTCGGCGCTCTCTTCAAGCGTCTTGATCGAAGAGGCGGCTTCCAGCTCTCCGGACATCCGGATATATTCGGCGTTGAGCACGGTGATTTTTTCCTCATAACCGTTGGCCTCCTCGGTGAGCTCCGTGAGCACCACACGGCTGTAGATCATCGTGACGCAGACCGCGAGCACGGCAATGACGAGCATGATTGTTTTATAAGAAAGAATCTGCCCGGGTTTGCGGCGGTTCTTTACGAGGCGCAGGGTCCTTTTCTGGAGATCCTGCTCCGTCTCCCCCACGGATTTTCCGGCAAAGGTGTTGAGATCATACGCGGCTTCTGCGGCCAAAACAAACCGTCCCCTCTCTTCAGAGCTTTTCTATCACGCGAAGCTTTGCGCTTCTGCTGCGCCGGTTTTCTTCCTGCTCGGATTCTCCGGCTTCAATGGGTTTTTTCGTAATCAGTTTTCCTCTCGGAACCCGGCCGCAGACGCAGACCGGAAATTCCGGCGGGCAGATACAGCCTTTGGCATAATCGGCGAAATGCCGCTTTACCATCCGATCCTCGAGCGAGTGAAAGGTGATGATCGCAAACCTGCCTCCGGGCGCCAGACGATCGAATGCGCCGTCCAGAGCCGCCTCCAAACAATCCAGCTCGCCGTTCACCGCGATGCGAATGGCCTGAAACGTTTTGCGGGCGGGGTGTCCGCTCTCTCCGCGCCTCGCGGCGGCGGGATAGGCGCCGCTCACGATCCCGGCAAGCTCGGCCGTCGTCTCTATGGGCTTCTCCGCTCTCGCCTTCAGAATGGCATTTACAATGCGCGGGGTGAACCGCTCTTCACCGTAGTCGTAGAGGATTTTTGCAAGTTCAGCGCCGGAGTACCCGTTGACCAGTTCCGCCGCCGTCATCCCGCTCCGGCTCATCCGCATATCAAGCGGCGCGTCGGTGTGGTAGGAAAAGCCTCGGGAGGCATCGTCAAACTGGTGGGAGGAAACCCCAAGATCCAGCAGAATGCCGTCCACCTTATCAATGCCGAGGCGGTCCAGCACGCCCGGGATGTCGGCAAAATCAGCCTGCACGACCTGCGTGTTCGGGTACGGGGCAAGACGTTCGCTTGCGGCCCGGACGGCATCCGGATCCTTATCGAGACCGATCAGCCTGCCGGCGGAGAGGCGCTTTGCGATTTCGGAGGCGTGCCCCGCGCCGCCAACCGTCCCATCCACATAGATGCCGTCTTCCCGGATATTCAGAAGCTCCAATACTTCGTTTAAAAGAACCGGAATGTGACCGAATGCTTCTTCCGCCATCAGAAGCCCACCTCATCCATCGCGTCTGCGATATAGTCGGAGGTCAGCGCATCACGGCGGCCCTCCCATTTTTCACGGTCCCAGATCTCAACGTGATCGTTTGCGCCGATGACGGTGACATCTTTTTCGAGCGCCGCGTAGCTGCGGAGCGGAGCGGATACGAGGATGCGGCCCTGCTTGTCCGGCGTGACCTGCGTGGCACTCGCAAACATAAACCGTTTGAGATCCCTCGCCTTCGCGGTGGGGAGAGCGGCAATTTTGGCGGAAAGCGATTCCCACGCCTCCAGCGAATAGGCCGCCGCGCAGCCGTCGAGCCCGCGGGTCAGAATGAAGTCGGTGCCGAGCGGTTCCCGGAGTTTGGTGGGGATGCTGACGCGGCCTTTTTCGTCCAGGCTGTATGTGTACTCTCCGATGAACATCGGCATCCCTCCCTTCCCCTGATTTTTACGGAAATTTTGAGGAAAATCACCCACCATTCCCCACTCTTTCCCATTACAAATTATATTATAATGCCTTTGCCTGAAATTGCAAGTGTTTTGGAAAAAAAATGGGCGCAAAATACCGGCCTTTTCGGCCTGAAAAGCGACTTTTCCAACCACAAGCCGAAAAATGGAATCCCTCCGACAAAACGGGCATAAAAACAAGCTCCGTTTCCAGGGCCTGTGGGCTGCCCTTTCGCCGGAGCGGGCTTCATATCGCATGGAATTCGGGTAACGCAAGCGCAAAAAGTAATTCCGTTTTTCCGAAAAAAGCTTTGCCGGAACGGACATAAAAAACATGCTCCGTTTCCGGGGCCTGTAGGTTACCTTCCCGTCAGAGTGGGATTCATGTCGCATGGAATTCGGGTAACGCAAGCGCAAAAAGGGCCATTCCGTTTTCCGAAAAAGGCTTCGCCGGAACGGACATAAAAAACAAGCTCCGTTTCCGGAGCCTAAAGATGGTTTCTTCGGAAAGGCAGGCTTTGAGGGGCCGCCCGGGCCGGAGATGCCGCGGGGCGCAGGCGGCGTTCCCGGCGAAAAACAAAAGACACCGCAAACGGGGGCTCCCCGCTTCGGTGTCTTTTTCTCCGTGTGTTTTTTCGGTTCCGGATGACTCCGGGCCCCGTTAAAAAGCTCCGTCTCCCGCATCAGGGAGGCGGTCAGCGCTCCGTGTTCAAAAAACGCGATCTCTTTCCGGAGCGGCGAAAATTCGAACCGTATCAGCCCTGCTGCGGCTTCTGCTGCGCCTGACGGAAGGCGGCACGGGTATTCCTAACCTCCACGACGGCGCCGTTCAGGGTCTCCTCGGTGTTCTTCAAAATATTGTCAACGAAATCCTTGGCCGCCTGGCGCATCTCGCGGCTCTGCTGCTGCGCCTGTTGGGCGATCTCCTGCGCTTTGGATTTGCTAAGGCGGACGATTTCCTCCTCCTCGACCATGCTTGCGGCGCGTTTTTCGGCGCGTCCGATGATCGCTTCGGATTCCTTCTTGGCGGCGTTGACGATCTCGGTGCGGTCCGCAACGATGGACTGCGCCTGGCGGATCTCCGTCGGCATATTGAGACGGATCTCGTCCAGAAGTTCGCGCACTTTATCGGCGTCGACCACACATCTGCCGCCGGTCAGCGGAAGCGACCAGGAGCGGTCAATCAGTTCATCCAACTGGTCCAAAGTTTCTTCGATACTCATGAAACGACCTCCATCTGTCAAATTTCTCTATAATCTTTTTTTTCTTGCAGGCGGGCTCTGATCTCATCCCGAACCTCCTTCGGAACGAACGGAGAGATGTCTCCGCCGAGCGAAGCGATCTGCCGCACAAGGCTTGAGCTGAGATACATATTTTCCGCGTTGGTGGTCAGGAATAGGGTATCCGCAGCCGGAAAAAGTTTTTTATTTGCAAGTGCCATCTGGAATTCATATTCGAAATCCGACACGGCACGCAAGCCCTTCACAATGGCGGCGGCGCCATTCTCCCGGCAGTAATCCACGAGCAGACCTCCATAGAGGTCAACCTTCACGTTCGGGAGATCTCCGGCAACCCGGCGGATCATATCGCAGCGTTCCTCCGCAGTGAACACGCAGCGTTTGTCTGGGTTGGTCACCACCAGAACGATCACTTCGTCAAACAGGGCCGCGGCCCGGTGAATAATATCCAGATGCCCATAGGTGACCGGGTCAAAGCTGCCCGGGCAGACGGCAATTCTCATATGATACCTCGTTGTGGAGACGCGGCTCCCGCCGCGCTTCCGGCTATTCTTCCACGCGGATTTTTGCGCAAAAGCTTTTTATTTTTGTAAAAAACGCATTCCCGCCATCCCCATTTTGATTCTCGCGGAGAAGGGGCGGATGGCGTCAGTTTTCGGGCTCTTTGCGGTACTGCACGATTTTCGTTCTGCCATACCGGTATTCTTTATAAACATGCAGACCGCCGGCGGATTCCGGCAGATCACTGCGTTTGGAAACCTCGCAAAAGACGATGCCGCCGGGTTTCACCAGCGGTTCCACCTGCGGCAGGAGCGCCGGGATCGCCTCATCCGCATAGGGCGGATCCAAAAAGACAATGTCGAACGGCTCTCTTGCCCCGGCAAGATAGCTCTGCACATCCGTCTGATGAACATAGGATTTGCCGGAAAGACCGCAGTTTGCAAGGTTCTCCCTGATGCAGGCGACGGCCTCCTTCGCGTTGTCGACGAAGACGGCCTTCTTTGCGCCCCGGGAGAGCGCATCGATCCCGAGCTGGCCGGAGCCTGCAAAGAGATCGAGCACCTCCGCCTCCTCCAGCAAAAACTGGATTGCGGAAAACATGCCCTCTTTAACCCTTTCGGCCGTCGGCCGGGTGGTATCTTTTCCTTCCGGCGCGCTCAGGCGCTTGCCTTTCGCCGATCCGGTAATTACTCTCATATTCTCACGCTCCGTATTTCTTATTATCGTTTGTTTTCCGGGGAATGTCAAGATCAGGAGCCGCTCCCGGCAAAATCCGGTCAGGCTTCCTCATTCAGAAACCGGTGCAGCTCCTCCGCGGCGGGCTTCGTCATCCCCTCCACCCCGGCAAGCTCCTCCACAGTCGCCTCTTTCATTGCCTTAATGGTTTTGAAATGCTGCATCAAGACCTGCGCGCGCTTCTCGCCGATCCCTTTGACCTTTGTCAGCGACAGGGCAAAGGAGGTTTTGCTGTGTTTCGCGCGGCTGTACCCAATGGAGTAACGGTGCACCTCGTCCTGGATGGCGGTGATGAAGGAGAATACGCTGCGCACCGCAGAGATGGCGATTTCACCGCCGTCCTCCGCGATTGCGCGGGTGCGGTGACGGCTGTCCTTGACCATGCCAAAGACCGGCACATCAATCCCCATTCCCCGGAGCAGCGGCTTAATCGTCCCAACGTGACCCTTGCCGCCGTCAAGCAGGATAAGATCCGGCAGTCGGCCGAAACCCGTGCCGCTCTCTTTCTCCATGAAATAGCGTTCAAACCGCCGCCGGATCATCTCGGCCATGCAGGCGTAGTCGTCCGGCGCCTGAGCCTCTTTTATCGCGAATTTGCGGTAGCCGCTGCGCTTTGGGCGGGCGTTCTCATAGACGACCATGCCGCCGACGACCGTCTCCGCGCCGAAGTTGGAGATATCGTAAGCTTCGATGACTTCCGGGGCCTTCTCCATGCCCAGCAGGCGGGCCAGCTCATCGAGAACGGCGACGTCTTTGCCCGTGACCGCGTTTTCGTGGGAGAGCTGTTCCGCTGCGTTATTGTAGGCCATTTCGGCGATCTTTTTCTGGTCGCCCTTCTGCGGCACCGCAATGACTACTTTTTTGCCGCGCTTTTCGGTGAGCCACCTTGCCAGCAGCTCCCGGTCCTCGCAGTCCTCGTGGAGCGTGACCTGCGGCGGGATGTCCTCTTTTTCCAGATAGTAGCTGCGCAGGAACTCCTCGACGGAGGCGGGATCCGTACCCAGCTCCTTCATGGTATAAAGATCCCTATCCACCAGTCGGCCGCCGCGGAATTTAAGCACAACGGCACAGGTGTCCTCCCCGTTTTTGGCGAGCGCCGCGACATCCTGCTCCTCCACCTTGGAAAAGACGACCTTCTGCCGCTCGGTGATGCGCTCGATGGCACGGATCCTATCCCGCAGGATGGCCGCGCGTTCATACTCCTCATTTTCCGCATAGGTCTCCATCCGCTCGGTCAGCTTCGCGATGGAAGAGGCGCTGCCGCCCTTGATGAAATCCAGCGCCTGATCCAGCGTCTCGGCATACTCTTCCTCCGATATTCTGCCCCGGCAGACGCCCATACATTGCTTGATATAATAATTCAGGCAGGGGCGCCCTTTGCGAAATTCCTGCGGAAATTTTCGGTTGCAGGTCGGCAGCATAAAGGCCTTGTTTGCCTCGGCCACCGTCTGCCGCACGACAAATGAGCTGATATACGGCCCGAGGTAAGCGGCGCCGTCGTCCGTTTTCTGCAATACGCCGGTCAGCCGGCTGTACGGCCCGGGAGAGATCCGGACGTAACTGTATCCCTTGTCGTCCTTAAGCAGAATGTTGTATTTCGGCGCATACTGCTTGATGAGGGAGCACTCGAGAACCAGCGCCTCAAATTCGCTGTCCGTGACGATATAATCAAAATCCCAGACGTGCTCGACCATCTTGTAAACCTTCGGCAGGTGCTTCTCCACGTTGCGGAAATAGCCGGTAACGCGGTTTTTGAGCTTTTTTGCCTTGCCGACATAGATGACCTTTCCGCTCTTTTCGTGCATGATATAGACGCCCGGCTCTAAGGGCAGGGTATGCGTTTTTTCTCTCAGGTACGGCAAACGCGGGTTATCCATCGTCCGAACGCCTCCTCTCCTTCAACAAGAAAAAACGCCGCAAATATTGCTATCTGCGGCGCTGATTTTCATGATCGGTCAGTCAGAGAAACCGGATTGGACAAGTTTGACCAGGCCCTCCACTGCGGCCTGTTCATCAGCGCCGTCGGCAATAATCTTAATATCGGTGCCACCGACGATCCCCAGAGACAATACGCCCAGCAGGGATTTCGCGTTGACTCTGCGTTCTTCCTTTTCGACCCAAATGGAGGATTTATACTCGTTGGCTTTCTGAATGAAGAAAGTCGCGGGACGGGCGTGAAGGCCGACCTGATTCTGAACTTTTACTTCGCTCGAAAACATAATAATTCTCCTTATATTGCAAAAAAGTTTCTTTTAGATATTATAACATCCCGAGGGAAAGATGCAACGGATTGCCGGAATTTTTCCCAAAATCCCCTATCCGGAGCGGTCTTGAATGACGTAGTTTGTGCATTATCGCCACAAATCTTTCACCATCATCAACAGGTTATACAGCACCGGGATAAAAATGGCTGGAATCAGATTTGCGGTTTTGATTTTCGGCCCAAAAATAAAGTTGATACCAATGCACAGTACGATGGTATATCCAACCACGGAAATCTGAGTCAGCAAATCCGGGAAACTGCTGAAAAAGCCGGAAAGCGACGACGCAAAAAGCGAAATCGCGCCCTGATAGATCAGAATCGGAACCGCCGCGCCCAGCACGCCCGCGCCCATCGTGGAGGCGAGAATCAGGGCGGTGACCCCATCCAGTACGCTTTTGACAAACAAAACGCTGCTGTCCCCGGTCAGGCCGTCGTTCAGCGCTCCGATGATCGCCATCGAACCGACGCAAAAAATAATGGAAGCGTTGACAAAGCCCTTGGCAAATCCCTCCGCTTTGATACGGTGCTCAATCCAGCCGCCAAATGCGTTCATTCGGTCGTCGATTCGCAGAAGCTCCCCACAGAGGGTGCCCAGAACGAGGGAGATCAAAAGCAGCATCCCGCCGGAATCGGAGAGCGTGCCGTCCTCCGCGACGGTGAACATATTCGCGATAACACCGTTGAGCCCAATGATGAGCACGGCGATTCCCTCCACCTTAAAAATGGAATCTTTAAGATTTTCACGGATGCCTTTATTGAATAAAAGGCCGGCAAGTCCTCCTAAAACGACTGCCAGCGCATTGACGATGGTTCCTGTCACAGCATTCCCGTCCCCTTATTTTTTATGGGTATCCCCCAGCAAATCCGGCCTTCTCTCGGCCGTAATTTCGAGCGATTTTCGATGCCGCCACGCCGCAATCTCCTCGTGATTCCCGGAGAGCAATTCCCTCGGAACCTCTTTGTTGTGCCATTCCTGTGGCCTCGTGTACTGCGGATACTCGAGCAGCCCGGCATAGTGACTTTCCTCTTCGAAGCAGGTGTCCTCGGAGAGCACCCCGTCGCAGAGCCGCGCGACAGCGTCGGTGAGCACGAGCGCCGCAAGCTCTCCGCCGGTGATCACAAAGTCACCGAGCGAGATTTCCTCATCGACAATTTCCTCCAAAACGCGCTCATCCACGCCCTCATAATGGCCGCAGAGCAGCAGAAGATTGTCGTATTTTTCGGAAAATTCAATTGCTTTTTGCTGTGTGAGCACGGTTCCCTTTGGCGAAAGAAAGATGGTATGCGGCTTTGAGCACAGCTCCCCGCAGACGTGCTCAAAGCACCGAAAGATCGGATCGGCGCGCAGGATCATGCCGCTTCCGCCGCCGTAGGGGGCGTCATCCACCTTCTGATGCTTCTCCTGCGAGTAATCCCGGATGTTATGGCAGCGTACTTCAAAAAGCCCGGCGCGCCTGGCACGGCCGAGAATGCTCGAATCCAGCACCGCCTCGCACATTTCCGGGAACAGGGTCATGATGTCAATCCGCATCGCCAAAAAGTCCTTTCATCGGGAAAATCCGAAGCACGCCGTTTTCGAGATCCACCTTATCGATGACATCCGGAATCGCCGGAATCCAGGTTTCGGTGCCGTCCTCCGCCTTCACGCAGTAGATATCGTTCGCGCCGGTCCGGGCAACCTCCTTGAGGATCCCGAAGCAGTGCCCGGGATCGTCCTTATCCACGACGGAGAGCCCCTCCAGATCCTGAATAAAATAGTCACCCTCCCCCATCGGGATATCGTCCCTGCGCATATAGACGACCTGCCCGCGGAGCCTGACGGCCTCCTCGGGTGTATCGATCCCTTTCCACTTGAGCAGATAGACATTTTTATGCGGCTTGACGTCCTCAACTTCGTACTTCACTTTTCCATTGTCGAGATACATGAATTTCGCATGGTCGAGATCGCCTTCATCGCACCATGGATAAAGGCGGAAATAGCCCTTGACACCGTGGATGGCGACGGCCTCGCCGACTTCGAGAAATTCTTTTCGCATAATTTCCGAATCCTTTTCTTGTTTGCAGAATGCCCTCATCCTAAGATGGGGGCATTCCGATTGGTTTATTCAATCGTTACGGCGGCCCTTTTGCCACAGCGGTTTGCGGCAGTGCGCATCAGAGTACGGATGGCTCGGGCAATTTTGCCCTGACGGCCGATCACTCTGCCCATATCGGAGGCGGCAACATGGAGGTGATAGACCTCATTGCCCTCCTCATCCGGCTGTTCGTCGACGCTGATGCTGACGGCGTCCTTATCCTCGACCAGCCCGCGGGCAATCGTCGCAAGCAGTTCTTCCATATTGATTTCGGACATCAGAGAACCCCTTCGATCTTCAGAAGAGCTTTTACTGTGTCGGTCGGCTGGGCACCGCTGGAAATCCACTGACGGATTTTTTCTTCGTCAACCTTGATGACAGACGGCTCTTTGGTAGGGTCATAATAGCCGAGTTCTTCGATAAAGCGGCCGTCGCGCGGATAGCGGGAATCTGCGACGACAATACGGTAGAAAGGTTTTTTCTTGGCGCCCATACGGCGCAGTCTGATTTTAACGGACATTTGTTTTTCCTCCTATAAATTACATTGAAGACAAAAATTATTTCAAGGCACATGGCCTGTGAAACGAGTTAAAAAGGCATTCCGCCACCCATTGGCGGCATCCCGGGCATCCCGCCGCCTCCGCTTTGCATCTGCGAAAGCATCTGGCGCATTTTTTTGCCCTGTTTTCCGCTGCCGGAAAGCTGCTTCATCATCTTCTGCATTTGCTCAAATTGTTTCAGCAGGCGGTTGACGTCCTCGACCTTTGTGCCGCTGCCGGCCGCGATGCGCTTCTTGCGGGAAGCGTTCATCACCGAAGGTTTTCGGCGTTCCTTATATGTCATGGAATTGATGATGGCCTCTGTCCGAACGATCTGTTTCTCGCCCTCGGCAGCCTCCTCATCGGTCATTTTTTTCTTTGCGCCCGGGAACATCGAGATCAGCTGCTCAAAAGAACCCATCTTGCGAACCTGTTTCATCTGCTCAAGCAGATCGTCGAGGCCGAAGCTGTTTTCGCCGAGCTTTTTTGTAAACTGCTCTGCCTGCTTCGCGTCATACTGTTCCTCGGCTTTTTCGATCAGCGTCAGCACGTCGCCCATGCCGAGAATCCTGGAGGCCATCCGATCCGGATGGAACGGCTCAAGATCCGTAAGCTTCTCGCCGGTGCCGGTAAATTTGATCGGCCTGCCGGTGACCGCGCGGACCGAAAGCGCCGCGCCGCCTCTGGTATCGCCGTCAAGCTTCGTCAGGATGGTTCCGGTGATGCCGAGCTTCTCATCAAATGTAGAAGCCACATTGACGGCATCCTGTCCGGTCATGGCGTCGATGACGAGGAGAATCTCCTCCGGGTGCAGTTCCTCTTTCAGCCGGAGCAGCTCATCCATCAGCTTTTCGTCCACATGCAGGCGACCGGCCGTATCGAGGATCACGATGTCGTTTCCGTAATCCCTTGCGTGCGCGACGGCTTTCTTGGCAATCTCAATCGGGTCGCCCTGCCCCATCTCAAAGACGGGGACTTCCGCCTGTTTTCCGACCACCTGGAGCTGCTCGATCGCGGCCGGGCGGTAAACATCGCAGGCGACCAGCAGCGGCCTTCTGCCCGCTTTTTTGAAATAAACGGCCAGCTTGCCGGAATGGGTGGTTTTGCCGGAACCCTGAAGTCCCACCATCATGATGATGGTAGGGATCTTGCTCGAAAAATTGATCCTTGTGCCGTCCGAATCACCCATCAGAGAGATCAGCTCTTCATGGACGATTTTGATGACGTGCTGGGCGGGCGTCAAGCTCTCCAGCACTTCTGCGCCAACCGCACGCTCCGTCACCTTCGCGACGAAATCCTTCGCGACCTTATAGTTGACGTCGGCCTCGAGCAGCGCAAGCCGGACTTCCCGCATTGCGGCTTTGACATCCGCCTCGCTGAGCTTGCCCTTATTCTTCAGCTTTTTAAATACAGCACTGAGTTTTTCGGATAATCCTTCAAATGCCATTTACTGCCTCCGTTAGTCGTTGAGATGTTCCGCGATCTCGACGATTTTCGCGGTGTGCTTGTTGATCTCCCGGAT
>CAZLMO010000063.1:0-6197 GCA_964560915.1 uncultured Oscillospiraceae bacterium
GAAAAACGACGCTTTTTAACGAACTCACCGGGAGCAGCCAATCCGTCGGCAACTGGCCGGGCGTCACGGTGGAGAAAAAAATCGGGCGGCTCAAAAAGAGCGGCGCCGAAACGGAGATCATCGATCTGCCCGGCGTCTATTCGCTCTCGCCCTACACGATGGAGGAGGCCGTCACCCGGGATTATCTGATCGGCGAGCGCCCGGACGCGGTCATCGACATCCTCGACGGGACCAACCCGGAGCGAAACCTCTACCTGACGCTGCAGGTCATGGAATTGGGGCTGCCGCTGGTGCTTGCCGTCAACATGATGGACGAAGTAAAATCCCGTGGAGACTCCATAGACTGCCGCACGCTCGGCGAGCTGCTGGGCGTGCCCGCGGTGCCGATCGTCGCCCGAAAAGGGGAAGGAATCCCGGAACTCGTGAAGCTGGCGGAGGCTCTCGCGCGGGGCCGGCTGCAAAATTCGGCGCACCTCCGCTATGATGCCGCGACGGAAAACGCGCTCAACCGGATTCTCTGCATCCTGGCGGATTCGGAGCTCCCTAAAAATTACCCGCTCCCCTTCTGCGCGTCGAAGCTGCTGGAGGGCGACGCTTCCGTTGCCGAAGCGGCCGGCCTCGATGAAAAAAAGAAAAAGGAGCTTGCGGCGGTCATCGGCGATTATAAACGAAAAAACGGCCCAGGCGGCCGCGCGGCGATGATGGCCGACGCGCGGTATCGCCTGATCGCCCGGATTACCGATGAGGCCGTTGTCAGGCGCCGGGATCCGCAGGAGCTGACGCTCTCCGACCGGATCGATCAAATCGCAACCGGAAAATGGACCGCGGTTCCGCTGTTTCTTCTCGTCATGCTGGGGACGTTCGCCGGCACCTTCGGCGGGCCCGGAAAAGCGCTCGGCAGGCTCGTGGAATCCGGCGTCTCTTTTTTCGGCCTTTTGCTCTCCCGCGCCCTTGATTACGCCGATGCGCCGGCGTGGGTGCGCTCCCTTTTTCTCGACGCGGTGCTTGGCGGGGTGGGCGGCGTGCTCTCCTTCCTCCCGCAGGTGTCGCTGCTCTTTCTGTTTCTCTCCGTTCTCGAAGACAGCGGCTATATGGCGCGCGCCGCCTTCATTATGGACCGCCTCTTCCGAAAAATCGGGCTCACCGGGCGCTCGTTTATCCCGATGCTCATGGGCTTTGGCTGCACAACGCCGGCCGTCATGGCCGCAAAGGGCATGGGCAGCGAAAAGGAGCGCCGGCTCACGATCCTGCTGACGCCCTTCATGTCCTGCAGCGCGCGGCTGCCGATCTACGGGCTTTTCGCAGGCATTTTTTTCGCCGAATATCAGGGCCTAATTATTCTTTCAATGTACCTGGCCGGGATGCTGGTCGCGGTTCTCTGCGGGCTGCTGCTCAAAGGCACCGTCTGCCGGGGCGAATCGTCGGCCTTTGTGATGGAGCTTCCGCCCTACCGCCTGCCGACCCTCACAAACCTCGCTCTGCATGTCTGGGAGAAGTGCCGCGGGTTTCTCGTCAAGGCCGGCACCGTCATCTTTTCGATGAGCGTCGCCGTCTGGTTCCTTCAGAATTTTGGGCCGCCGTTTCAGGCCGTGGAGGATCCTACGGAGAGTTTTTTCGGCATCCTCGGCAGAGGGATCGCGCCGGTCTTTGCACCGCTCGGCTTCGGCAACTGGCAGTCCTCCGCGGCGCTTCTGACCGGCCTTGTCGCAAAGGAGACGGTGGTCGCAACGCTCCATATCGTCTTTGGAAGCGAAGAGATCGCCGCCAACTTTACGCCGCTCTCCGCTTTCTCGTTCATGCTGTTTTCCCTGCTCTACATGCCCTGCATGTCGGCCTTCGTCACGGTCGGGAAGGAGCTGGGGAGCTGGCGGGACGCCTGCCGGAACGCGCTCTTTCAGACCACCGTCGCGTGGCTGGTATCTTTCGCTTTCTATCAGATCGCCGCCGCGGTCGGCCATATTTTTTAGGGAGGGGTTTGCTTGCAGAATTTCGTCACGGTCGAAAAGGAGCTGGGGAGCTGGGGAGCTGGCGGGACGCCTGCCGGAACGCGCTCTTTCAGACCACCGTCGCGTGGCTTGTTTCTTTCGCTTTCTATCAAATCGCCGCCGCGGTCGGCCATATTTTTTAGGGAGGGATTCGCCTGTCGGCCTTCGTCACGGTCGGAAAGGAGCTGGGGAGCTGGCGGGATGCCTGCCGGAACGCGCTCTTCCAGACCGTCGCCGCGTAGCTGGTTTCCTTCGCTTTCTATCAGATTGCCACCGCGGTCGGCCATGTTTTTTTGGGAGGGATCCGCTTGCGGGATGTGGTTTTTGTCTGTTTTACACTCGCCGGCTGCGCCCTGATCGCGCTTGCAGCATACATTCCGTATAAAATCTTCCGGAATTTCCAAAAAAAGCGGATTTCCGACGGATGCGCGCTCTGCCCGATGCGGGCCCGCTGTAAAAAGAAGCCGTGACAAGGAAGACCGGACGACAGAGCACAGAGGCTCCGCCGCCCGGTCTTCCGGCTGTATCTTTATCAGAGGACCGCGCCGATGTCCCGCACCAGCTCGTCCACTGCTTCCAATTTTGTTGCCCAGCTTGTGCAAAAGCGCACCGCGCTGTGCGTATCGTCGATGCGCGTCCAATAGGAATACGCATATTTTTCGGCGAGCTTTGCAAGCGTCTCGTCCGGCAGAATCGGAAACTGTTGGTTCGTGTAGCTGTCGTAGAGGAAAGCAATGCCCTTCGCCGCAAACGCCTCCCGGATGCGCATGGCAAGCTCATCCGCCTGCTTTGACACTCGGAAATAGAGCCCGTCGGCAAGCGCCGCCTCAAACTGGATGCCGAGCAGGCGGCCTTTTGCGAGCATACCGCCCTGATGCTTCATCATATAGCGGAAATCCTTTTTAAGGGCATCTGCCGTGATGACAACCGCCTCGCCGAACAGCAGGCCGACCTTCGTTCCTCCGATATAAAAGACGTCGCAGAGATCCGCGATATCCGGAAGCGTGAGGTCGTTCGCGGTGCTCATCAAGCCGTAGCCGAGGCGCGCGCCGTCCATGAAAAGCCAGAGGTTGCGGGAGCGGCAGGCTCTGCTGATGGCCGTGAGCTCAGCCTTACTGTAGAGGGTGCCGTTCTCCGTCGGATTGGAGATATAGACCATGCCGGGCTGAACAATATGCTCGTGCGTAACGTCGTTCCAGTGGGCCTCGTCATACGCCTCTATCTGCTGCGCGGTGATCTTGCCGTCGCTGCTCGGAATCGTCAGTACCTTGTGGCCGGTGCCCTCGACCGCGCCGGTCTCGTGGCTGTTGATGTGCCCGGTGGAAGCGCTGATCGCCCCCTGATACGGGCGGAGCGCGGCGGCAACGACCGTGAGGTTGGCCTGCGTGCCGCCGACCAGAAAGTGCACGTCGGCATCCCGGCCGCAGAGTTTTTTGATCGTCTGCCGCGCCTTCTCACAGTATTCGTCCTCCCCATAGCCGGGCGTCTGACAGAGATTGGCCTCCTCAAGTTTTTTTAAAATTTCAGGGCAGCAGCCCTCGTTATAATCACACTCAAAACGAAGCATGGAAACACCGCCTTTTTTTATAATCACCCGACTATTATAACAGCGGCGTTTATGCAATGCAAGGCTCACCCGCAGAGTTCCCTCTTGAGTTTTTCAAGAATCTTTTTTTCCTTCCGGGAGACCTGCACCTGCGTCATACCCAGGCGCGCGGCGGCGGCGGATTGTGTCATGCCTTTATAATATCTCAGAATAATCAGGGCGCGCTCCTTTTTATCGAGCGTCTGCACCGCCTGTGCCGTGGAGAGACGCTCGGTGATGGATTCCTCCGGGGAATCGACCGGTACGTCCGTCTGGCCGCCGTTTCCGTCCTCGTCGTCCACCGTCAGCGAGATGACCGGCGAGGCCGAGCAGATGGCCTCGGTGACCGCCTCCTCGGGGACGGAAAGTTTCCCCGAAAGTTCCGAAATGGTGGGCTCCCTGCCTTCCCGGAGCAAAAAGGATTCCCGCTCTCGGGTGACTTTCATGGAAAGTTCCTTGAGTGTCCGGCTGACCTTGACCGTGCCCCCGTCCCGGAAGAGACGCCGAATCTCTCCGAGAATCACCGGTACCGCATACGTCGAAAAGCGAACGCCCCGCTCCCGATCGAAGGCGTCAAAAGCCTTGACCAACCCCATGCAGCCAGCCTGAAAAAGATCGTCGTACTCGATGCCTCTCCCCGTGAACCGGTGTGCGCAGGCGTGCACCAGCCCGAGATTTCGCTCAATCAGCTCTGCTCTGTTTCCGACAAGCGTTTCCGCCATGTTACCGCCCTTTCGACACGATGGATTTCTCGAGGGTGACGACCGTGCCCGCGCCGAGTTCCGACCGGACGCGAAGTTTATCCATAAACGACTGCATGATGGAGAAACCCAGTCCCGACCGTTCACCGGTCTCGCAGGTGGTAAACAGCGGCTCCATGGCCTGTTTCACATCCGCGATCCCGCAGCCTTTATCCTTTATCCGGATGACGACTCGGCCGCCCTCGTAGATTTTAACGTGTATGTAGACCGGGCCGAGGCGGTCCCGGTAGGCATGGACGATGCAGTTTGTCACGGCCTCGGAGACGGCAGTGCGAATATCCGCAAGCTCCTCGCAGTTTGGGTCGAGCGGCGTCAGGAAAGCCGCCACCGCGCTCCGGGCAAAGGCCTCGTTGCTGGAACGGCTCTCAAATTCAAGTTTCATGTCATTGACCGGTTTCTGATACGGCAAGGTTCAGACCTCCATTTCTTCGGGCACTTTTGCGGCAAGCAGCTTTTCGAGCCCGGCGAATTTCATAACCTTTTTGATCTGTTTTGACGCGCCGGCGATCATGACTTCGCCGGAAAGCTCCTTCATCAGGCGCAGGCGGCCCATGACGAGGCCGATGCCGGAGCTGTCCATAAAGGTCACGCCGTTAAAATCCAGCACCAGGTATTCCGGCCAGGCGCGCTCGACGGCAAGGTCGATCTCCTGCCGCAGCTGCGCGGCGGTGTGGTGGTCAATCTCGCCGGAGAGGCGCGCCGTCAGCGTTCTGCCGTCCGTCGTAATTCTGACAGGCATAGCCCCTGCCTCCTTTTTCGGAATAAATAAAAAAAGAGCCTCTATGGTGTTTATCATAGAGGCTCGTCCGTTCTTTTTCTGTCGAAAGCGGTTCGGCAATGAAATTTTATTTTTCCTGCTCCGCAAGCTTTCGTCCCATGAGCACGCCCATTACCGAGGCCATCATCAGGCCGCGGGTCCAGCCGCTCGAATCGCCGAGGCAGTGCAGCCCCGGCATGTTGGTGTTGAAGTTCTTATCCATCTCAACCTTGTTGCTGTAAAATTTGAGCTCCGGTGAATAGAGCAGCGTCTCGCTCGACGCGAAGCCCGGCACGACCTTATCCATGGCCTGGATGAAATTGATGATGTTGATCATCGAGCGGTAAGGAAAGGCGGCGGTGATGTCGCCCGCGACGGCATCCTTGAGCGTCGGGCGGACGTTGGACTGCGAAAGTTCCTTCTCCCAGGTGCGCTTTCCGTCGAGAATATCGCCGTAGCGCTGAACAAGGATCTTTCCATCCGCGAGCATGTTGGTCAGTTCCCCGATCTTCTTTGCGTACTCGATCGGCTGGTTGAACGGATAGGTAAAATTGTGCGAGCAGAGGATCGCGACATTGGTGTTGTCGGATTTCATATCCTTGTAACTGTGGCCGTTGACGACGGCGAGGTCGTTGTCGTAGTTTTCCTGGCTGACAAAGCCGCCCGGATTCTGGCAAAAGGTGCGAACCTTGTTGCGGAAAGGCTCCGGATAACCGATCAGCTTGCTCTCATAGAGGACGGAGTTGACCTCCTCCATGATCTCGTTGCGCACTTCCACGCGCACGCCGATATCGACGGTGCCCGGGCGGTGCTCAATGCAGTGCCCCTCGCAGAGTTTCTCCAGCCAGTCCGCGCCGCGGCGGCCGGTGGCAATGACGGTCTCGTCGGCCTCGATTTCAAGAGTGCCCTGGCTGTTCCGCCCCCTGACGCCCTTACAGGCATCGCCCTCGAACAGCAGGTCGTCGCATTCGTAGCCAAAGAGCAGCGTGACGTCGTGATCCCTGAGGTAATTTTCGATGGAAAGATAGAGCGCCTGGGCTTTTTCCGTGCCGAGATGACGGATCGGGCAGTCGATCAGGCGAAGCCCCGCCTGAATCGCACGGCGGCGA
>CAZLMO010000063.1:6210-10780 GCA_964560915.1 uncultured Oscillospiraceae bacterium
TTTCTTCTTCATGGTCGAGACCCTCGACATGTTCATCCGCGCCGAATTCCAGATAGATCTGATCCGCATAATGGATCGTCTCCTGCGCAAGTTCCTCGCCAATGAGCTGCGGCAGGTCGCCGCCGACGTGGCAGCTCAGAGAGAGCTTCCCGTCGGAAAACGCGCCCGCGCCGGAAAAACCGGTGGTGATATGGCAATAAGGTTTGCAGTTCATGCAGACGCCGGTCTTGTTTTTGGGGCAGCGGCGGTTCTCGATGGGCTGGCCCTTTTCCACGATGGTGATGTGCTTCTTGCTGCCGCGGCGGATCAGTTCGATAGCCGTAAAGATGCCGGCAGGCCCGGCACCGACAATGACGACGTCCGTTTTCATCTGTTCAGCTCCCTTTAAAGAATATAAAATAAGTATATCATAAAGCGACGCGATATTCATCAAAAAAGCATGAACAACCCACAAAAAGAGCCCGCTGCCGAAAAATTTCTTCCGGGCCCTTTCCTGTGCAAGAAAATTCTCTCCGTATTTTCCGATGCGGTTTATACGGCTCCTCCTATGCAGGCGGTCCCCCACGGCAGTTCCAGGAAACAATCTGCCGCGCCCCAAAAAGAGAAAAGCGGCCCGCCCGTTTTCGGGGAGAGCCGCTGTTCCTGAATCGGATATTCCTTTATTATACCAGTTCGATGATGGCCATCTCGGCGGCGTCTCCGCGGCGCGGGCCGATGCGGATAATTCTGGTATAGCCGCCGTTCTTGCCGGTGTATTTCGGCGCGATTTCGTCAAAAAGCTTTTTAGAAACGGCTTCTTTTGTAATAAAGGAATATGCGTGACGCTTGGAAGTAAGATCATTGGTCTTGGCCGTTGTGATCATTTTCTCGGCCACGGCGCGGACTTCCTTCGCGCGAGTGACGGTGGTCTCGATCTTGCCGTTTTCCAGCAGATAGGTCACCATCGCGCGGAGCATCGCTCTTCTATGGTCGGAAGTGCGCCCGAGCTTTCTTGTTCCTGGCATCGAAATTCACTCCTTTTCGGTTCAGTCTTCATCCTTGCTGAGGTTGAAACCAAGGGATTCAAGCTTGGCGACAACTTCCTCAAGGGATTTTTTTCCGAGGTTACGGACTTTCATCATGTCGTCCTCGGATCTGTTGATGAGGTCTTCTACCGTGTTGATGCCCGCGCGTTTGAGGCAGTTAAAACTGCGTACGGACAGGTCAAGTTCTTCAATGGTCATCTCAAGGACTTTCTCTTTGCTGTTGTTGTCCTTTTCCACCATGATCTCGCCCTGATAGGCGTCTTCCGAGAGATCCACGAACAGATTGAGATGTTCGTTGAGGACCTTGGCTCCTAAAGAAACGGCTTCCTTTGCAGAAATTGTGGAATCCGTCCACACCTCGAGCGTCAGTTTATCGTAATCGGTAATCTGGCCGACACGGGTGTTTTCTACGGTGTAATTTACCGTCGGTGTCCAAAGTCGCGATATGCATATCCTTATCCAGAATCTCGACTTCGGAATCGGCCTGAATAGAACCGGCAGTGACTTCGCCTTCGCCTTGTTCATCGATCACAACAACTTTCGGGCCATCGCAGTGCAATTTCGCAGTCAGTCCCTTGATGTTGAGGATGATCTCGGTGACGTCCTCTTTGACCCCGGGTATCGTCGAAAATTCATGACGGACACCGTCGATCTTAACGGAGTTCACAGCAACGCCGGGAAGGGAGGAGAGCAGTACGCGTCTCAGGCTGTTGCCGAGTGTCGTTCCGAATCCGCGCTCCAGCGGTTCGACGATGAACTTGCCGTAATTCGGGTTGTTCTCGTCCACTTCGGCTTCGATTCTCGGCTTTTCTATTTCTAACATCTAAGTCCCTCCTTAACGGGGTTATAAAACCCTAATCCGCATTCCCCTGTCAGTTTCGTTCGGCAAACTGGTTACTTGGAATACAGCTCGACGATCAGGTGCTCCTCGACGTCGAGGTCGATATCCTCGCGGTTCGGGAGCTCGTTAATTTTGACGAGCATTTTTTCGGGATCAACTTCCAGCCATTTCGGGATCGGATGCGCACTGTTGGCCTCGACGACCGCTTTGAGCTTCTCGCTGGAACGACTCTTTTCGGTAACGGCGATCGTATCGCCGGCTTTCGTCAGGATGGAAGGGATGTCTGCTTTATGGCCGTTGAGGGTATAGTGGCCGTGACCAACCAGCTGGCGGGCTTCTTTTCTGGAGGAAGCGAGGCCGGCGCGATAGACCACATTGTCCATGCGGCTTTCAAGTATTCTGAGCAGGTTTTCACCGGTCTGGCCGGATTGCTTGGTGGCAAGCTCGAAATAATGGGCAAACTGGCTCTCCAGAACGCCGTAATATCTCTTGGCCTGCTGTTTTGCACGCAGCTGGATTCCGTATTCGGAAGTCTTTTTGCGGCTCTGGCCATGCATACCGGGGGCATACGCTCTGCGGCCTATCGCGCATTTATCGCTGAAGCACCTTTCCCCCTTGAGGAAGAGCTTCTTGCCCTCACGGCGGCACAGTCTGCAAACGGAGCCTGTATATCTTGCCATGTTGTAAATGACACCTCCAATTAATGGTATAGAACTATACGCGACGTCTCTTCGGCGGGCGGCATCCGTTGTGCGGGATCGGAGTGACATCCTTAATCAGCGTCACTTCGAGGCCGGCGGATTGCAGCGCACGGATTGCGGATTCACGACCGGAACCCGGGCCTTTTACGTAAACTTCCACCGTTTTGAGGCCATGCTCCATCGCGGCTTTCGCAGCGGTCTCGGCGGCGGTCTGCGCGGCATACGGTGTGGATTTTCTGGAGCCACGGAAACCTAAGCCCCCGGCGCTTGCCCAAGAGATCGCGTTGCCGCGAACATCGGTGATGGTCACGATGGTATTATTGAAGGTGGACTGAATATGGGCGGAACCACGTTCAATATTCTTTTTTTCTTTACGGCGGCGGGAAACAGCTTTTTTAGCAGTAGCAGCAGCTTTCGGCATTTTGTGTTATGTCCCTCCCTCTTGATTATTTCTTCTTGTTGGCAATGGTCTTCTTCGGACCTTTGCGGGTTCTTGCGTTCGTCTTGGTTCTCTGTCCGCGAACCGGGAGACCTTTTCTGTGACGGATCCCGCGGTAGCATCCGATTTCCACCAGACGCTTGATGTCCATTGCGGTTTCGCGGCGCAGATCGCCTTCCACGACAAAATGTTTGTCGATGTATTCACGCAGGGTGGCAGCATCGTCTTCGCTAAGATCTTTGACACGGATCGAGGGATCAATGCCGGTTTCGGTAAGGATCTTGGAAGCGGTTGTGCGGCCGATGCCATAAACATAAGTGAGACCGATTTCGATCCTCTTGTTCTTCGGCAGGTCAATACCAGCTATACGAGCCATAGAATAACTTGCACCTCCGTTCTTCTTGAATCAGCCCTGACGCTGTTTGTGTTTCGGATTGGAGCAAATAACCATCAGGCGGCCTTTGCGTTTGATGATCTTGCATTTTTCGCAGATAGGTTTTACGGAAGGTCTGACTTTCATAAATTATACCTCCTTCACTTGGAACGCCATGTGATGCGCCCTTTGGTGAGATCGTATGGCGACATCTCGACCGTCACCTTATCTCCGGGGAGTATCCGGATGAAATTCATGCGGAGCTTTCCGGAAATATGGGCTAAAATCTGGTAACCGTTGGGTAACGCGACCTTAAACTGAGCGTTTGGAAGAGATTCCACGACGGTTCCTTCTATTTCAATCACGTCTTCTTTGGACAAGCGAATTCCCTCCCTCGTCTGTCATGTTGAATTCCGCAAGCGCGGCGCGGAGTTTTTTGTTTGTTTCGCAGTCTTCCGGCCCGAGCACCGTATTGGTCGGCGCCAGGTGCCTTGCGTTTTTGCGTTTCGGCTTTTCCACTTTACGCAGCCTGCCGTCCGCAATATACGCAAAGCCATCATTTTCCGCAAGAATGACGAAGAAACCTCCGCAATCTTTTCCGGCTTTCGACTGAACTACTTGTCTGAGCATCCTACACCTCTTACGGCAATGTCAAAATGACAGGGCCGTCTTTTGTGATTGCTATGGTGTGCTCAAAGTGGGCGGAATAGCTTCCGTCCGAGGTCCGAACCGTCCAGCCGTTAGAATCGGTATGGGTAAAGCGACCGCCGGCATTGACCATCGGCTCAATGGCGATGACCATGCCGTTAACCAGCCGCAGCCCATGGCCGGGCTTGCCAAAATTCGGGACTTCCGGATCTTCGTGGATGTCGCGGCCCACTCCGTGCCCCGTATAGTTGCGGATTACGGAATAGCCTCTCTCCTCGACATAGGACTGCACGGCCCAGGAAATATCTCCGATCCGGTTGCCCGTAATCGCCTGCGCAATGCCCTGATAAAGGCCTTCGCGCGTGGTGTCCAGCAGCCGCTGGGTTTCCGGAGAGATTTTGCCGACTGCGAAAGTCGCAGCATTGTCGCCGTGGTATCCTGCCACGCACGCGCCCACGTCAATGGTGACGATATCGCCCTCGACCAGAACCCGGCTGCCCGGGAAGCCGTGGATGATCTCGTCGTTGACGGAGATGCACGCCG
>CAZLMO010000064.1:0-7267 GCA_964560915.1 uncultured Oscillospiraceae bacterium
GACTTCTACTCATTGGTTTACCCCCGATCTTTTTTTTAATAGGGGACCGGTATCCCCATTCACTATTTAAGATACGCAATATTTTTGCGACGGACCATCCTTTGTTTACTAACGCATCCCATGCTTTGGCAATAAGGGGAAATCTCTCTGTATCAATCTGTATAGTTTTATTTCCTTTTTCAGCATACTTATCGTTCATATATCCGGGTTTTGCTCCACTAGGCAAATATCCCATATTGGCTTTTCTCATAAGCCCTCTTTTTACATTAACACCTTTATCGTCAGACTCTTTCTTAGACATCATAAAGACCATACTCATCCAACTTTTATCATCAGGAGTGTTTTTATATATTCTTCCTGGTTTGTATATTTCCGTTATTTGCCCCAAATCCATCATATAAATTACTTTGCCCCCATCCATTGAATTTCTAGCGATCCTAGATTCGTCCCAGACAACCAATCCCTGTGCTTCTCCGTTTTCAATTCTAATCATCATCTCATTAAACATTTTTCTGCCAATTACATGAGCACTACCAGATTCCTTATAAGTGTGAACAACTGATAAATTGTTAAATTCAACTACTTTCAACAATTCACTCTCTTGTGAATCAAGTGATAATATCTGCCTATCCTCCTGCTCGGATGATTTTCTACAATAAACAAAAACTTTTTTCATATTTTTTTAAATAAATATTAATAAAACTTAAATAGCCGCCCTTGGTGCAACCAACCTGAGAGATCCCAGATTGTCCAAAGACGGCTATTAAAAAAGATCTCCGTAGTAGGTTGGTTGCACCTTAATTGTAACTCATTTTTTCAATAGGCGTTACCTCCCTGCTTGGAAAAACTAATTTGCTTGGTATTAGAACCGACATTGAAACCCATTCTTTTAAGTTTTTCTTTGCATTTTTCTAATGCTTTAGATGAGTTTTTAGAGTTTTTATCTTTTTCTTTTATATAGTTACTATTAGTAGGAAGTTGTGAAGCTGTATGGAGAGGAACAGGAGTTCCTATATGAGAGGATATAGGTTTATCATCACTCACCATATTAGGAGAGGAACCCTGAATCCTCATTAGGTCTTTACTGACTTTGTATGTGTTTGGTTTATTGAAACCAGTCCTTCTTACATAAATAATTTTAGTGACTTTCAACTCATTGAGAAGTTTTCTGACATAACGGTCAGAACAACCCATAACCTTTGCTAATGTTTTTTGGCTGGGAAAACAGGTATCTTTCTTGCCGCAATACTTTAGAAGAATACAAAATAAGTACCTACTATTGATTGACAGATTTGATTCTTCAAATAGGAGATTTGGTACTTTTGTATAAGGATTCATATTAATATTAATTTTTTTTAGTATTTTTATAATCCAGGTTCTAGAAATGTTTTTAACGCATAAACTAAATCGCCTTTGGTTTTGTATATTCCCTGATTAAATGTTTCTGGACTGTATTTGACCGACACTTTAACGACACAATTCTCAGAATAATTAGCTTCAATAAAACGATTAATTCTTCCTCTTTTGCGACTGGAGATACTTTTTACCTTTCCGTCTTTTGCAACAACTTTCATAGAAATACGAGGTTTGTTTTTTTTCATTCGTTATGGATATGTGAATTAATATTGATTGCTTGTGATTTTTTGGTTATTAATCCAATCAGCTGCAATAAATTAATTCCCATGGCTTTTGCTTTATCCAGTTCAATCTGTTTCCCAAACTCTTCCTGATATATTTTCTGAAATTCTAGAATATCCTTTTCAGTGAGGTTCATATCTGGCTATAAATTCTTGTTTTTATAACTTTCAGCTGATTAAAGAACTGCTGGGGTTCAATTCTCATTTCTCCACTCCAATACAAATCAATCAGTTTTTCCAATTCGGGTGTTTTTTGAAATATAAACAGTACTTTTTTGTTATCTACAAATTCAGTGTTCTTAATAGGGGAATACAAAGAGAGGGTGGTAGCCAGTGCCAAGTCAGATGACTTATAAAACATCGGTTCATTTACATCTTCAATCTCCATGACCTAACTAAGGTGATACGCTGTGCAGGTGTCAATGGGATATCTCAAAGCTAAAAAAAATATATTTATTTTTCCAGAGCGTAAGTGGATATTTTTATCTTTTTACATCTACTTTCCAACCACTAGCTTTTTTATCATACTCAATATGAATCTTGTTCTCCAATCCAGCCGGTTTAATCTTTTTATTACGAACATTTGAAATTATGTTTTTAAGTTGAGCTGTGTCAACTTTTGAACCAAACTTAGCCATGGACTTAACAATTACATCACCAGTGATTGGTTTATTACCATTTACTTTCCAGTGTTCAATTATTGTCTGGAATAATGCCCATGACTGTCTGTTTCCTCGTTGGGTATCAAAAGTAATGGATTTAAAAGAGGAACTATCCCGAAGGATTAAAGTAAATGTGTTGTTGTCAAACCAACAATAATTCTGTGTAACATTTTGTATTTTTTGATAGCGGTCGTAGTAATCATTAAATTTTTCGGAAACCATGAAGTGAAAGAGACTATAGACCCCATATTTAGGAGTTCCTTTTATACCAAATTCAACAGTATCTGCTTCGGATACATCGGAAATTATGCCATCTGTTCTTAGTTTTTGGAGAATTGCTTGTTCCTCCATTAATCCTGGTCCGTTTCTTTGCTTAATGTTTAGATCAACCATATATTCAATCGCCTGATTATTTTCTGTATTAAACAACAATGCCCTTTTTATCCTGTTAAGGACAAATGCAACCGCCTCAACAAATTCTCTCTCCGCATAAGCATCATTCATCTTCATTCTTCCCTATTTTACCAAATATTACTTATGGTAATTTACTACCTGGACCACCATAGGTTTCTCATCTAGTAACTGACCCTTTTTTGGGTAGTGATTTTTGATTTTACAGGCAAGATCAACGGCTTTATGTCTTGATACATAGTCGGGTACCCAATACTGGCAATAGGCACGATAATTATTTCTAACGATACTTTCTACTCTATATCTTCCTGTCTTTTCAATTATCTTCTTTATATCCAGGTTGGATAATTTACTGCTAAAAGATATTGTTTTTAATTCAGAGGCGTTTAATAAGTCATTTAGCGTATTAATTAGCTTTTTGTCGGATACAACCTTATTCATTTCTTCCTTGAATCCCTTTGTTTCCGTAACTAACTTAGGTTTGAGCGAGGTTTGCTTTGAGTATCCGGCTTCTCTTAATATTGTTCCCATGGAGACACTCTTCTTACCATTTGAATTTCGGATAATTTCAGATAGTTTTTGGACCGCAATTTGTTGTCGCAATGATGACATATATAATTATCCCATAATAAGATTAGTAAGCAAAATTTTAGAATAGTTGGGGTATAATTTAGACATTATTAATATGGCAACAACATTAAAGCCCAAAAAACAAAAAAGTATTGAAGAAACTTTATGGGATTCTGCAAATAAATTACGAGGAACAGTTGAACCATCTGAATATAAACATGTGGTCCTCGGCTTAATTTTTCTAAAATTTGCCAGTGACAAGTTTGAGGAACGAAAAAAGGAATTAATCTCAGAGGGAAAAGAAAAATACATAGACATGGTGGAGTTTTACACTATGAAAAATGTGTTTTATTTGCCAGAAATTTCCCGTTGGAATTATCTAAAAGAAAATTCTAAACAAAGCGACATTGCTCTCAAAATAGATACGGCTCTTTTTACAGTTGAAAAAAATAATCCTGCTTTAAAAGGTGCTTTGCCGGATAACTATTACTCTAGAATTAATCTTGATGTAACTAAACTGGGTACATTGCTAGACACAATTAATAACATAGACACTTTACTTGACAAACAGCAGGACATTGTTGGGCGTGTGTATGAATACTTTTTAAGCAAATTCGCTTTAGCTGAAGGAAAAGGAAAAGGTGAATTTTATACACCTAAAAGTATAGTTAATTTGATCGCCGAAATGATTGAGCCATATAAAGGGAAAATATACGATCCTTGTTGTGGTTCAGGTGGGATGTTTGTTCAATCTATTAAGTTTATTGAAAGTCATCATGGTAACAAAAAAGAAGTTGCTATCTATGGTCAAGAAAACATAGCGACCACTTATAAGCTTGCCAAGATGAATTTAGCTATCCGTGGTATATCTGCCAATTTGGGTGACATACCGGAAGATACTTTCTTTAAAGACCAACATAAAGACTTAAAAGCTGATTATGTAATGGCAAATCCACCATTTAATCAAAAACAATGGAGAACTGGTGATCAATTAACTAAAGACCCAAGGTGGGATGGATACGATGTACCTCCAGCAAGTAATGCTAATTACGCTTGGATTTTAAACATTGTTTCAAAGTTGTCTGAAAATGGTATCGCCGGTTTTCTTCTAGCAAACGGGGCATTATCAGGTGGTGGTGAAGAATACAAAATACGAAGAAAGCTTGTTGAGAATGACCTAGTGGAAGCCATTTTAATTTTGCCAAGGAATTTGTTCTATACCACTGATATAAGTGTGACCTTGTGGATATTAAATAAAAATAAAAAAGCAAGAGCTATTGAGTTAAATGGTATTGCAAAAAAATATCGTGATCGTCAGCAAGAAATTCTTTTTATGGATTTGCGACAAATAGGGGAACCATTTGAAAAGAAATATATCCAATTTTCTATTGACGACATTCAAAAAATTACTGGCACTTATCACAATTGGCAAGAAGTAGATTTTGAGGGGACTTATCAAAATACGCCAGAGTTTTGTTACTCTGCAACATTTGAAGAAGTTTCAAAAAAAGATTTTTCTTTAGTACCAAGTAAATACATAAAGTTTGTAAACCGAGACGAAAATATAGATTTTGGTGAAAAAATGCAAACATTGCAAAAGGAACTGGCAGAATTGCTGAAAACCGAAGAACAGTCTAAAAAAGATTTGCTTAATGTATTTAGAGAAATTGGTTATGAAATCAAATTATAAGAAATTAGGTGATTATATTAGACAAGTCAATGTAATTAATACTGATAAGTCAGTTACCCTATTAAAGGGAATATCTTCAATTTATAAATGTTTAATGACCTCAAAAGCCAACATTGTTGGTGTTGACTTTCATGATTATAAAATTGTTGAAAAAGGTCAATTTGCATATAATCCGAACACCGCAAGAATGGGTGACAAAATCCCAATAGCTTTAAACGAAGATAAACCATGCATAGTTTCAAAAATATATCCGGTGTTTGAAATCATAGACAACGAATTATTGGACCAAAAATATTTATTAATGTGGTTCAAGAGACCAGAATTTGACCGATATGCTCGTTTTAAATCACATGGTAGTGCTAGAGAAATATTTGAATGGGAACAAATGTGCGATGTTGAATTACCTATTCCACATATAGAAAAGCAAAGAGAAATCGTAAAAGAATATCAAATATTACTTGATCGGCTTACCCTAAACAATCAAATAATTCAAAAATTAGAAGAAACTTCACAAACAATTTACAAACAATGGTTCACAGATTTTGAGTTTCCGAACGAAAATGGCAAACCCTATAAATCCAATGGTGGTGGAACAGAATTTAATGCAGAGCTTGGTAGTGACATACCAAGAGGATGGAAAGTTGGCTCACTTAATGAAATTATTGATGTGGTTGATGGAGACAGAGGAACAAATTATCCAACCTTTGGCGATATGTCAGAAACGGGTTTTTGCTTATTTCTTAATGCTGGTAATGTTACCAAAATCGGCTTTGATTTTTCAGACAACACTTTTATTACAGAAGCAAAAGATAAAGAATTACGAAAAGGAAAACTATCCCGAAATGATGTAGTTCTAACAACAAGAGGAACGGTTGGTAATGCCGCATATTATAGTGATGCAATTCCTTTTAACGATATCAGAATTAATTCTGGCATGGTAATTTTGAGAGGAAAAAATATTGTTGAGTCCGCAATATATATTTATTCAATGTTAAAAAATACAGAAATGAAAATGGCTATTGAAAATTATTTATCAGGTTCCGCCCAAGCACAACTCCCTATAAAGGATTTGGTAAAAATACCCATTTTAATTCCTGCTAATAGCATCCTAATTTCTTTTTCAAAAATAGCAATTATTTTACTTAGACAAATTGATATTCTGAAAATTCAGAATATTAAATTAAACCAATTTATAAGTATTTTATTGTCTAGACTCGCTATTATGGAGAGCTAAAAATGAAATTTACAGAAGAAACCCTAGAACAAGCAGTAATTGAACTTTTTGAAGCTGAAGAAATTCAGCACAGTGATGGTCAATATATTCATAAAGAAATAAGCGATGTTCTACTTCGTGACGACACCAAACAATTTTTAACTAATCAATACGCTGCCGATGGAATAACCCAAAATGAGATAGACACTATTGTTCGCCAACTTGAACTCTATCCAAGTTCAGCTTTATATGAAAGTAATAAAGCAATTATGAAATTGGTGTCTGACGGTTTTATTTTCAAAAGAGAGGATCGGACAAAAAAAGATTTGCATATCCGGCTTATTGATTATGACAACATAGACAATAATCTTTTTAAGATCGTCAACCAGCTTGAAATTCTCGGTTATGAAAAACGAATCCCTGATGGAATCGTATTTATAAACGGATTACCTTTAGTGGTACTTGAATTTAAGAGTGCTATAAAAGAAAATACTACGATTAAAGATGCATTTACCCAATTAACGGTTCGTTATCGCCGAGATATTCCAGAGCTTTTTAAATACAATGCTTTTTGTGTAATCAGTGATGGTGTGAACAATAAGGTGGGGACTCTTTTTACTCCTTATGATTATTTTTATGCCTGGCGAAAAATAAATGATGACGATGAAGCTCTTGATGGTATAAGCTCACTTTTTACAATGATGAGAGGATTATTTGATAAGACACACCTACTAAATGTAATTCAAAACTTCATATATTTTCCAGACACAGCAAAGGATGAAACAAAAATATTTTGTCGCTATCCTCAATACTACGCAGCTAATAAATTACTTGAAAGTATAAAGACCAATATTAGACCGCTTGGAAGCGGTAAGGGCGGCACTTACTTTGGTGCAACTGGTTCGGGTAAAAGTTTCACTATGTTGTACCTTACCAGACTATTGATGCGAAGTACTTATTTTTCCAGTCCTACAATTGTCCTTATTACTGATAGAACAGACTTAGATGATCAACTTTCTGCCCAGTTTACCAACGCAAAAGGATTTATAGGTGATGACAATATAGTCAGCGTGGAATCTCGGGC